>CANQBD010000017.1 GCA_947589245.1 uncultured Anaeroplasmataceae bacterium
CCATTATTCTCTTAATTTTAGCAGCACCTTCAAGACCTTTTAGACCAATGTTAGTAATGCCTTCCTTATAATAACCATATTCTTCATAAACAGCGTTTAAAGCATCTACTAAATCCATTCCTTTTTCGCGATAGTAAGCTGCTGTTTCACAAAGCATTAAAATTGCTTGGATAGAGTCCTTATCACGAACACAATCAGATATTAAGCAACCATATGATTCCTCAAAACCGAACACATATGTTCCCTTGCCAGCTTCCATTTCACGAGCCTTTTCACCAATAAATTTAAAGCCTGTTAAAGTAATTTCAACCTTCATACCATACTTTTCAGCAATAGCTATTGGTAAAGTAGAGGAAACGTTAGTTGTAAATACATAACCATCCTTTGGTAATGTCTTTAATTCTTTTCTTGTTTTTAAAATATAGTCTAGTACTAAGGAAGCTGTTTGGTTACCTGTGAATAAAACATATTCGCCATCATGTTCAACTGCAATACCCAATCTATCAGCATCGGGGTCAGTAGCTAAAACAATCTTAGCACCAATCTCTTTAGCGTAAGCAATGGCTTCATCATAAGCCTCCTTATTTTCAGGGTTAGAAGTTTTAACACCAGAAAAATCAGGATCATTTGTCATTTGGCAAGCAAGTGGATAAACATCATAACCAACACTCTTTAATACTTCTGGAGCGAATACTTGGCCAGTACCATGAAGTGGAGTATAAACTAATTTAAAATCTTTCTTTAAATTTGGACGTAAAACAATCTTCTTTACTTCCTTGATATAAGCATTATCAACTTCTTTTCCAATGTATTGAATAAGATTATGATTCTTAGAATGATCAATTGAAAAATAATCTTCAATCTTATTGATTTCCTCAATAACCTTATCTGCTTCCTTAGGAACTAATTGGCAACCACTGTCATCATAAATCTTATAACCATTATATTCTTTTGGATTATGGCTTGCGGTAATCATAATACCACCAACACAACCAAAATGTCTTACGGCAAATGATAATTCTGGAGTAGGTCTTAAGTCTTCAAATAAATAAACCTTGAAGCCTAAAGTGGCTAGTACTTCTGCTGAAATACGAGCAAATTCCTTAGATTGATGACGATTGTCATGTGAAATAGCTACGCCCCGTTCTAAAGCATTCTTAAAATGACTTAAATAACGACCAAAGCCTAAAGTGGCTTTTGAAACGATATAGATGTTCATACGATTAGTACCAGCACCTAAAATACCTCTTAAACCACCAGTACCGAACTCTAAATCAGTTGTAAAGGCTTCTTGTAATGCCTTATCATCCATGCTCATTAATTCAGTCTTAAGAGCAGGATCTAAATTAGGATTTTTCTTCCATACTTCTGCTTTTTCTAAATAATTCATATAAAATAGTCTCCTTTACTTAATATTATACAAAATTTATTACTTTTTTTCTACTATAAAATTAGCTTATCAAAATAAAATATACATATAAATCTAAATAAAAATTATAAGTGTTAATAAATAATTATTGAATACATAAAAAAGGACTACCTATAATTTGGTAATCCTTAATTTTTTTAATATTAATTATTTAGGTTGCTTGCCAATATAAGCTAAGATACCACCATCAACATATAGAATATGACCATTTACAAAGTTTGAAGCATCGGAAGCTAAGAAGACAGCAGGTCCTTGTAAATCTTCTGCTTCACCCCAACGAGCAGCTGGAGTCTTTGAAATAATAAATTGGTCAAATGGATGACGACTACCATCTGGTTGAGTTTCTCTCAAAGGTGCAGTTTGTGGAGTTGCAATATAGCCAGGTCCAATACCATTACATTGAATATTGTATTCACCATATTCAGAACAAATGTTCTTAGTTAACATTTTTAAACCACCCTTAGCGGCCGCATAAGCAGAAACTGTCTCACGACCAAGCTCAGACATCATTGAACAAATGTTAATAATTTTACCATGTCCCTTCTTAATCATTGAAGGAATTACCGCCTTAGCCATAATAAATGGACCATTTAAGTCAATATCAACTACTTGACGGAATTGAGCTGCAGTCATTTCACACATTGGAATACGCTTAATAATACCAGCATTATTAACAAGAATATCAATAACACCTACTTCTTTTTCAATCTTAGTAATAAGCTCAGCAACTTGATCTTCATTAGTTACATCACATACATAACCATGTGCCTTAATTCCAGCTGCCTTATAAGCATCTAAACCCTTATTAACTAAATCTTGATTAATATCATTAAATACAATTGTTGCACCAGCCTTAGCAAAACCAGAAGCAATAGCAAAACCGATACCATAAGATGCACCTGTAACTAAGGCAATCTTACCATCTAATCTAAAATCCTTCATTTCCATTTTTAATTTCCTCCTTATTATCTTAAATCAGTTGTTTTGATATTATCCATATCATCAAATTCTTGGTTTTCACCACACATTGCCCAAATGAAAGTATAGTTTGAGGTTCCAATTCCAGAGTGAATACTCCAGCTTGGAGAAATTACTAATTGTTCATTTTGCACTACGATGTGCCTTGTTTCTTGAGGTTGTCCCATCATATGAAAAACAACATTGTCATCTGGTATATTAAAATAGAAATAAACCTCCATACGCCGTTCATGAGTATGTGAAGGCATTGTATTCCAACCACTTCCTTCAGCTAACTCAGTCATCCCCATTGCTAACTGACAACTTTGACAAACATCTGGATGAATATATTGATTAATAACTCGTTTATTTAAAGTTTTAGCTTCCCCAGTTGGACGATGGTTAGCTTTTTCAAAATCAATATAATATGTTGGATAAGTACGATGAGCAGGACATGAAGAAATGTAGAACTTGGCTGGATTTTTAGAATCAACAGATTCAAAAACCACCTTCTTAGTCCCCATACCTACATACATACCATCCTTAGGCTTAATATTATATACCTTATCATCTAAAGTGACTTTACCTGCCCCACCAATATTGATGATGCCTAATTCACGTCTTTCCAAAAAGTAAGCAGCTCTTAATTCATCAGATGTCTCTAATGGTAATGCCTTAGTAACAGGCATAACTCCACCAGAAATGATACGATCCTGATGAGAATAAACAAGTAAAATATCATCCTTTTCAAATACTTTTTCCATTAAATAATGTTTTCTAAGTTCAGCCGTAGTATAGTGCTTAGAATCTTCAGGATGATTAGCATATCTAACCTGTAATTTCATATTATTCTCCTTCCTGTAATATATTTTTAACAAAATTAAAGCTTTCTTGCATATCTTCAGGTTTAGAACCTTCAAAAATTAAATAAGCATTAGGATTAGTTTCTTTAATTCTTGTTAGTAAATATTTATAATCTATTAACCCTTTACCAATTGCACATTGCTTTAAGGATTCATTTTCAACAACAAAATCTTTTAGGTGGAAAATAACTATTTTACCTTTAAATAAACTTAAACAATCCTCAAATATTTCTTTATAGTTTTGATAATTGCTATAAGCTAAATAATTATAGATATCAACAGTATAAAAAACTGAACCATTATCAATAGTATCAACTAAACGCTTTAAAGCCTTAGGTTCAAACATACAATGCCCAAAAGCACCCTCTAAAGCTATTCGACCATTGACAGTCTTGGCGTAATTTGCTAAATCACCAAAAATTCTAGCTACTTCTTTAAAAGCTTTCTCTGTCCTATTTAGAGGATTATAAGTCCATTTGTCATCATTATAAGAACCCGTTTCAGAACCAACAAAATGGCCATTAAAGTCTTGCATATATTTTAAATGCTCTTTAAATTTTTCAATATTAGTATGTACTAATTCCTTATTAGAATGAACCGGATTAAAATAAGCACCTAACATAAAAATTTCTAATCCTTCTGCGGCAAAGGCCTCTTTATAATTATTAGCCTTTTCTTGAGAAAGAGTGCCTGGTAAACCAGTTTCTCCAACAATTGCTTTATTCAAAACTAATTGGACACCATCAAAACCAATAGCCTTAGCCTTAGCAGCTAATGTCTTAGCATCGCTTTTTCCAAAATCGTGAACTCTTACACCGATTTTCATTATTTCCTCCTAATGATATACATAGGGGTGCTAAAAAATTAGCACCTCAAGTATCTTTTTTAATTAACGTTGTACACGACCAGAAGCATCGCCACCAGCTAAATTTTCAACTTCCTTCTTATCAACTAAGTTGAAATCACCTGGAATTGTATGCTTTAAGGCAGAAGCTGCAACAGCAAATTCCAAAGCCTTTCCTTGATCATTTGGATAAGTTAATAAACCATGAATTAAACCACCAGAGAATGAATCACCACCACCAACACGGTCAATGATAGGATTAATATCATATCTCTTTGATTGATAAAATTCTTTTCCATTATAAATTAATGCTTTCCAACCATTATGAGTAGCTGAGAAAGATTCACGTAATGTAGATACTACATACTTAAATCCAAATTCTTTAGCCATAGCCTTGAAGATACCTTCATAACCTGCAGCATCAGTCTTGCCACCTTCAACATCTGCTTCTGGCTTGAAGCCTAAGCATAGTTCAGCATCTTCTTCATTACCGATACAAACATCTACATACTTCATTAATGGCTTCATAATTGAAATAGCCTTTTCTGAAGTCCATAATTTCTTACGGAAGTTTAAGTCAACTGATACAGTTACACCATGACGTTTTGCAGCTTCACAAGCAAGTTTAGTTAATTCAGCTGCCTTATCTGAAATAGCTGGAGTAATTCCTGACCAGTGGAACCAATCAGCACCTTCCATAATCTTATCAAAATCAAAATCTTTTGGTTCAGCTAAAGCAATTGCAGAATTAGCTCGGTCATAAATAACTTTTGAAGGACGCATAGAAGCACCTGTTTCTAAGTAATAAATACCTACACGGTCACCACCTCTAGCAATAAAGTCAGTATGAACACCATATTTTCTTAATGCATTAACTGCAGATTGACCAATTTCATGAGTAGGAAGCTTTGTAACGAAATAAGCATCATGGCCATAATTAGCACAAGAAACTGCAACGTTAGCTTCACCTCCACCATAAACTACATCAAATGAATCTGATTGAACGAAACGAGAATTACCTGGTGTTGATAATCTCAACATAATTTCGCCTAAAGTTACTACCTTTGCCATAAATAATTTTTCTCCTTTTATTCTTCTATTCTAATTTTTATTACTGCCTTTTCCACAATGTTATCATTTACTTTACATTTGGCAAGATGGATATCTTCTTTAAACACTAAAGCAAATCCTTCATCTAAAGTAAAATAAACTGTGTCAGCAGTGGCACTATATTTTGTAACATCCTTTTCTGCATTATAAGGAGTTGTTACCTTAAGAGTTGGGTTAGTAATATCTGTGTATCCAAAGATTTCCTGACCCTTAAGCACTATTTGCAAGTCTAAATAATGCTCATGATTTTCAAAAAAACATTCTTCTAATGGTCTTGCCACATAAGTGTCACGATTGACATAAACATCAGTACCATCAATCAAAGTCTTACCCTTAGGCAAAGCCATTAAATCGTTATTCAAAATAAAATCAATTGCGGTATCAATGTTTTTACTAATACCTTTATAACGTTTAATATCTCTTAATTTTCCAACAATCATAATTAACCTCTTATCTTACAACCTCAGCACTACCATTAGCTGCCATAAATGCTTCAATATCTTCACATGACATAACTGAAGCATCACCATAAATCGTGTGTTTTAAAACAGATGTATTAAGACCATATCTAACGGCATAAGCTGGATCATCAAAATTTTTAAGAAGACCATGTATAACACCAGATGCGAAGGCATCACCCCCACCAATTCGATCATATATATTAAATCTAATTGGTTCTGTTAATTCCCATGATAAACTCTCACCATCAAGCTTAAAATAATAACCTGCTAAAGAATTCTCCGTAGCTGAATAAACAACTCTATCTGTTCCAAATATATATTTTAGTTGATATTTTTTAATCATCTTAGGAAAAACATTACGCCGCTTTTCAGATAAAGTAGTACCAGTAAAATCATCATCTAAAGGTATTTCTAGTATCGTATTTGCATCATAAAAGCTTGCGAAAACAATATCAACATAATTCATAAATTCCTTATAAATAGGACGAGCCTCTTCTATTGTCCAAAGCTTTGAACGATAGTTAAAATCAAAACTAATTGGAACGTGATACTTTTTAGCTTCCTTAACAGCTCGTAAAGCAACCTTACGTACTTTTTCACCTAATGCCAAAGTAATACCACTCAAATGGAACCATGTTGCATCCTTAAAAATTTCTTCCCAATCAAATTCATCCTCTTGAATACGAGTTATTGCAGAGTGTTTACGGTTATAAATTACTTTAGAAGGACGTCCACCAAAGCCTGTTTCTAAAAAGTAAATACCAATTGTGGAAGAACCTCTAACAACATATTTTGTATTAACACCATGAGAAAGTAGATGAGTAATTGCCCCATCACCTAACTGATTAGGTGGTAATTTGGAAATAAAATATGTCTTATGTCCCATGTGCGATAAAGCAACAGCAACGTTAGCTTCTCCACCACCATAGTTAACCATAAAAGAATGAGTTTGATTGATAGTAGAATAATCTGGTGTAGAAAGTCTAAGCATTATTTCGCCTAGCGTTACTATTTTCTCCATATCAATCATTCCCTAATTATTACTTTTTTAAACTTGCTCTTGCATCTGCAACAGCCTTAACATAAAGTTTTGCTCTTTCAGTAGTTGTAGCTAAATCACCTTTAACAGCTGGACCAGTTAAATGAGAACCACTACCAACTGCTACTACACCTGCTTTAATCCAGTCAGCAACATTGTCTAAATCAACACCGCCAGTAGGCATAATATTTGCTTGAGGAAGTGGTGCCTTAACAGCTTTAACATAAGAAGGACCAGGAAGTGAACCAGGGAATAACTTAACAATATCACAGCCAGCTTCCATAGCTCTAACAATTTCAGTAATTGTCATACAACCAGGCATATAAGGAATTTGATATCTGTTACATAACTTAGCAGTTTCTAAATCAAAGCCTGGAGAAACAATGTATTCAGCACCAGCTAGAATCGCTGCACGAGCAGTTTCAGAGTCTAAAACAGTACCAGCGCCAACAATAAGCTTATCAGCAGGAAACTTCTTTTTAAGAGTTGCAATAACCTTATCTGCTCCAGGAACAGTAAAAGTTACCTCAATTGCAGGGATACCTCCATCAATACATGCTGAAGAAACATTAATAGCCTGTTCTTCATTCTCCGCACGTACTACTGCTACTACACCAACT
This sequence comes from uncultured Anaeroplasmataceae bacterium, assembly GCA_947589245.1. Classification (GTDB taxonomy): domain Bacteria; phylum Bacillota_I; class Bacilli_A; order Acholeplasmatales; family Anaeroplasmataceae; genus Pelethenecus. The sequence continues at coordinate 7,324 of CANQBD010000017.1, forward strand.
GTAGCAATACGATTTAAAACGTCAAACTTTTTCATTTTTTATAGAACCTCTTTCTCCTTAAATTTTTTCAAATGAAAATCTCATTTATTATTATAAATTGAAATACAATATTTGTCAATGAAAGCCTTATCATAAATACCAGTTTTTAGGCAATATTTTGTTTATTTTTTAGCCTTTCTGTATTCTAAATAAGCCATAATAAATGGCCCAACACCTTTGGCATCATCACTTCCGACAGGCTCTGCCAAATAATAAGCAATACTTCCATCTCTAATAGGATTGTTTTCAGGCCCTAAACCAGCTGTTATACAAATGTTTTCTAAACTACCATCAACAAAGCTGAGATTATAAATTCCTTCAAAAACCTTTAACCCTTTGGACTCATAATCACCATTTAAAATGCCTAAATTACTACCTTTTAATAAACAATAGGCAATCATCGAAGAACCAGATGACTCTAAATAGTTGGAAATTTCTGTATCAATATATTTACCACCCACTTGATATTTTGTATTTTTTAAACCCTCTAAATATTTAGCAGGCACAGTGAATGTTTTAGCTCCTTGATCAACAAGCTGATAAAACATTTGACTTTTGGCATCTTGATATTTTAAAACCCCATCAATGCCTTCTTTAAAAAGATCACATAAATAAGTCTTTAATTCACCATCAGGAATAATACTTATAGTATCAATCATTGATACTAAAAGCCAACCTAAAGATCTCAACCAAAATGAACTACTATTACCCGTTTCTGAATCAGCCCAGAAAATTGATTTTGTTGTATCATGACCATGATAATACAAACCTTTTTCTTCATCAAACATAGCACTTCTAATATAGGCATATTGTTCCTTTATCGTATTATATATTTCCATATTATTGCTGTTGGCAAAAGCATACCTAGCATAAAAAGGAACATACATATACATACCATCTAACCAAATTTGATCAGGATAGCTTGTCTTATGACAAAAATTATTGGTTCCTGTGGCCTTAGGCATATTAATAAGTTGATTGTAAGTAAAGGCTACAGCATTTAAATATTTCTGTTCACCTGTAAACTCATAGGCATCAAATAAAATTCGACTTTCACAAATGCTATCTAATTCACCTGTTTTATAGTCACTAGTATTTTTTTCAGGATTAATAAAACTACCATTTCCATCTAAATAATAGTTTACATATCGTAAAAAGAAATCACGATATTTAGCATTACCCGTTTGACGATATAAATTAACAATTGAATTTAAAAAGACCCCATCAATATAATTCCATCTACCTTTAAAGCCCTCTTTATTCCAAGAAGGAACATAACTATAAGTATTATTAATTAAATTATCAATATAATTAATCATTACTTCATCAATAGTTTTTTCTTCCCACTTAGCATAAAGAATATAATCTTTATTGATTGGCGTATCAAAAGAAAATTTAGTATTAAAATCACTATCCTCATACCAACCACTAAATTTAAATTTAAATAAAGAAGCCTCAACCTTTGGCTCTTGAATAATCTCATTGCCTTTTACTACTACATCTTCTAAATGAATTTTATCATAATAATCAACAAACTTTATTGTATATTCTTTTGAACCACAACTAACTAATAGGACAATTAAAAACAAAATCAAAATTAAAACTTTGCGCATAAGCATTACACCTCATCTCTGATTCTTAAAAAATAAAGGCTGGTTAAATACCAGCCAAAATTATTTTAGACCATGACAGAATTTATATTTCTTTCCACTACCACATGGACATGGATCATTAGGACCTATATGTTGCTTTTTTTCAATCGGTTTTCTTTTTACTGGTTCATTTTTAACATCATTTGTTGTAAGACCCTTCATTGGATCAACCTCTTCCTCACGAGGTCTTATTTGTAATCTAGTATGAGAAATATATTTTAAAACCTCTAAGTTGATGTTTTCATTTAATTTTTGGAAACGAGCATAGCCTTCTGCTTGATAAATTTCAAGAGGATTTGTTTGAGCATATGACTGTAAAACAACTCCTTGACGTAAGCCTTGCATATCATCAATATGCCGCATCCAATATTGATCTAAAACTCTCAACAAAATATCCTTAAGATACATATCAAATAAATTGTCGGGTAAATCAATACCATATTTTTCTTTAGCATTAGCTGCTTCCTGCTTATTAGCCTCAATCGCTTCATAAGATTTATTTGTAATATAATCGACAATGCCTTCATCATCTAAAGTCTTTAGAACATTAACATCAACACTATTAGGTGGAAGAATTGTCCCATTGAAAGCTTGAGCAATTGCATCATCATCAATTTCAAATTTTTTAGAAGTGATTTGACGCATATGGGAATAAGCCAAATTTTCAACAGCTTTACGCATCATACCTTTAACAAGTTCTTCAAGCTTTTCAACATGAACAACCTGCATACGTTGCTTATAAAAAACTTCTCTTTGACGTCTAATAACATCATCATATTTTAAGACATTTTTACGAGAGTCAAAGTTGTTGCCCTCAACACGAGTTTGAGCAGTTGTAACAGCTCTTGAAACCATCCTAGAAGTAATAGGAGCATCCATATCACCAGTATCTTTATTCATAAGATTAATAATCATAGCCAAACGATTTTTAAAAGTATCACCACCAAAGCGTTGAATCAAATCATCTTCCGTAGAAATATAAAATTGCGAAAAACCAGGATCACCTTGCCGACCAGAACGACCACGCAACTGATTATCAATACGTCTTGACTCATGCCGTTCAGTACCTAAAACAACTAAACCACCTAATTCTCTTACACCTTCACCTAACTTAATATCGGTACCACGACCAGCCATATTAGTAGAAATAGTAACACTCTTTAACTGACCAGCTTTAGCAACAATTTCGGCTTCACGTTCATTATTCTTAGCATTTAATACCTCATGTGGAACACCTTGTCGCTTTAACATATTAGAAACCAATTCAGATGTTTCAACGTTAGCTGTACCAACAAGAACAGGCTGACCTGTTGCATACCTTCTTTTAATTTCTTCAACCAAAGCCTTAAACTTAGCTTCCTTTGATACAAAAATCAAGTCTGGCATATCTTGTCTAATAACAGGCATATTAGTAGGAACTTCTACAACATACATATTATAAATATTTCTAAATTCTTCCTCTTCTGTCTTAGCAGTACCAGTCATACCAGAAAGCTTATTATACATTCTAAAGAAATTCTGGTAGGTAATAGTAGCAACTGTTTGAGTTTCTTTTTTTATCTCAACATTTTCCTTTGCCTCAATAGCTTGATGGAGACCTTCAGAATATTGACGACCTTTTAAAATACGACCAGTGAAGGTATCAACTATTAATACTTCACCATTTTGAACAACATATTCTTTACCATTAGCAAAGATATAATTAGCCTTTAAGGCATTATTAATAGCATGGACTAATTCAACATGAGCCAAATCATAAATGTTAGCTACTCCAAAAACTTGTTCAGCCTTAGCCATACCTGAAGGAGTAAGCTGAACATGTCTTGTTTCAATATCAATTTCATAATCTTCATCAGCAAGACGCTTAGCAAAGGTATCAGCTCTTAAATATAAAGCCGAATTATTCTTTGGCGCACCAGAAATAATAAGGGGCGTACGAGCCTCATCAATTAAAATTGAATCGACCTCATCGATAATGGCATAATTAAGACCCTTACATTGCGTAATTTGATTGGCATTATGAACCATATTATCACGTAAATAGTCAAAACCCAATTCACTATTTGTGGAATATAAAATATCACATGAATAAGCCTCTCTTTTTTGAACTGAATTTAATTCCCTTAAATTTAAGCCAACTGTCAACCCTAAGAAACGATAGATATCACCAATTTCACCTTCAGTTTCACGTCTAGCCAAATATTCATTAACTGTAACGATATGAACACCCTTGCCATTTAAAGCATTCAAATAAGCCGGAAAAACAGCTGTTAAAGTTTTACCTTCACCTGTACGCATCTCAGCAATGTTACCACCATGAATAGCACAAGCCCCAATTAACTGAACATGAAAAGCCTTCATATTAGTTACACGATAAGCCGCTTCTCTAACAACAGCATAGGCTTCAACTAAAATATCATCTAAGGTTTGACCATTTTTTAGTTGTTCTTTAAAGTATTCGGTTTTATTTTTTAATTCTTCATCTGTCAACTTAGAAATGCTGTCCTCTAAAGCCTCAATTTTATAGGCAAGCTTTTCACATCTTTTCATTTCCCTATAGCCAGAATCTAATAATTTTTTAAGTCCCATAATAATCACCAAAGAGTTTTATCTCTTTCCTCTTCTCATAAAATAACACAATATATCATACTATAAATAGCTTATTTTTTCAAGATTTTACACTATAAAAACCTAAGAAGTAGCCATCAAAAGCTACTTCATTCATATTATTAACAATTTTCAAACAACTAATACCTTTCAAACAATTAATCCTAAAATATAGAAAATGGGGCCATAAGCCCCAAAAGATTAAGAAAAACTACTTCGTATTTGTTTCAATAACAGCATAGTCACCATCATTTCTAACATAGATGACATTCGTTTTTCTTGTTTCCTTATCTAAGTAGATAAAGAAATCATGACCAAGTAATTCCATTTGATCAATAGCCTCTTCTCTTGTCATAGGCTCAAGATCAACATTCTTATCACGAACGATGCGATTTTCTTTAGGAGCTTCCCCTGCTTCAACAGAACGAATACCCTTTCTACCAAGTTTATCCTTGGTACGATCGTTGTAACGTTTTACTTGCTTCATTAATTTATCTATGGCACCATCAATAGCTGCATAGATATCTGTTTCTTGCACTTCAGCACGAAGTATGATATTTTTGGTTGGAATTGTCACCTCAACCTTGTGAAAAGCTTTATACACCTTACAAACAACTCTTGCTGAAACATTGTCATAGTCAGCAATAAGTCCAGCTAACTTATCAAGTTTCTTTAATGCATACTCTTTGTTTGCATCAGATGGTGTAAAGCCATTCTTTCCAACAATTTCTACCTTCATTAAATATCACTCCTTTTCTATAGTTTTATTATACCACATAATAAAAGCGTTTTCAATACAACTATAGCTTATAAACATTTTGAGCTTGTAAACCTTTTTCACCAACAACAAGATCAAATTCAACTAATTGGCCTTCATTTAAGGTTTTAAAGCCATCATCTAAGATGCTACTATAATGAACAAAGATATCATCATAGTTTTCTTTGACAATGAAGCCATAACCTTTCTCATTATTAAACCACTTTACTTTGCCTACTAGCATATCAATTACCTCCCTTTTTTTAAGCACTTTTATAATACATCTTAATATCCAATATTTTCAATAAAAAACAACACAAAAAAATCGACTATTTTCTTATATTACCACACAATATAAATATTGGTTTTTTCTCACAATCTGCGATGAAACTAATAATTTCTAAGTTAAGATCTGTAATATTAAAATAATCTAAATAAATAATAAAAAAATCCGTGTGCTTTAAACGAAAAAAATTAAACATTTGGGATATTTCTTCAATGTAGGCCGTTAAATTAAATTTATAATGTTTTTCTAAAAAACTGACAACTACTAGCTCATAATTTTCCAAAGGTAGTCTAGTTAAATTAAGCTTTAAAGGAAAATTATTTCGACATGTCTCACAAATATAGACCGCTTTTGTAGCAAAAAAATCTAAAAAACTGCGCTTAGAATTGAAAAATTTATAGCAATTATGACAAATCATTTTACCTCCAACAAAAAAAGCGTAATAGAAATACTTTCTCAAGATTTACCATCACGCCTTTTATTTTAAATTATCGATTTACATTATATTTATCTGCATCCATACTAAATTCATTTATAATTGATGCTGCAATTAGAATTTCTGATTTAATTCTATTGATTTGTTTGTCATCTAAAGGTTTCGAAATATTAACCTCTAAAGAGTCATTACTATTGTTGATTAAAACATATAAATTGTTATGCATAAAGATATAACAAATTCCCCCATTAAACATTCTTTCTAACTCCAGCATTTTATTAATCATAACTGGCGTTAAAATATAGAATCCATGTTCTTTATCATCAACATAGCATTTAAATCTTTTATTAAAATCAATTACTTCTGTCTCAAATTTTTCTAAACCAGAAGCCGAAAAACCCAAAGGAGCATCATTAACAACCTTTAAAACCATATTGAGTTCTCTTTGAAAATCAATTTTAATTACACGACCTTTAAAATATGTTACATATGTTGTTTGAGTGTGACCTCTGCCATCGGTAGTTACTCTTTTTTCTTGCATTGTACAGTCACAAAGCTGATATGGTACATTATTATAACTACTAGAAATATAATCTTCTAAATGATATTTATCAGGTACTTTTGCCGCTCTTAAAGAATTAATTTCATTAATATCCAGACCCTTGTTGGCATCATATGTTGCTTCAGCCCCCAACTCATCCTTAACAAGCTGAGCAACTATGGTATTTTTAAAAGTTTTTTGAAATTTACTTTTTTTATTAGTGGCTATTATAATAACTATTACACCTATAACAATAATAACTATTCCTAATAATGGTTGAAGAAAGAAACAACCTATACCAGCTATAAATAATACAGCTGTTATAACATACATAATATTTAATGTTTTTTTAATGCTTTTGCGCTCTAATTCTAAAGATTCTAAACTTTTATTTTCTTCCATACATTCATCACTCACATCCTAATATTTATTTTAAACTGATTTTAAAATTAATTCAATAATTTTATTTTTCTTCCTAACAAATTGCTTGACAAATAAAAAAAGACTTCAATGTGAAATCTTTTCTATTTTTTATTTAAATGATAAACAATTTCTTTTAATTCGTTAGCAATTTTATTGATTCTTTCATTTAAAAAATCTTCATTTAAATTATCCACACCTAACAAATAATCAGTTGAGACATTTAAATAATTAGCCATCTTTTTAACCATATCACTGTTCATTAAAGTTGCTTCACTTATATAATTGTCTAATGTTCTTCTTTCAATCCCTAAATCCTTAGCAATTTTCTTACGTTCTAGGCCTCTAGAAGAGATTATCTCAGCTAATCTAGTTTTCATATTTCAATTCTCCAATAACATCTTTTCTTTATTTTAGCACTTTATCCATATTGTTTCCTTACTATAGAAATAAATACCTATTTTAAGAAATATAATGTTATTTTATAAATATATTATGGTAAGGATTTACCAGATTAAATGTTTTATTTTACTTTATGTTGCTAATGCTTTCTAAAACACGATTTATAGCTTCAGAACTACTAATTTCTTCTTTAACTAAGGTTGCTCGATCTTTAAATTCAACCACAGCTTCATTACTTCTTTTACCACAAATAATCATATAAGGAATACCTATAAGCTCCCAATCCTTAAATTTAAAGCCTGGTCTTTCATTACGATCATCTAAAATAACCTCAGCTTTGTTTTTTAAAGAATCATATAAAAAATCAGACAAAGCCTTTTGTTCTTTATCATTATAATTAATTGGAACAATTACTACCTGATAAGGAGCAACTATTAAAGGCCATTTAATACCAGCTTCATCATGATATTGCTCAACAATTGATTGTAATGTTCTAGATACACCAATGCCATAACAACCCATAACCATAGGTATATCCTTACCATCTTCATTTACATACGTACAATTCATAGCCTTACTATACTTAGTTTGAAGTTTAAAAATTTGACCAACTTCAATACCTCGCTTTTGTTGCATTGGTTTGCCACAAACCGGACATAAATCACCCGCTGTAACCTTTTTGATGTCAACAACAATACCTTCAAAATCTCGACCATAATTGCAATTCAAATAATGAGTGTCAGCCTTATTAGCTCCCACGATAAAGTTAGCCATTAAAGTAACTTCTTCATCAACTAATACTTTACATTTTAAACCAATTGGACCAACAAAGCCATGAATAGTATCTAAGCTCTTGATTTCTTCATCTGTAGCCAATTCTAAATAATTTTCATTAGAATTTAAGATATTAACAATCTTAACATTATTGGCTTCTCTGTCGCCTCGTAACACAACAGCCACTAGCTCCTTATTGGCATAATCATGGTATATTAGGGTCTTAACTGTCTTTTTGGTATCAACTCTTAAAAAATTACTTATTTCTTCAATTGTTCTTTGATTTGGCGTTGAAACCTCCTCTAGAGGTAATAATTTTTCCAAACTAGCTTTACCATGCTGGCATTCAGCCCTTTCAACATCAGCAGCATAGCCACATTCACAAAAAACTATTTCTGATTCCCCAACCTCTGATAAGGCCATAAATTGATGAGAAGCATTACCACCGATATTACCTGTATCAGCTAAAACTGGTTGGAAGTGTAACTGTAAACGACTAAAAATTTTATTATATGTGTCAAACATCAGTTGATAAGATACATCTAATCCTGCCTCATCCTTATCAAATGAATAAGCATCCTTCATTAAAAATTCACGACTTCTCATCAAACCAAAACGAGGTCTAAGTTCATCACGATATTTAGTTTGAATTTGATATAAATTAAGTGGTAAGTTTTTACTTGATTTTACTAAGTCTCTAACCATTGAGGTAAAAATTTCTTCATGAGTAGGCCCTAGACAAAAATCTCTTTCATGACGATCCGTAAAACGCATTAACTCTGGACCATATTTAGACCATCTTCCTGACTCTTCCCAAAGTTCTTTTGGTTGAAGAGCTGAACAAAGAATTTCTAAACAACCAGCATTATCCATTTCTTCTCTTATTATATTTTCAATTTTGTGTAAAACTCGTAAACCTAAAGGTAAAAATTGATAAACACCAGCTACTTGAGCTTTCATCATCCCAGCTCGAAGTAATAGAATATGCGAATCAATTTTAGCTTCCTGTGGAGCTTCTTTCAATGTTGAAATTAACATTTTACTAGCTTTCATCTAATAACTGCACTTCCTTTTTATAAAACACTTGAAATTATAGCATAATATAATTATAAAATCTATAACACTAAAAGCACTTTCTTTAAAAGATTTTGCTACTTTTACTTTTATTTTTATTTTTTTTATAGTAAAATAATCATAGATATTTTGCGTTGTAGGCTAATTTAATAGTCTAACTAGAAACAAACTTCTACGAAAGGAGATTTTTATCAACTTTGCTTTTAGGAAACAAACTTGATATTATTGGATAATTTATGGATAAAATTATAACCAAAAATGAAGTAGGTATATTTGCCTTAGGTGGTCTTGGTGAAGTCGGCAAAAATATGTACTGCATTGAATATCTTAATCAAATATTTATTATTGACTCGGGAATTCTTTTTCCTGATGAACATCTTTTAGGAGTTGACTATGTCATTCCTGATTACACCTATTTAGAACAAAATCAACACAAGATAGTGGGTCTTTTTATTACTCATGGTCATGAAGATCATATTGGTGGCATTCCTTTTCTATTAAAGAAAGTTTCAATACCTAAAATTTATGCTGCTGGAGTGGCAGTCGATTTAATTGAAAATAAATTAGAAGAATATCCTGACCTACTATCTAAGACCCAAATTGTAGAATTTAAAGCTCATTTTAAATATAACTTTAAAGGTGTTGAAGTTTCTTTTATAAGATTAAATCACTCTATACCCGATTCTTTTGCGATTGTCTTTACAACTGACATTGGTGTAATTATGCATACAGGTGATTTTAAAATTGACTTTACGCCTGTTGGACCTAGTGCCGAATATGATAAGCTAGCTCATTTAGGACAACAAGGTGTTTTATGCTTATTAGCCGATTCAACTAATTCATTGCGTGAAGGCTTCACTGAATCAGAAAAGAAAATTGGAGCTTCAATTAAAGAATTATTTTCTAAAATTGAAGAAAGAATCATTGTAGCAACTTTTGCCTCTAATATTTTTAGAATTGAACAAATTGTTGAGGCCTGTGTAGAATGTCAACGCCATATAGCTATTTTTGGACGTTCTATGGAAAAAGCTATTGAGATTGGACAACAAATTGGTTATATCAAGCCACCAAAAGGAACGATTATTGATGCCTCCGAAATTAATCAATATAAGCCTAATGAATTATGCTTCTTATGTACTGGTTCGCAAGGAGAGCCTTTAGCTGCTTTATCGCGAGTAGCTAATGGTTCTCATAGAACCATTAAACTAATTCCAGGTGATACAATCATCTTCTCTTCTAGCCCTATTCCAGGCAATCAAGAGGGAGTTAATAGAACTATTAATTTACTATTTAAAAATGGCGCTAATGTCATTACACATTCACCAATCACTGATACTCATACTTCTGGCCATGCCTCTATTGGAGAACAAAAGTTGATGCTATCACTTATTAAACCAAAATATTTCCTACCAATTCATGGTGAATATAGGATGCAAAGAGTTCATGGTAACACGGCTATTGAATGTGGTGTAAAACCTGAAAATGTCTTTATTTTGGAAAATGGTGATGTAGTGGCATTTAATGAAAATGGTGCTAGATTAGCTGGGCATGTACCTTCTGGGGAAATTTATATTGATGGTACTGGTATTGGTGACATTTCTTCTAATATTATCCGTGAACGAAAATATCTATCTGAAGATGGTATGTTTGCTTTAGTAGTAACTGTAGATGTGACTAATAAAGAAATTCCTATTGAACCTCAAGTTGTTTCCAGGGGCTTTATCTATATGAAGGATAGTGAAGAGTTGACTAAATCAATAGTTGCCGATGCTAAAAAATTTTTGGAATCTGAAATAAAGAAAATGAAAATTATAAATTTTAATACTTTAAAATATAACTTAACAGAATTTTTAAATCAATTAATTACATCTAAAACTGATCGTAAACCAATAATCATTCCTGTTTTCATGCCTATTGAATAAAAAAATAGCCTTTGACAAGGCTATTTTTTTACTTATAAATATAAATAATCCTTCAATTTAGAAATAGGATCAACAACTTCCTTTTTGAATTCTTCTTCAGCAATATATAAAAAATGGGTACAGGCCAAAATCAAGCGATCATATTTTTTAAATAATGACTGATATGAATCTAAAATAGTTTTATAGTCTTCTTTCCTTTGAATTGCATTAATCAATTCACTCGCATCAAAAGTAGGAACACCAGGATAAAGTTTATTTACAAGATGGTAGGTGGCTTGGCTTCCTAAAACTAAAGACCTTGAATTTAGTTCATCTTTAATAAAATCAAAAATCCCAATAATTTCAAATTCTACAGCTTGGTTTAAAAATGCTAAAGCTTGTAGGGATAAAGTATTGCAAGCTAATATTATTTTATCGACTTTTAAATTAATTAGATAATTTACTAAAAAAAAGGCTCTTTTGCAAAGAAACTCTTTAGTTTTATTACCATAAGGAAAAAAGCATTCATCCATTATAACAATAGCTTCATCACCTTTTTTAACAACCTTTTCAGCAACAGCTAAAGCCCCTTTACCACTATCAATAAAACCAATTTTCATTATATCACCTTAATAATTATATGAAAAAAGAACCTTATTTATTAGGTTCTAAGGTCCTTCTGATCATCTCATAATTATTTGTTATTAAATTAACATCATCACGAAAAGCTTTAAATACCTCTTTGGTTACATAGCAATCATTAAATGCATCATGGACTTGTAAATCCTGATTATGATAATATGTTTGGTAAAGCTTAAATAAACCTGGTTCATTTTTAAGATTGTAATAGCTTTTAATCAAACGACAGATATTAACATAGCGGATGTTTTCAATCAAAGGTAACCCATTTATTTTAAAAGAATTATTTAAGGTTATACTATCATTTTTACCATAAATAATAATTGAAGGATGATATAAATCATTTATTTCTTTAAATTCTTCATAAAAATCTTTATAATCAATAGCCTTAGCATAAAACATTTCTTGAGTAATATTTAAAAATTCAATGACTCTTTTAGATAAAGTTTTTTGAATAGTAGGCTTTATATAATTAGAATAACGGTTGATTTCATCACCATTATTATTAACTAATAAATATCCAACCTGAATAATCTCAGCTTTAAAATCCTTACCATGATAGCCATAAGGTGGCATTGTCATTTCTAAATCTAAAAACATCACATTACCAAGACTTCCTAAAAAGCTTGACAATGATGTATTTAAACTAAATTTATCAAAATAAAAAATGCGTTTATAAGCACTCTTGCTAAAAATTTTATTGACATAGTTAACTAAATAAGCTCCAATACCTTTTTTATTTATAAACTTTCCTTCATCATATTCCAAGTCAATATAAATACCAGAATATAAATAACGTTTAAATAAATTCATTTGACTGGTTTGAAAATAAAAATAAACAACACGCTTATAAAGTTTAAGACTGATAAGTTTATTTGTTATATCAACACTATGTATATTACCGATTATTCTCATCTTCTATGACCTCTTAACTGATACTGCCAAACCATCACCAATATCAAAAATGGTTGTATCAAAGGAAGCATTAGCAAGTAAGCTTTCATGAAAGGCATTAAGTTTACGAACAAGACCTCTAACAGAACGTGACAAATTGGCATAGCCAGCTTTATCATTTACTAAGCCATGAAAAAGCATATTGTCACAAACAACTACTCCACAAGAACTTAAAAGCGGTGTATAAAGATTAAAAAACTTTTCATATTGAGCCTTAGCAGCATCAATAAATATTAAATCAAAGCTTTGATCTTTAACCAAATCAAAAGCCTCTAAGGCATCTTGATTAATAAGTGTTATTTTAGAAGTCAAGCCAGCCTCTTTAACATTTTCAACGGCCAAATTAAACATTTCTAAAGATTTTTCAATTGTAGTAACAGCTGCACCATTAACTTTATGCATTCTAATTGCTGAATAACCAATAGCGGTTCCTATTTCTAAAATATTATTTGGTTTATGAATTCTAATAATATTTTCTAAAAAAGCTAATCCCTCATCTAAAATAATGGGCACATTATTGGCTCTAGCAAAATTTTTAATTTTTAAATCTAGTTCATCAAACTTCAAATTTAAAAGATTAGCTGTTACATCCGTCACAGCCATCGCCTCCACAGCCACCACAATCACTGCTGCAACTACCTGCACAGCCAGCACAGCCACCTTGAGCTCCATTATTGTTATAATAATCATCTAATAAGTCTTCAAGCATGTCCCATTCTTCTTCACTTTCGATTTTAGTTAGTTCACCAGAACCATCCCCATGCTCAACATAGATAGCAGCAGAAACTTCATCTAATCCTCTTGGGGAAAAAACTACATAGCTTTTATTAAATTCTTCTGAAAAATAGGTAAATAAAATATCACAAATAATCTCTTTGCCATCATCCGTTTGTATAGTTAAAGTACGATCGACCATTTTTCTTCTCCTTTTTAAAATCTTTGACTATCTAAATAATTTTGTAAAATGACAACAGCAGCCATTTCATCCTTTTTTTCTTTACGATTTTTGCGACTCATATTACCGCTAAGCATCGCTCTATCAACCATGACTGTTGTTAAACGCTCGTCAACTAAAATGACCTCAATATCACTTAAAGCTTTGATTCTCGCAGCAAACTCATGAGAAATATTAGCTCTAATACCTTCATCACCATTCATATGCTTAGGCAAGCCTAAAACTATTTTTTTGACCTTTTCTTTATTACAAAAATCAACTATGTATTTACTAGCACTATCATAATCATCATCATTAAAACGATAAGTTTCGCAAGCTCTCGCAAGCATTCCAAGCTCATCAGAAATAGCAATGCCTAAGGTCCTGCTGCCTAAATCTAAACCAACATATTTCATTAACATAACCCCTTAGCTACTTCAATGGCTGCATCAACCTTAGTGACATCTTTACCACCAGCTTGGGCAAGATCTTTCTTACCGCCACCGCCGCCTAAAGTGATTTTAGCAGCCTCTTTAACAATTTGACTAGCATCTAAGGTTTTAGTTGCACAAACAAATGTTACTTTATCTGTATCAACACTAGCTAAAAAGACAACATCAAGATTTTTATTATTCTTTAAGGCCACAGCCATATCCTTAAGTAGATTAGAATCCATTGCTTCTAATTTAACAAATAATTTATTGTTAACAATCTTATCATCAAAACGTTTTAAATTGGCTAAGGCATTTTGACTTGCTTTAGCGTTAAATGCTTTTTCTAAATTTTTTAAAGCATTTTGAGCTAAGGCTAGTTCTCTTCTTAAAGCTAAAATATAACGATAGCCAAAGACATTTGGTTCTTTAAAAGTATATTCATATTTAATATTTAAACATTTTTCTTGAGCCTCTAAAATTAAGGAATTAGCCTTATAAGTTGTAGCCTTAATATTATCTAAAACATTACTACAAGCTTCTTTAACATAGGTCATTGCCTCATGAGAAGTTGCGGCAGTAACTCTAAAAATACCACTACCAATTGACTCAAATGAATAGATAGCAAAGGCTTCTACATCTTTGGTATTATCAACATGAGTACCAGCACAAAATTCTTTAGAAACCCCCATATCAACAACTCTAACCTTAGCTCCATATTTCTCCCCAAATAAAGCCATAGCTCCTAATTTTTTAGCTTCTTCAAGCGGTAAAACTAAAGTATTAACTTGATGAGCCTCATTAATATAAGAATTTACTAAATCTTCGACTTGTAAAATTTGTTCATCAGTTAAACTGGAATAATTGTTGAAATCAAAACGACAATAGCTCCTACAAACCTGAGAACCCTGCTGATGAACATGATTGCCAATAACTTTTTGTAAAGCAGCCTGCAACAAATGAGCTGATGAATGGTTTTTACGAGTTAAATTACGATTTTCTTTATCAACTACAGCAAAGACTAAATCACCAACTTTAAATGGATTATGCTCAAGCACGTGTAAATGCTGACCATTAGGCATCTTAACAACATCAATTACTTCAATACCATCGATTGCACCCTTATCACATAATTGACCACCTGAAAAAGCATAGAAAGGTGTTTCATCTAAAACAACACTATTTCCAAATACGGCAATGACCTTAGACTTTTGATTAGTACAATGATAGCCAGAAAAATTAGATGGCAATTTAAAATTCAAGAAATCTTCATTTTGACCAGCCATAGAATTTTCATCCTTACGAGCCAATCTAGCTCTTTCCTTTTGTTCTTCTAAATACTTTCTAAAGCCAACTTCATCAACCTTTAAATTACGCTCTAAAGCATATTCTATCGTTAATTCAAGTGGAAAACCATAAGTGTCATAAAGCATAAAAGCATCTTCTGCCTTAATTACTTTATCAGCTTTACTAGCAATTGCCTCAAAACGCTTTTCTCCAGAAGCTAATGTTGATAAGAATTTTTCTTCCTCAGCAAAAATAATTGACTTTATAATATTAGCCTTTTCTTGTAAATAAGGATAGTGGGAATCCATAGTGGCAATAACAGTATCAACAAGATCCGCCATAAATGGTTTTTCAATATTAAGAGATTTAGCATATTTTGATGCTCTTCTTAAAACTCTTCTTAAAACATAACCACGTCCTTCATTAGAAAGAGTTGCTCCATCAGCTATAGCAAAGCTCACAGTACGAACGTGATCGGCAATAACCTTAAAAGCCATTTGACCATTATATTTTACACCAGATATTTCTTCTATCTTTTTAATGATTGGCATAAATAAATCTGTTTCATAGTTGGTATCTACTCCTTGTAAAACGCAGCATAGACGCTCTAAACCTGAACCAGTATCAATGTTTTTAGAAGGAAGCTCTTGATAGTTTTCTCTAGATACACCTTCCTTAGAATTAAATTGCGAGAAAACAATATTCCAAATTTCAATAAAACGATCGTTTTCAAGGTCATTTTCAATAAGCTCCTTACCACGCTTATCATACTTTTCACCACGATCATAAAACATCTCTGTATCTGGTCCACAAGGCCCTTCACCTATTTCCCAAAAATTAGTATCTAAAGGAATTAAATGATCTTCTTTTACACCATGACTAAGCCATTCCTTTTTGGTATCTAAATCTTGTGTATAATAAGTGATGTAAAGCTTATCCTTTTCAAAGCCAAACCATTTTTCATCAAATAATAATTCACAAGCAAAAGCAATCGCATCCTTACGAAAATAATCACCAATAGAGAAATTGCCAAGCATTTCAAAAAATGTATGATGACGAGCCGTTTTACCAACATTTTCAATATCATTTGTTCGGATACATTTTTGGACATTAGTAATTCGTGGATTTTCTGGAACCATACTTCCATCAAAATATTTCTTCAAAGGTGTTACACCAGCATTTGTCCATAATAATGTTGGATCATCATGTGGCACTAAAGATGCTGATGGCTCCACCTTGTGTCCTTTTGAACTAAAAAAATCTAACCACATTTGGCGAATTTCAGCTGAAGTCATTTTCTTCATTTCTAACACCTCTCATAATACAAACTTCAAAAAAACTCTAAATAATATTTTATCAAAAAAGGACATCATTATCAAGAATAACCTCAATATCTAACTAAAAAATAGCTTTTTTTCCTAATGTTAAAAATATTTAAGGATTTTTAGCATTTTTTTAAATCTGATTTTTTTTAATTTATAATAATAGTGGGTGAAAAAATGACAGAAAATGAATTTATCGAGCTTATAAAAAAGAAAAGATTAGACCAGCTTATGACCCAAAAACAATTGGCATACATTCTATCTATCTCCAATTCCAAATATTGTAAAATCGAAGGTCATAAGCAAAATCTAACTTTTAATTTAATAAAAAGATTAGCAGAAATATTTGAACTTGATCTTAATATTATCAAGACCTCCCCCAAAAAAGATAATCATTATTTCGATTAAAAAAGGCATAGTATTACTATGCCACATCAAGTATTTATTTCTCATTATTCAATGTTTATTTTTTTAAGCATTTTTTTCATAGGCTTTTGAAGACAGTTACTATCACTTAACATCATGCCGATAACTACTCCTAAGCCTAGCATCATAATTTTCTTCATTTTTTCACCCATTTTTATTATGCGAAAAAGTCAACATTTTAACATGGTAATTTATTCCATAAAGCTATAAGGCGTTATATCTTCCATTCCATATTCTCCAAAGGTATCAAATGGAATTGTAGAATCCAAAATCTTTTCACTATGAACAACAGTATCACTTAAACGATTTAAAAGACCAGTTTGTCTTAAAGGTTCTAAGCGACTGATTGCCTCTTTTAAAGTTTCCATATTTCCTAAGATAATTAATTTATTTTTAGCTCTTGTAATAGCGGTATAAATTATCTTTTTTCTAAGCATCATACTATAGCTAGGTAATATTGGCAAAATAACATTTTCATATTCACTACCTTGTGACTTATGGATAGAAATAGCGTAAGCCAAACGCAAATTATCAAGATCTTTAGCAGGATATTTGACCATCCAACCATCAAAATCAATAAATAAAATATCTTGATTATTAATACTAGTAATGCCTTTAATAATACCAATATCGCCATTCATAAGCTTAAGCTCAGGATCATTTTTAAGTTGTAAGACCTTATCACCCTTTTTAAAGATTTGATTATCTCTAACAATAGCTTCGGTTTCAAAGTTATATTTTTCTTGGATTGCTTTATTGACTGCATCAATTCCTGCCACACCAGCATACATTGGAATCAATATTTGGAGACCATTTTCTAAAGTGTTGCCTGTTTGGAGATATGAGTCAATTATTCGGGTTAAGACATTACTTAAATTTTTTCCCTCACAAGAATAAAAAAATACTTCTTTTTTTTCACTAAAAATTCTAAAATCAATACGACCTGAAAAGACCATATTTGATAATTTAATAATATTAGAATTACTAGCTTGACGCATTATTTGATAAAGTCTAATAGTTGTAAAAAGATTAGATGCAATTAAATCATGAAAAACATTGCCAGGAGATACTGATGGTAACTGGTTCTCATCACCAACCAAAATTACCTGACAGCTTAAGGGTAAAGCCTTAAATAAGGCTGCTGCTAAATTAATGTCAATCATCGAAGACTCATCAATTATTGCTAAACTACAATTAAGAGGAAAATCCTCATTGACACTAAAGCCATTTTCATAATTATAGCCTAAGGCTTTATGAATAGTTGATGCTTTAAAATGACATACCTCTACCATTCTTTTACTAGCCCTACCAGTAGGTGCCATTAACAATAGTCTATATTCAAGCTCATCACTTGGGTAATTAATATTATTTAACAAAGCATAACAACGAATAATGCCATTAATAATTGTTGATTTACCAGTACCTGGACCACCTGTTATAATTGCTAATTTGTTTGATAAAGCTAAAGTAATAGCTTCTTTTTGAAGATCAGTATAACTAATATTTAAATCTTCTTCAACCTGTTTTATAGATTCTTGAATTTTAGCTAAATTAAAGAAACTAATCTTTTTTTCTTTTAATTTACGAATGCGCTCAGCACATTTTATTTCAGCATTAAAAAGAGTCGGTTCAAAATAGCGATCATCTTCTTGAATTATTAATTTCTTTTCAACTAAAGTTGCTAAGGCCTTTTCTAAATCAGTTATTTGAATTAAAGGGCTATTTTTTAAAAGATTATAGCTAGAATTAATTAATTGCTTGCAAGTCAAAAAAGAATATCCTTGTTGATAGCACACCATATTTAAAGTATATTTAATAGCTTCTCTAAGGCGCAATTTATCATTTTCTTTAAAACCTAGAGTAAGAGCTAAATCATCACTTCTTTTAAAACCAAAGCCATCTACATCATAGATTAAACAATAGGGATTCTCTTCTATCCGGCTTGCCGCTTCATTACCATAAACTTCATATAGACGATAAATCATTTTACTAGTTAAGCCAAAACTAAAAAGTTTAATAAAGACCTGTTCGGCAGCATAATTCTCTTTAAGTGTTTCAATAATGACCTTTTTCTTGCTGGCTGTCATATGACGCACCCGATCTAAAACATCACCATTTTCCATAATAAGATTTATACAATCAGTCCCCAACTCAGCAACAATATTTTCTGCAAGCTTTGGACCAATACCATAAAATTTATCACTAGAAAGATAAGCAATTAAGCCATCCTTAGAAAATGATGCACTTTTAGTATAAGATTCAATCTTAAATTGAACTCCATATTTAGCGTGATCTACATAGTTACCGACAAATTCATAATCGAGTCCTTCTTCTAATTCGATAAAAGAACCAACGATTATAACCTCATCATTATCTGTGGTTAAAATCTTGGCTACTTTATAAAGGGATTCTTCACTTTTATAAATATATGAAACTATTTTGCCCTTAATTACTTCACTCATCAATATTTTCTTCTTTCATCATTATAATAAACACTATCAATAATTGCCCCACCTAAACAAACTTCTTTATCATATATAACAACAGCTTGACCAGGAGTAACAGCTCGACATAAACCATTATAAATAACCTTTATTTTATTATCATCGATATATTTAATAGTTACAGGAATATCCTTTTGGCGATAGCGAAATTTGGCTGTATATTCATAATCTTCTTTAGGAGCATCACAAATCCAATTATAGTCAGTAGCATAACACCAATTAGATTCCAAATAAATACTATCATGTCCTTGACCAACAATCAGCTCATTCTTTTCTAAATCCTTACCACAAACAAACCAAGCTTCTGATTTGTATTCATTAGAACCACCAATACCTAAACCTTTGCGTTGACCAATGGTATAATACATTAGCCCATCATGTTTACCAATAACTTTGCCATCAATGGTAACCATATTACCGGGTTTGGCAGGAAGGTAATTTTTCAAAAATTGTTTAAAATTACGTTCACCAATAAAGCAAATACCTGTCGAATCTTTTTTAGCTGCGGTAACTAAATTAGCTTCCTCAGCAATTCTTCTTACATCCACTTTTTGTAAGTGACCAATTGGAAAGATAACTTTACGAAGCTGAGCCTGTGTAAGCATACATAAAAAATAAGTCTGATCCTTATTATCATCAGCACCTCTTAAAAGATAGCTTTTATTCTTTTCATGCTTTACTTGAGCATAATGCCCCATAGCAATATAGTCAGCACCTAAACGCTCTGCCTCCTTTAAAAAAGCCTTAAATTTAATATATTTATTACACATAATATCCGGATTAGGTGTTCTGCCTTTTTGATATTCAGTCAAAAAATATTTAAAAACTGTATTCCAATACTCTTCAATAAAATCAATACGATGTAGTGGAGTATGGAGACTTTCTGCAACCTTTAAGGCATCTTGATAATCAAGCTCTTGAGGACAAACATCATTAGTTAAAGTGGGGTTACCTAAAATGTCATTATTGGCAGCTGAATCCCAATTACGCATAAACATAGCTTCTACATCATAGCCTTCATCCTTTAATAGTTTTAATGCAACACTAGAATCAACTCCGCCGGAAAGACCTAAAATTACTTTTTTCATCTTATAACACCACCTAACATGAAATATTTTAACATATCTACTTATAATAATCTAGAAAAGAAGCTTATTTTTTTGTATAATGAGACTAGGTGATTAAGATGGATCAAGAAAATCAACACACCTATGATAATGGTTTTCATCCTAAAGAGGTTGTGCTTAAAGAAAATTATAAATTTTATAATAATAACTTTTTCTTTAGATTTTTTTCTAAACTAATCGTTTGTTTCACAAGATTTTGGTTGATATTCCCCAAATTCTTTATGGGCTTCAAATTAGTCGATAAAAATAAAAATAGACGGAAAATAAAAGGAGCTATTGTTATTTCTAATCATATTCATCCTTTAGATGCCTTCTTTTTAATTAGTTCAATCTATTTTCGAAAAACTTATGCAACTATGCTCCAAAGTAATTTAGGTTTTGGAGTTGTTTCTAAATATATGCGGCTAGCAGCTGCAGTTCCAATCCCAACTGATAGACATTTACTTAGAAACTTCAATAATGAAACAAGAGAAACCTTAAAAAAAGGCCAAAATATTTTATTTTATCCTGAGGCAGCTTTAATGCCTTATTGTGATCACATTAGAAACTTTTTACCAGGTGCATTTCATTACGCTGTAGTTAATGATGTGCCTATTATTCCTTGTTGTTTTACTTTCCATAAACCAAAGGGCATTTATAAGCTTTTTAGAAGAAAGAAACCAACAATTCATTTAAATATTTTAGATCCATACTACCCTAACAAATTAGAAAGCCGTAATATCGCCATAAAACAAACAACTGAGGATGTCCATAAATTAATTAGTGATTGTTTTATCGCTAACAGTGATTTTTATTATGAAGATGGCAAAAAGATAAATAAATGACCTTAAGCTAAATTAACTTAAGGTTTTTATCTTGTCAAAAATGGTCTAAAGGAATAAAATATACATGTTGTGAGGTGTTAAAAATGCTTTGTTTGAGCATCATAATAATAACAGTGATCTTAATTATACTTTCAATTCTGTTCTTTCCAACAATTGAAATTAAGCATCATAAAATATCAACATACTGGCTTATTCCCATTTTTTCAAGCATACTTCTATTAATTTTACGTTGTGTGTCTTGGGAAACAATTTATAATTCATTTGTCAGTAATTCGGCTGTTAACCCCTTAAAAATTTTAGTCTTATTTATTTCCATGACTATTCTTTCTATCTTCTTAGATGAAATAGGCTTCTTTAATTATATAGCTATTAAATCAACAAAAATATTAAAACAAAGTCAATATAAATTATTTTTCGGTTTTTATTTTTTAATTTCTATTTTAACAGTTTTCACTTCTAATGACATAATAATATTGACCTTTACTCCATTCATCTGTTACTATGCTAAAAGCACGAAAATTAATCCTATTCCTTATCTTATAAGTGAATTTGTAGCAGCAAATACTTGGAGTATGGCTTTGATAATTGGTAATCCTACTAATATCTATTTAGCTAGTGCTTTTAATATCAATTTTTTAGAATATTTAAAAAATATGATTCTTCCAACTTGTGGAGCAGCCTTTATTTCACTATTAATCTTATTTTTATTATTTAGAAAAAGTTTAAAGAGTGAAATGGCCACTTTTGAAAAAGATTTTCCTAAGCCTAATAAATTTTTATTAATAGTAGGATTAATTCATCTTTTTACAACCACAATATTACTAGCAATAGCCTCTTATATTAACTTAGAAATGTGGATAATATCTTTAAGCTTTGCCACAAGTTTAATATTAATTGTTTTAATTTATTTGTTAGTTAAAAAACAAAGATTAACTGTCTTAAAAACAACATTATTAAGAGCACCTTATAATTTAATACCATTTGTTCTATCTATGTTTGTATTAGTATTAGCTTTAACAGAACAAGGTATAACAGCTAATATAAGGGATTTTTTAAATAGCTTAGAACCAACCTATTCGTATGGTTTTTCTGGAGCTATTACAGCTAATTTAATCAATAATATTCCAATGAGTGTTTTATATTCTAATTTATTAGATGGCACAAGCCTAAAAGCCATTTATGCAAGTATCATATCTTCTAATATTGCTGCTTTTATAACCCCGTTGGGAGCCTTAGCTGGCATTATGTGGATGAATCTATTAAAAACTTTTGATGTCAAATTTACTTTTAAACAATTTACTCTATATGGCTGTCTCATAGGAATACCAACTTTGGTTATCGCTTTAACCATTCTCTTTGTTATGTAAAGTAATAATTATTGATTTCTTGCAATATTATTAAAATATGTTATGATATATTTATGAAATAAGGTGTTAAACTATGGAAGAAAATCAAGAACTTGATTTGCGTTATGAAAATAAAAGGCAAGTTGTAAGTAGTACTATTTTAGGTTTTTTAATTGGGCTTGCCATAATAGTTCCAGGCATTAGTGGATCAACTCTCGCTATAATATTCCGTTTATATGATAAATTAATTTACGCAATAGGCAATATTTTTAAACGTTTTAAAGTATGTATTATTTTTCTTCTACCAATAGCCTTAGGCGGAGTTATAGGTTTCCTATTAGGCTTTATAACAATCCAAAGATTATTAGAATGGGTCCCATTTATCGTTGTTGCGTGTTTTGCTGGATTGATGCTGGGAGCTTTTCCTGCTGTGGAGGTAGAAATTAAAAATCAACAAAAAACGCCTTTAAGAATTTTCTTATTTATTCTAGGTTTTTTAATTCCAATAGCACTAGGCGTAGGATCAACATTTTTAAATTATAATAATTCTTTAGAAAACTTACAAATCTATCACTATTTCATATTTCTTCTTCTAGGATATATTGTAGCCATTACTCAAGTTGTTCCAGGTTTAAGCGCCACAGCCTTACTTATGGCTTTTGGTTATTTCAAACCATTGATGGAAGCAGTAAATTTTACATATTTAACTTCTAATCCAGCAATACTTTTAGTTTTTGCTTGTTTAATAATTGGTTTTTTAATTGGAATTATATCTTTTTCTAAGGTACTTTCAAAAATATTTGCGAAAGCTAGAATTACAGCCTTCTTTATGATTGTAGGTTTATCATTAGGTTCTATTATTTCAATGTTTTTTAACCCTGATATTTATTCAGTATATCAATCTTGGGCTCATGGTAATGTTACATTTGGTTGGGATTTAGGCTTTGGTATAGCACTTTTCATTATAGGAGCTATCTTAGCTTACAGCTTTATTAGATATGAAAGAAAGAAAACTCTCGATGAACAGAAATAATATATACTACTAACTTTAATTTGAAAATTTATAATCTAGTATTAAAATTACTTTACACTAAAACACACCATTGCAAGCCTTGTCAGAGAAATGGTAAAACAAATAAAAAGGATTAAATAAAGGAAAATAACTATTAATTTGGCATATCATATGCTTTATTAATAAATAAGTCATAATAATAGAAAAGTTGTCCTGGAGATGTTTTTCCAGCAATATAATTGTCAATATCACTTACATTTGTACTAATTTGACTTGATAGTGTAGTAGGTTCTACTTCATCAGCATTGACTAAAGCTTGAGAACTAAAGCCTAATACTGCAGTTAAAGCTGTAAAAATCATTATAATTTTTTTCTTCATTTTTCTTTTTCCTTTCTTTTTAATTGTTTTTTGATGATATTTAATTTATAATCTTATTGAGGTGATAACTATGGCAGTTAATAAGTATGGTAACGATTGGAAAAACAACATCATGTGGAATAAGGAATATCCATTTATTCCTGAAGTTACCAACGATGCAGGATTTACAATTCATGAAGGTGATGTTGTTGATTTTCTCTATGATGAACGTAAACAAATATATAAAGCTGCCAGAGTTTATAAAATCTATAGTAAAGACTACATTTGGGTAAGATTTTTTTATTTTCGTAATAAAACATCTGAATATATGACAACATCTAATGAGTTCTTCCCTCATGATCCAGCAAATATACCACCAAAAGATGAAAGCTTTGAAATGGAAAATCAAGGTGGCGTTAATTACTTACATCTCTTCTTAGCTTCTGTTTATTCTGAGGATAAATCATTACGCCTACCAAACGATTGGCATGCTGATCCTAAAAAAGTTACAGCTAGGCGCTTACGGGAAGTTGAAGCTCTTAAAAAGAAATATTAATACGTTCTTGTAACAGATACTTACGCCTTTCGGTGTTAATATAAGTATCTGTTTTTTTATATTTTGGTCTTCTTACGGGAACTATTTTGTAAACTTTAAATGTTGCATAGTAATTATGTCCTTTGTGAAACGTATATCCTTCTTCTACTTTTTGAGAAAACATTTTTTCAATAGCTTTATTTATGCATGAATCATTAAATGTTTTTTCTTCTTCGTACATTTTCTTACGACCACAATACACTCTTAATTCAATCATAAATTTATCTTTGATTCTCATATTTCCTAATTGAGAACTTTCAAAATTGAATTTAAGTTTACTGGATATAACTGATTTGCCATAGACATATTTTTTTTGCATAAATGCTCTCCTTTCTTTTGATTTTTTTAAATTTTTACGAAAAAAAGACATAGTGGTGGCATTTGTCTAAAGCCACACACTATGTCGTTTAAATTCTATCGTTATATAATATATTCTATTTTCATACAATGAATTTTTAATCGTTGAAACATAATCTCTTAATCTTCTTCTACTAATTGAATTAGAAACACAAAACAACCTAGGCTCTAATTTTCTTTCTATCAAAAAAGAAATCATTATTAAAGTTAACATTTCACCATATTTTGAAAACTTAGTTTTATCAGCCATACTATTATCACCTCAAAATGATTATACAAAGTGATAATACGTCAATAACGTGTTTTAAAAATAAAACTTATTTTTTTACATAAAAAAGAGGTAGATTTCTCTACCCCTTATAATTCTACCAATTAAACGCCCAAGTCAAACCAAAATAAGTAGCACCAATCCAGACTCCTAAAGCTACAATACCAATAACAATAGCCATACACCAAAGAACAAACAATACATCACAAAACGTCTTAAAACCTTGTCTATCTCTAATTCTCATATTTTGCATTGTACATCATATCCTTTCTAATATAATAATATCATTTTTTACTTTTAAATACAAGAAAAACAAATAAAGTTATAGCACCTACAAATAAATAATTATTTGCAAATTCAAATGCTGCTTTCCATATATCCATTTTATAAGCAAACATCATTAATAAAAAGCAAGAAATTAAAAACACACCTAAAGCTATAGAAAGCAAAATTACCTTTAATTTATTTGTTTCTATATTTTTCTTTGGAATCAAAGTCCCGTATTTGGGATTTAACACCCCAAAATTTAGGATTAAATTGAATTTTGATTAAATTTATTTACTAAAGTAAA
>CANQBD010000018.1 GCA_947589245.1 uncultured Anaeroplasmataceae bacterium
TAGAATATAGACAACAATCCTTATCTCAATTATAATATTAAATTACTTAGTCCAATTTATTGGGTACCTAACATTTTGCTAAGCATTTTATTTTATCCTCTTTTTTTATTTTCCATTTCTTTAATAGCTTGTTCAAAAACAGCTTCTAATTCTCTTACACAATGATCAATACTATATTTTTTAGCAAACTCTAAATACTCTTCACTTCTTTTGGCCTTTTCTTCAGGATGCTCAATATAATATTCTATCTTATCTTTCAATGATAAATAATCACCTGATTCAAATAAGTTGTGTTCATCAATAGCAAATTGCGATGTGGCCGATATTTTCGAATTTGAAATAATAGGAACAAGTCCACAAGTAAATGCTTCAATACAGCTAATTCCTTCTATTTCAGCATCAGATGCATGAACATAAAGATCACTTGTATTAATTACATTGATTAAATCTTCTTCATTATAAAAACCAAAGATAGGTTTATTGGTTAAAGTAGCTCCTAAAGTCTCTAAATGGTGCTGCCATGGACCTCGACCTGCTAAAACCAATTGAATATTAGCCTCATACTTACTTTCTGCAATAGCGTTAATAATTAAATCTTGGCGCTTTTCAACGGAATATCTACCAATCATTAAAATAACAAACTTATCCTGTAAATTTCTTGGTTTGGCAACTTCAAGCTTTTTAAAAGAGGTACTAACACCATTCGAAATAATATGTAAATTAGCTTTATAGCCATGCATAACTAATTGATCAGCTATCATTTTTGATGGACAATGAATATGATTAAATTTATTATAGAATTTCTTGAAATGACGATAAATATAATCATTAACAGCTTGAATTTTATTCAAATGAATAGTTGAAGTGATATTTTCTGGCTGTAAGTGAAAAGCAGCTGTTGATGCAATACCTAGCTTATCACAAAGCTTTTTACCATAAATTTGAGCCTTAAATGGTAATAAAAAATGAACAATATCACTACCTTCAATAGCTTGCCTAATTACCTTTTTATTTTTTTTAGCAAAAATGAATCCCTGCATTTTCGCTACTTGATATAAAATAGGTGTCTTTCGAATTCCTAATTCAAAAGACTTGTCATCATCTACATCATCTACAGTTGATGCTGCAATCTTTACAGTATGACCATGCTGCATTAAAATTTCGGCAAAACGCCTTGTTGTCATTGTTGTACCATTTGTTTTGTCATTATACGAATCAACAATTAAGGTAATAATCATAAGAACTTCCCCTCTTCTACAACTTATTATACAATAAGCACCATTATTAGACAAGATAAAAATGTGGACTTAATCCACATTTTAACATAGTTCTAAGATAGCATTTGACATATCATCATTGTCTATGACTGCATAGGATACAATCTTATCAGTACGACCATCATAAATATAATCAACATTATATTTAACAGCCATTTGATCGATAATCTCTTGAATAGTCATAGCTCTTGGATCAACTAACATCTCAGCTGGTAAGCTTACTAACAATGGTCTAATATCATTAGCTAATAAATATTCTATTATTTCGCGCAAATTTTCTTCAAAAGATGCTACATTATTCAAATCGGCCTCGCCTAAAGCTAAAATACAATCATTATAAACCTTTTTCATATCAAGACCTTTTAATAATCGATATGCTCTTTGGATTGTTAAACCAGTAAGTGAATAATTATCAATATCATATTTATTAGCAAGTTTAATTAATGCTTGCTTTGAAGTTGTTATATATTTGCCAGATTCCAATTTGATATCTTGAAATAAACTACCACCAAACACTGCAATTCTTTTTCTCATGTTTATGCACCTCATATCATCTAGATTACAAAACTAGTTTACATCTCTTTTGTTAACTTGTCAACTATTTTTTTCAAAAATAATTGTAATTTTTTATATAATGTGTTAAAATATTCCATGTGGGGTGAAATAATGGAATCAATTAATAAAATTTTAGACAGTTGGTTAAATGATTTAGATAAATTTTCTTACAAGGACTATAATGAGTTCCCTGATATCGATTTATATATGGATCAAGTAGTGACTTTTTTAGAAAAGCAATTAGCTATTTTCCAAACCTCTTCCTTAGATAAACAAATTACTTCTTCAATGATTAATAATTATGTTAAAGGTGAAGTTGTAAGCTCACCGATTTCTAAAAAATATAATCGGGAACATTTAGCACTTATTCAAGAAGTCTGCACTTTAAAACAAGTTCTAACTATTGCCGAAGTAAAACAAATTATTGATGAACGTTATCGTAAAGAAAATGCTGATAATGCAACAATTTTTAATAATTTTAAAGATTTAGTTAATGAAAAGAATAAAGAAGCTATCCAAATAACTAAAAATAGTTTGGAAAATATTGAAAATAATGATTTAACTAGTCTTACCGATTTAGCAGTAAATTTAGCTTTAACAGCAAATTCATATATCTCTATTAGTAAAAGAATTCTTTTCTTAGCTAAGCTATATCAAGAATCATTAAATCCTAAGAAAAAAGAAAAAACTGAAGAAGAAAAGTAAAATGGGTTCAAAACCCATTTTTTTAATCGCTTCTAGAAGTTTTTGATAATCTAATAATATAATTGCTGCCGAATTTTTCTCTTGCTAATCTTGTAATACTAATAAAAGTTTCTTTAGTTAACTCATCTTCAGTATAAACATCGATGTCTAAATATTGATCAACTAATAAAACCAATACATCATCAAAATCAAGAGAAGCCATAATCATTTCTTCTAAAGCTATTTCATTAACCTTCGTTTGACGAAGCTCATTAATTAAGGCATTTTGTTGCTGAATCTCCTCAATAGTTAATGTGCCTGAAGCAAGTTTAGCTTCTGCTTCTTCAATCAAGGCATTAGCCTCAGCAATACTTTGCATTCTTGCTTCTGCAAAATCTGGATTAGTAGTTTCCGTTTCTAGAGTAGGACTAGCAACCGGTTCATCTGTTTTATTAGCCTCATGAATATAGAATATCGACATCATAACAACGACAGCTAAAAGCAATATAGGTAATCGCAATTTCTTTTTCATAATATTATCCCTCTCTTATAGTAAATTATATGAGAGGGATCATTTATTTATGCCATTTTTTCAATCACTTTCTGCATTCTAATCGCTTTTTTATAGTACTTACCAAATAGATATTTAACATCTAATTCAATGGCCTTTTCTAAGTCCTCTTTTTCATTAATACCCGACATTACGAAGGTGACATTTTTATCATCACAAAGGCTCTTTATCTCTTTAAGTATTTTAGAGCCTTGACTCTGATAATCATAAATTAAAAAATCAATATAGCCTTGATATAGATCCATTATTTTTTCACTAGCTATTAAATAACCAAGTTCCTTAAGTTGTTTTACTACTATATTAGATGCATCTTCAACAACAAAAATAACAAGAGCCTTTGTTGTTTTAAAAAAAGTATTTTGAGTTTCAATAAAACTTGGAAGAGATGCAGTTAAAGTCTTATTAGAAAGCTCAACAAAAGCATAAACCTTCGCCTTTAAACTATCTTTTAAAATTTTCAATTCCTTTGACACATTGCTTATAGCGTACTTATCAATTAATTCTTCAAGCCCTCTACGCTCAACTACCCGCCTCATAAATTCAGGAGCAACTTCAAAATTATCTAATGTTACATTAGCATAATAGGCAAATATTTCTTTACTGGAAACATCAACAACTTGACGATAGCTTAAACCTAAGCGACCATGATCAATTGCCTCACTAATATGGGTAACTAATTGATTTTCATTAAAACGTATTTTAGCTAGCTCACTATCATAATGATTGATATGATGATTAATATCTTTTAATCTCTTAGCATCACTTAACGCCTCATAAGCATTTAGTAAAACTTTGGAAGAATCAGTGATATTTGAGGTCTTGGAAACACGATAGATACCAGCATTAAAATAAAGCTTAACACGACTATTCATTTTGTTCAGGTTAGCTTGAACCATTTTTAAAGCCTTTAGAAGCATATTTTCGATTGTTCTTCTATCATTCATTTCTAAAAATAAAATAGCATAACGATCAAATTCAAGATGATAAATATGTACATTAAAATAATTATTAAAAGCTTTAAGCAATTCTTGACCAACAGTATATATCAATTGGTTAGCAAAATTAATACCATAAAGCTCTTCGTAAAGCTTAAAATCATAAATATCAACAACTGCTAAACTTAATTTATTGTGATAAAGATTATCCTTTAAATCAACTAATAACTTAAGCTCAGAAGCTAACTTAGTTGTCGGATTAGTGTAGGCTAAATTAATTAAATCATTCTGAGCTGAAATAGCAAGCGATATATCCTCAATCAATGAATACATTAAAATTGTTCCATTTTCATAGGAAGGATAAAATGTTTCTCTAATATTAATAAAACTACCATTTTTAGAAAAACGATATTCTATTGATTTATTTAAAGTTAAACATTTATATAATTCTTCTACCAAAGCATCATAAGCCGGAAGATCAGCAAAATGAATTTTAGCACGATAATCAACCTCAGTTAAATCCTCAGATGTACCTAAAATATTTTTACCCTGAGCTGAAAGATGAATATTACCATACATTAATTCTTTAATACCTGAAGTCATATTTTCATAAATAAAGAACATCTTTCGATTATTATTCCTTAATTCATTTTGATTAAGTTCAAAAATCAAAGCCTTATTAAGCATTTGACTGACTAATAGTAAGGTTTCATATGTCATTTCCTCACTCATAAATGGTTTGGAAGCAAAAAAAGCAATAGATGCATAGACAACCTCTTCCTTGAATAGTGGAATACAAAAACCAAATGGGATAGTTTCATATTTTTCTTTAGTAACAATATCCTTTACACCTTTAGTAGATTCACCATCTAAGAAAATTTCATGTTCCTTCGTAAAGGCTAAAAAATTAATAGTATCTTCTAAATCCTCATTGTCTAGACGCTTATCATAGGCTCTTTCCTTCTTATAATGTAGTCCTAAATAACTATGATCATAATAAAGTAAATAAGCCTCTTCAAATTCAATAAATTTAGATAATTCTATTAAAGCTATTCTAAAAATTTCTCTAAAGCGAGTTTGGGTATCCAAGTTATTTATTGCTTCAAAAACCTTAGAAAGCTTTAAATAATTATTTGACACATAAAGAGTAGCAACATCAACATTTTGAATATTTACATTTTCAACACTTACTACTTTTTCAACTGGCTCATAGGCAATATTTAAGTTTGCATCATTGATAGTTGGAATAACAATACTTCTTTTATTTTGTTTTAATTTTTTTTTAGTTTGATTAAAACTCGCTAAACGTTCTTGATAATGTTTAATAGAAACTAAGGAATTAGTTTGATTATATAATTCAAGAGCTGCCTTACAAAAAGCTAGTGCCACACTAGGATCAACATTATCAAGTAAACCTTCATAGTCACTTTCAACCTTTGAGGCTTTTCGAAAGTCCTTACTCTTAAGATATGAATCAATCAATAAAGTAGCGGTCTTAACAATTGTTTCATCATCACAATTATGCTCATTTAATAGAATGTTACCATCAACTATTACCTTAACATAATTGCCTTCATTATAAGCTATATTAAGTCTTGAAAAATTAAGTGCCACCAGTTTACTTATATTAAGACTTTCTTGATATACCTTAGCTAATTCGTTGGCAACTAATTGATATTGCTTAAAATCTTTTAATTCATAATAAAGCTTGGCTAAAAGCTCATTACACCACGTTGTTTCTTGCATAGTTAAAGATTCAAGCTTATATTGTTTCAATAAAGATATAGCTAGAGAATAATCCTTTGCAGCAACAGCATAATTAATCTCATCAATAGTATTTAGTTCTGAATTAGATACAGTAAGATAACTCTTTTTTATATCAATATATTTTCTTGCTTGATCAAGTCTTTTAACATCTGTAGTGATACTGATTATAGCATCACATATCGCAATGACAGATTCTGAGTCTAGCTTGGAAAAATCCATAACCAAGCCATATAAGGCTTTTAGGGCATCATTTGTCTTACCTAAAGAATGAAGGATGATATTACGATAAGCAAAAGCCTTATAATAGTCACTGCTCTTCTTATTACAACCAGCTAAAAATAAGTCAATTTTTTTGATTGAACCACTTACTTTATCTAATTTTAAGACTTCATTTAGATACACAAAAATCACCACCTAAAAGGAATTTTCTTTATACCATAATCTGAATATAAGCTTATTTCTTTTTCATCGATAATAGCGTAATTAGGATATGCACCAGGATTTAAAAACAAAATATCTTCTTCCTTAAAACAAAGCTGTCGATGTGTATGACCAAAAAAGCACACACTAACTTTTCTTTCTAAAGCCCGATAAATTAACTTGTCATAACCATATTTAACATTTTCTAAGTCTCCATGAGTTATCAATAATTTACGACCCTTAAATTCAAGCTCTTGATACTTCTCACCATAAATATCACAATTACCTCTCACAAAAATTGCTGAACTACTTTCTAACAATTCTTGAGAAAAACCATAATCCCCACAATGAATAAATAAATCGACATCTTTTAAAAGATTTTTAGCTATTTTCTGACTATGAGTATCACTTAAGACTAAAATCTTCATTAAGAAGCTCCTTTAGCTTTCTTAAAGCCTTAGCTCGATGCGAGATTTTATTTTTTTCATTCATGCTCGCTTCAGCTAAAGTTTTATGAAGATCAAGAGAATAAAAGTGGGGATCATAACCAAAACCATTACTACCTTTAGCCTCATCAACAATTAAACCATAACAATACTCTTCAACCAATCGGTAATCATCATTAGGAAAATAGATACATAAGGCACACACAAAACGAGCACGGCGATCAGTTATACCATTTAGATTTTTAATTAATTGCTCATTGTTTAAGGCATCATTATGCTCACTAGCATATCGGGCCGATTTAATACCAGGTTCACCATTTAAAGCTTTAACCTCTAGACCTGAATCATCAGCAATCACAATAGAATTATACGCTTTGGCAATTTTTCTAGCTTTAATTAAAGCATTTTCCTTGAAGGTATTACCATCTTCAATAATGGTGTCTGTAAAACCTAAATCAGCTAAACCTTTAATATTAACATTAGGAAAAAGACTTTTAAATTCTTGTAATTTTCCTTTATTATTTGTGGCAATGACAACTGTCTTCATGCTTTCTACCTCATAAAATATCTATAAGATAATTTTACCACAAAAAACAGCTATATTATATACAGAAATAACTAAATTTTTTGTCAAATTAAATCAAGACCTTATCATTTAAAAATAAGTAAACATTTTTATAATCATAGATTTGAGCTGTCTTTATTAATAAGGTGTGAAATTTAGTAATATCACTTAATAAAATATAATTATCAACATAATAATAAATATCTTTACCAACAATTTTAGTTTCTAAAAGACTTATATTGGAATTGCCTGCTGAATAGTACCCAATAGGTAAATAATTTTGATAAATAGTATATAAATAAAAAATACTTTCAGCATCATTTAAAGCATATTCAACATACACCTCAGCAAGATTGTTTGTTTTTTCACTAAAAGCATAAGCTTTGTATTCTAAACTTTTTTCATAAGAAACATTTATTGTATTACTACAGGAACTTAAAAATAAAACTAACATTAAGACTAATGCTTTCATTTAATCACCTAATAAAATTATGTTAAACAAATAAAAAATATGCTATAATATTAAAAAGGAGTGATAAAATGCAAAAGGTAGTTTATCCCGGAACCTTTGATCCAATCACTAATGGTCATTTAGAATTAGTTGAAAGAGCAGCTAAACTCTTTGATGAAGTAATTATTTTAATATCATATAACATTACTAAAAATACTTGGTTCACTTTAGAAGAAAGATTAAACCAAATTAGCCAAGCTGTGGCCCATTTAAAAAATGTTAAGGTGGATACTTATGATGGTTTAGTCGTGAAATATTGTGAAGAAAAAGGTATTTCAACAATTGTTAGAGGAATTAGAAATTATAGTGATTATGAAAATGAAAAAGCTCTATTCTTCTACAATCAAGAAATTATGAAAGGCATTGAAACAGTGATTTTAATGCCATCCCAAAATAATCAATTTATCTCTTCTTCGGCAATTAAAGAATTAGTTAAATTTAATTCTGATATCTCTAAATATGTTCCTAAATTAATAGTTGATGAAATAAACAAAAAATTAAAATAAATCAATAAAATTTAAAAGCATAATGTCTAAGCTGTTAGCATTATGCTTTTTTTAAAATAAAAATCTACTTAATACTAAGTAGACTACAAGTTTTATTTTATTAATAATTTAAATAAATCAGGAGTAATTCCCTTATCCTTTAAAAGTTTAACTATTCGATCCTCTTGTTCAAGGGATAATGTCTTATTAGCTAAGCCACAGCCCTTTCTTATAATCAATCTTAAATTTTTTTCATCATTCAAATCAAGACTAGATGCCTCACTAACCAATTCATACATTGCCTCTTGATTGATATTAGATCTTGAAATTAAATCAATAATCGTTTTAAAATCCATAAAAAAAGCCTCCCAAATTTAATATATGAAAGGCTTCTACTTAAATTTACAAAATTTTTTCTTCTTTAAGACTTCTACTTAATAACCTGGCAAGAGCTTCCTTCGCAGTACTATTACCTCTTATTACATCATAGGCAGCATTAATGATCGGTAATTCTAAATTATATTTAACCCCAATCTGATAAGCTGCTTCAATTGTCTTAATTCCCTCAACCGTTTGAACCATTGACCCTAAAGCTTCTTCAACTGTCATACCTTGACCAATTTTTAGACCACATTGGAAATTTCTAGAATTCATTGAAGAGGCTGTTACTATTAAATCACCAATGCCTGCCAAACCATAAGCAGTTTCCTTTTTACCACCTAAAGCATCAACAATCATGACAATTTCTCTAACACCTCTACTAATTAAGAAGGCTCTAGCATTTTCACCAAGACCGATTCCATAAGCTACTCCTGAAACAATAGCAATGGCATTTTTAATAGCGCCAGATGTCTCAGTGCCAATAACATCATTAGAAGTATAAACTCTTAAATAACGCTCATTAGAAAATAAATTTTGAACAAATATAGCGTCATCAAGATTATCAGATGCAGCAAGTAAAGAAGTCAATTTTCTTAATATTAATTCTTCAGCATGCGATGGACCAGATAGATTAACATAGCCTTTTAAATTCTTGCTAGCTATCTCTTCTTTAACAATTTGACTTACACAAGCTGAAGTATTTGGTTCAATACCTTTACTAACATTAATAAACAACTTAGGCTCCTTAAGTTCTTGATTAATTTCTTTTAAAACACTACGCATAATCTTAGTTGGAACACTTAAAACTATTACCTCTGAATAATTAACTACTTCTTTTAAATCTAAAGTTGCTTTAATATTTGCAGGTAAAGTCGTATCAAAAAAAGGATGAGTATGCGTCTTATTAATTTTATTAACAAAATCCTTATTGATATCTCTTACTAAGACATCATGTCCATTATCCGATAAAGCTTGAGCAAGTGTTGTACCCCAAGCTCCACCACCAACAATAGCTATTTTCATAATTAATCACGCTTCCTAAATTCTAATTTTATCGGTGTACCAAAAAAATCAAAGCTCTTGCGAATTTGATTTTCTAAATAACGATAATAAGAAAAGTGTAAAAACTTTGGTTCATTCACAAAAAAGGCAAAGGTAGGTGGCTCAACCCCAACCTGCGATGAATAATAAATTTTGATTTTACCACCATTAAATTCACTTGGTGGAAACATAGCAACAGCATCACTAATAACATCATTTAAAATAGCTGTTGAAATACGCAGATGATAGGCTTCATTAACCCGCACTATTTCAGGAAATAAAGTATGAACACGACGTTTTTCTAAAGCTGATAAAAAGACAATTGGAGCAAAATCTAAATACTTAAATTCTCTTCGAATATCCTCAGTATATTTTTGCATTGTCTTGGAATCTTTATCAACCAAATCCCATTTATTTACTACAATAATACAAGGCTTATTATATTCTTCAATATACTGTCCTATATGCGTGTCTTGATCTAAAATTCCAGCTTGCCCATCAATAACTAATAGTACAACATCACTACGACCAATAGCATCAATACTCCTAATTGAAGAATACTTATCAACATTTTCGTAAATCTTACCTCTTTTTTTAAGACCAGCTGTATCTATAACAATATAGTCCTTGCCATCAACTTTAAAGGATGTATCAATTGTATCACGAGTTGTACCAGCGATAGGTGAAACTATAACACGATTATCATTTAATAAGCAATTAGTTAAACTCGATTTACCAACATTTGGTCGACCAACTAAACAAAATTTAATAGCCTCTGAATTAGCCTCTAATTGCTTAGCAGGAAAATTGGCTATTACACAGTCTAAAAGATTACCTGTACCAATACCATGCGATGAAGAACAAGGAATGGGATCACCAAAGCCTAAAGCATAAAATTCATAGATATTATCTTTAAACTTTTGATCATCAACCTTATTAACAGCTAAAACTACTGGTTTACTAGAACGATATAAAAGCTTAGCAATATAGATATCATCATCAGTAACCCCACTACGACAATCAACTACAAAAATAATGACATCCGCCTCTTCCATTGCTATTTCGGCTTGAGCTTTTATTTCCGTTAAAAAAGGGGCATCCCCCAATTCTATTCCACCTGTATCAATAAGGAAAAACTCCTTAGAAAGCCAGCTTCCCTTAGCATAGATACGGTCACGAGTTACCCCTGGCTGATCATCAGTAATAGATATGCGTTCCCCAATTAAACGATTGAATAAGGTTGATTTACCTACATTAGGTCTACCAACAATCGCTACCTTTGGTAACATAACATCACCACCAACAATTAAATTTATTTTATTATTTTAAAGAATCCTTAAAAACATCACCTAAAGTGACAGTTGCCTCTTCTTTATTTAAATACTTTTCAAATTCTTTTCTTTCTTCCTTTATGGCAGGACGTCTAATAGATAATCTTAAACGCCATTCTTGAGGCTTAATTTCAATAATTTCAGCTTGAGCTGTATCATCAACATGGAAATAATCCTTAACAGTACCATTTTGTGAATCAGTTAAAGCTTCACTAGCTGGAATAAAACCATCAACACCTAAAGTTTCAACTTGTAAACCATTGTCATATACTTCTTTAACAACCACTTGCACAACATCGCCAACCTTAGCATCAACTCTTGTCCAAGGATTATCAATTAAAGCCTTCCTAGATAATGATATTTTTTCACTAGCTGCATTGAAGCTTAAAATGGCACAAGTAACTTCATCACCAATCTTCACAAAACTATTAAAATTGTCATTAGGATTATGTGAATATTCTGATTGATGCAATAAACCTTTAACATTTGGAGCAAGTTCTAATAAAAGACCAAATGGTAATTTATTAGTCACCTTACCTGTAACAGTTTGACCAACACTAATTGTTTTGCA
Organism: uncultured Anaeroplasmataceae bacterium; assembly: GCA_947589245.1. Classification (GTDB taxonomy): domain Bacteria; phylum Bacillota_I; class Bacilli_A; order Acholeplasmatales; family Anaeroplasmataceae; genus Pelethenecus. Next base: position 11,541 of record CANQBD010000018.1, read on the forward strand.
GTAAGCTTCATAAGGTGTATCAATTAAAGCCTTCCTAGATAATGTTAATTTACCATTTTCTTTACTTAAAACCTTCACTTCAATTTCATCGCCAACTTTAAATAAGGAGTTAATATCACTTGTAAAGGTATGAGCTATTTGGTTAATTCTAACCAATCCTTGATTATAATTAAATCTAACAAATAAACCAAACTTTTCAATCTTAGCAACTTTACCCTTGACAACATCACCAACATTGATACTATCAAGCTCAGCTTGCTTATTTTTTTCATATTCTTCATGCTCTAAAGCTCTTCTAGAAACTACAGCATTTTGACGTTCAGCATTGACTTCTAAAATTTTAACCTCTAAAACATCCTTAACCTTAACATCTTGAGGAGCTTGGCTTAATGGTAAAAATAATTTATTACCATTAAAATCAACAGTAAAGCCCTTATTACCAACAGGCTTAATAACAGTTACAGTAATAACTTCATTCTTTTCAAAACTTGCACATACTTGTTGAAAAGCAATTTTAGATAATTCATTTAAACGTGATAAATAAATATGTTCTTCTGTAACCTTAGCTACCTCACATTCAATTACATCATTAATCTTAACAAGACCCTTGAAACTGGTAATGTTAGGATCCTTTGTGTAATGATCTAGATACATAATACCTTCTGTGAAATTATTAATATCTAAAGCTATTTCATTATCTGATACGATTGAAACAACTGTGCCTTTAACCTTTTGACCTCTTCTTAAAGTTTTAGGTAGTTCTAGATCTTCCATTTTAAATTCTTCCATACTTTTTAACCTCTCATTAATTAAATCTATTATTTTATTAGTTACCTCTTCAACATTCATATTGGAGGTATCCACTAAAATTGCATCATCAGCCATTTTTAGAGGAGCAATTTCGCGATGTGAATCCTTATAATCGCGGGTTTTGATTTCCTCTAATATAACTTCATAAGTTGCATCTTCACCTTTAGCAACAATCTCTTCATATCTTCTTTTGGCTCTAACCTCTGGACTAGCTGTTAAAAAAATCTTTAAATCAGCATTAGGTAATACTACTGTTCCAATATCCCGGCCATCCATTAAAACTTGTCCATATCTAGCTGAAGCTCTTTGATATTTAACCATCAAATTCCTTACATAACCAAAACGACAAGATGTAGAAACATTTTTAGTAACTTCACTACTCCTAATTTCTTTTGAAACATTAACACCATTTAAATAAATAGCATTATCTTTATAGATAATAGAGGTGTTCTCTAAAAAATTATATTCAGATTCATTTTCTAAATTAATTTTTCTTCTTAATGCCTCTAAAGTCACAGCCCGATACATTGCACCCGTATCAATATGGACAAATCCTAATTTACTGGCAACAAGCCTGGAAATTGAGGATTTACCAGAACCTGCTGGACCATCTAAGGCAACAACAAAATTCTTCATAAGACACCTCTTAAACTAAATCTTAAATATTATAACATAACTTTTCATTTTTTTCAATTTATAGACTATATAAAACTTTTATCTCATGGGGTTTTAAGGCTCGATATTCACCAACTGACAAACCATCTAGATTGACACCACCAAAAGAAATACGCTTAAGCTTTTTAACAGGAAAACCGATTGCTTCACACATTCTTCTAACTTGACGATTACGACCCTCCGTAATAGTTAACGTTATAAGTGATGAATTATTCTTGCGATCAAACGAATTAATTTCAACTTTTGCTCTTTTAGTCATAATTCCATCAAGCAAAATTCCCTTCATTAATTTCATAACTGCTTCTTGATTAATAATACCATCCAATCTAACTTGGTAAACCTTTTCGATTTCTTTAGCTGATCTAGTTAAGCGGTAGGATAAATTACCATCATTAGTTAATAATAAAACCCCAGATGTATCATAATCAAGACGACCTATTGGAAATATCCGGTATTGTTTTTTTAAATCATTAGCTAGCAAATCTAAAACTAGACGTCTATTAAGCTTATCACTTACCGCTGTTAAATAACCTGTTGGTTTATATAAAACGTAATAAACTAATTCTTCTTTGACAAGTGGTTTATCATCCACTAAAATAATATCTTTTTTGCCAACCTTTGTCCCTAAAGTTTTAACAACTTCGCCATTGACCTTAACACGCCCAGCTAAAATAATTTCTTCACATTTTCTTCTTGAGGCAACACCACTTGCTGCCATAGCTTTTTGAAGCCTCTCTTTATTATCATCCACGACAATCACCGCATATAATTGTACCAAAAACTTCCCCTAAATACAACCAATAATGGTATTTTTTTACACCCTATCCAATTAAAAAATTATTTTATTTTAAAATCCAAATAAATAAAACTACACAACATAAAAAACATATGCAATCACTAATTAATCCAACAACATAGGCATGGCGAGTTTTTTGGATACCAATACTACCAAAATAAAGGCCCATTACATATATCGTTGTATCACTACCACCCTGCAGAATAGCAGCTGCCATACCCTCTTTACTATCTGCACCAAAATCATTGAATATTTGAAGCATCATTGAAAGAGAAGCATGACTAGAGGCCGGTCTAAAAAAACCTTGAATAAATAATTCTTTAGGTAATTTATTAAAATGAATTAAATCGTTTAAAACACCACTTGCTTTAAAAACATTAACTGCTACTAACATACAAAGTAAATAAGGAAAGATAGTTATTCCTTCCTTCATTTGATACTTAGCCCCAGTAATAAAGGCATCATAGGCATTAACTTTTTTAAAAATACCAAATATTAATATTATTAATATGAAAGCAATTATAATAAAATAACTAACGTTTTCCATGCTTTAGCACCAGCCTATCTAATATGATTGAAACCATAGTTGTAATGACTGATACAACAATGACATAAGGAATAATACTAACTGGGTTTGTACTGCCATATTGTTTTCTTAAAGAAATTAAAATTGTTGGTATTAAACACATACCAGATGTATTTAAAAGTAAAAAAGTAATCATTTCATCAGATGCAACTTTACTATGATTATTTAAAATATCTAATTCTTTCATCGCTTGAAGACCAAAAGGTGTAGCTGCCGAACCCATTGATAGCATATTAGCTACCAAATTAAGACAGATATATTGCATAGCTTCACTTTTACGATCAAGTTTTTTAAACAAAGGATGTAAAATATAAGATATATAATTTGTAATTAAACTAAGGAGACCACTTTGCTTGCAAATTTCAAGCATACCACCCCAAAAGATTAATAAGGCATAGATGTCTGCAAATAATAATAGAGCACTTTTAGGTGTTCCTAAAACTACCTCTACCACCACATCAAGACGGTTAGTAAAGCAAGAATAGATTAAACCAACTAAAAATATAACAACAAATATTCCATTAATCATCTATCTTCACCTAAAGAAATATATGATTTAGCCCATTTATTTATGAATTTCTTTAATTTTATTATTTTTTATGATAAAATAAAGGACAAATATAAGGAGGAAAATAATGTATCAAGAATATGTTTGGAAAAAATATGAAGACAAAGATGTAAAGGCTATGCATGATTTTAATGAAGCTTATAAAACTTTTATTACAAAGGGTAAAACAGAAAGATTATGTGTTAAAGAAGCCATTAAATTATGTAAAGCAGCAGGATTTAAAAATCTTGTCAATCTAACAAGTCTAAAAGCAGGAGATAAGGTTTATGCAGTCAATAAAAATAAAAATATTGCTGCCTTTGTTATTGGTGATGAACCTTTAACAAATGGTTTAGCAATTTTAGGCGCTCATATTGATTCTCCTCGACTAGACTTAAAACAAAATCCATTATATGAAAATAATACTTTAGTTTATTTAGATACTCATTATTATGGTGGTATTGTTAAATATCAATGGGTTACAAGGCCGCTTGCCTTATATGGTGTTGTAGTTAAAAAGGATGGTAAAGTTATTGATATCCAAATCGGTGAAGATGAAAATGACCCAATTGTTGGTATTACTGATCTATTACCACATTTAGCAGCTGAAAAAATGCAAAAGACAGCCAATAAGGTTATCGAAGGGGAAGCATTAGATCTTTTAATTGGCTCTCTTCCTTTAAAGGATACTGAAAAAGATGCAAGCAAAGCTACAATTTTAAAACTCTTAAAAGATAAATATGATATCGATGAGGAGGATTTCGTTTCAGCTGAAATTGAAGTTGTGCCAGCTGGCAGTGCTAGGGATTATGGCCTTGATAGATCAATGGTTGCTGGCTATGGCCATGATGATCGTGTTTGTGCCTATACTTCTTTAAAAGCCTTACTAGATACCCCTAAAACTAAAAGAACAACTTGCGCTGTTTTAGTTGACAAGGAGGAAATCGGTTCTGTTGGGGCTACCGGTGCTTCTTCTGTTTGGTTTGAAAATACTATTGCTGATTTAATCAATCTAACCACTGATTATTCTGATTTAAAGCTTAAAAAGGCTTTAACTAATTCTGTAATGCTATCTAGTGATGTTTCTGCCGGCTTTGATCCCCTTTATCCAGCAGTTATGGAAAGCCGCAACGCTGCATATTTAGGTAAAGGTATTTGCTTCAATAAATACACTGGTTCAAGAGGAAAATCAGGCTGCAATGATGCTCAGCCTGAATTCATTGCCCATTTAAGAAAAATTATGGATGAAGATAAAATTAATTATCAAACATCAGAACTTGGCCGTGTTGATCAAGGTGGTGGTGGAACAATTGCCTATATTTTAGCTAAATATAATATGAATGTTATTGATGCTGGCATTGCTGTTTTATCTATGCATGCCCCTATGGAAATTGTTTCTAAAGCTGATGTCTATGAAGCATATTTAGCTTATAAAACTTTCTTAGCTAAAGCATAACAAAAAGGCTGTGAAAAATTTTTCACAGCTTCTTTTATTTATCAAAGCTATATAAAGCTTAAAAATAAAAAACTGCCAACATAATTGTCAACAGTTTATAATAAATATTTTTAGGCTAATTTTCTTTTAAGCCACTCACAAGCTAAATCAATCCACCTAGCAATATAAGGGCTCTCTTTGGCCTTATTACCTTCGCTAGAGGCTGCATTAGCAACTGATAAGGCATGACCACCAAAATAAAATGTATGATACTCAACATTAGCTTTAGCTTGATAGTAAGCTTCTAATAACATAAGTGAGTTCATAACCGAAACAGATTCATCAGTAAATGTTCCCCATAAAAATAAATCAGGGGCAGAATTAGTTACTTGCGTTTCTAATGATAAATACTTAAGCAATTTTTGATCATTAATTTTATCCTGAAGAAGATTTACATATGACCCCTGATGCCAATATCTTTCATCAGTTGTTATAACCGGATAACCAAGCATTAATAAATCAAATTTAGTTTTTAAATTATGATCCGCAGCATGTAAGATGACCTCTAATAAACAATGTCCACCAGCTGAAAAACCTAACCCTATTAATTTACCAATCCTTTTGTCTTTAGCTACCTCATCTATGGCTTTAGCTAAAAATTCTTGAGGCTTTGGATATGGTAATAATTCTTCACGATAATTAACAACAATCACATGATAGCCTCGTTTATTAAAAACTTCTACTACCGGCTCTGATTCACGAGGCGAAGTATATTTATACCCTCCACCAGGTGAAACAATAATTGTAGGTCTAGTAGTATCATCAATAAAATAACAACGATAATAATTTGGGGTATTGTCAATAAAATGCTTTTCCATATTTTTTCCCTCTAATAAATAATTAACTTCTGTAAGAAGCTTTTTCTTTTCTTCTTTTAGTTCATCATCGGCAATATCTTTAATAATCTTTTCTAATAAAGCTTTTTTCTTAGTATAGTGTTTAATAAAAGCAGTTTCTTTTTTTCTTCTTAAGCATTTACCATATAAAATGTCATACGCATCTAAACTATCAAAACCACTTTCATAAACCAATATTTCATAATATTTATTATTTTCTTCAACAGCAAATTCATCCTTTAGAAAAAAATCATTTTGAAGCATAAAACTTCTAACAAGTGGCGTATCATTATTAGCTGAAATAATCAGCTTTTTATTTTTTATCTTAGCTAATCCTCTCTTTAAAATATCACAAATTAAAATACCACCCATTCCGGATAAAATAGCTGTATCAAAATAATCCGTAATTTCTGCAAAACCATCTGACAAAACACATTTTATTCGCTCATTAAGCTTATTTACCGTGATATTTTTAGAAGCATTAGCTAAAGGCAGAGGATTTATGTCAGCAGCTATTCCTCTTTCAACACCATAATTAAGTAAGGCTTGAACTAAAGTATAAGCATGGTCACAGCCTATATCACAAACTATCTTACTTCCGCTAGTTAAAGAGGCTAACATTTTAATTCTTTCCATTAGTGCTTAGTCATAAAATCCTTTAGCTTGCGACTACGAGAAGGATGTTTAAGCTTTCTTAAAGCCTTAGCTTCGATTTGTCTAATACGTTCACGAGTTACATTAAATTCCTTACCAACTTCCTCTAGAGTTCTTTGACGACCATCAACTAAACCAAAACGAAGACGTAATACTCGCTCTTCACGTTCCGTTAAAGTAGCTAAAACATCATCTAATTCTTCACGCAACTTCATTTTAGCTGTATATTCGTATGGATCTAAAGCATGAGGATCGGAAATGAAATCACCTAAACTTGAATCCTCTTCTTCACCAACAGGTGACTCTAAAGAAATTGGCTCTTGAGCTATCTTTTGAATTTGTTGGACCTTTTCAACAGATATATCCATCTTCTCAGCAACTTCCTGTGGAGTTGGTTCCCGTGATAGCTCTTGAACTAATTGGCGTTGTATTCTAACAAGCTTATTAATAGTTTCAACCATATGAACAGGAATACGAATAGTACGAGCTTGATCAGCTACAGCTCTAGTAATAGCTTGTCTAATCCACCAAGTTGCATATGTTGAAAATTTAAAACCCTTTTGATGATCAAATTTATCAACAGCTTTTATTAAACCCATATTACCTTCTTGAATCAAATCAAGAAATTGTAAACCACGACCTAAATAACGTTTAGCAATGGAAACAACCAAACGAAGATTGGCATTAACTAGCTTATCCTTAGCTGCCTCAGCCTTTTCACTAATTTCTAAAAGCTGTTCATACTCTTCAATCGAAATAGTGTTTTGGTCATCATTTTCAATTTCAGCTAAACGAGCCTTTGCCTCACGACCTTCAACAACCATTTTAGCTAATTCAGTTTCTTCTTCAATTGAAAGTAGAGGAATTTTACCAATATCCTTCAAATACATTCTTACAGGATCATCAACTTTAACTGAAGCAGGAAGCTGATCAAATGTAGAAACATCAATTTCTTCTATATCATTTAAAGAAATTGGTTCTTTTTCTAAATCATCATCTAAGGAATCAACACTATCTATGATATTAATTTCTTCCTTAAGTAGTTCTTTTTCAATCTTGTCATATTCTTCTGACTCAATAGAATAATATTTAAATATTTCTTTTGAAGAAATTGACCCAGTCTTTTTACCTTCTTCAATTAATCCCTTTAATATTTCTTCAAATTCCATTATTTATTCCTCCTGACATCCATAATTTGCTTACGATTTTGAAATTTCTTACTAATTTTAGCAACTTTAGCAGCTGAATCAGCTAATTCATCTATTTGAGAAGATAATTGTTTATTTTCATATTTCAAAGTATCTTCATGCATTTTTTTGATGATATTTGCTAAATCATTATCATCATATACTACAGTACTACCTCGTAAGCTCTCTAAATTATCTAAATAAACTTGCCTCTGTTCTTCAGTTAATAAAGAACAAAAGGTCTTATCATCAAATGTTTCATATTGAGTATAATAGTTATTTATTAATGTAATCCAAATCTGTCTATTAATTTTAGAAAAAGCATTCATATATTCAAATATCTTACTATCAATATCTAACGCCAATTCCTTTGATGAACGAGCATAAAGGAAAAGTCTTAATTCATAATCACGCTTAAATAAATCATTTTTGATATTTTTAGCAACATTATCAACATCATTTGGAAAATTATCAGTCAAAAAACTCTCTTCGACATAATCCTCTTTAGGATAAGCTGTATAATAATTATTGTAATCAATAATCAATGAATCAAGTTTAACTGCTAAACGTTTAGCTAAAAGATTTAAAAATTTATCTTTGGCCGTTTGACTACTAATTTGCCTTAAAATATCAAAAGCCTTTCTCTTAACTTGTTCAACTACTGATTCATCACTAAGATTAACATTTAAAAAAAGCGTTTCAAATTGATATTCAACATCATCAATGATATGTTCTTCAAAATAAGTAACATAGGCTTCTTTACCATTTTTTTTAATATATTCATCTGGATCCATTCCATCAGGTAATAAAACTAAATGAACATTAATACCTGTTTGCCTAAAAATTTTGATGGCCTTTAAAGAAGCGGTGATACCAGCTTTATCGCCATCATAACAAATGATAGCCTCAGAGGCATATTTTTTTAAGAACAACGCTTGATCAAGAGTTAGAGCTGTACCCATTGTACAAATGCTTTCATTAAAGCCCGCCTTATTTGCAGCAATAACATCCATTTGACCTTCATGTAAAATAAAACGTTTCTTTCTTAAAATTTCTGGTTGAGCCTGAGCAAAATGATACAAAATATTTCCTTTATGGTATAAGAAGGTTTCCTTTGTATTCACATATTTTGGTAAATTCTTATCAGGATTATCAAAAATACGACCACTAAAACCAATGACATGGCCCTTTTCATCCCATATAGGAAACATAATCCGCTTGCTGAAGATGTCATAATAGCCTCTATCATTTTTACCTATCAAGCCTAAATCAAGCATATCTAGCTCTAAATAATTAGCATCCTTTAACACCTTATACAGCTGGTCTAAACCACTTGGTGCTAAACCAATTTGAAACTCTTTAATGAGCTTATCATCTAAACCTCTTTCATATAAATAATTTAAGGCATTTTTACCAGATTGAGTCTGGGTTAAATTTTGTTGATAAAATTTAGTAGCCAACTGCATAAGCTCATAATATTTAGTATAATCCTGTTTTTGACTATTAGGTAGCTTTACATTTAAAGATATTCCATTTTTTTGGGCTAACTCCGCTAAAGCCTCATTAAAACTAATATGCTTAATCTGCATTAAAAAATTGATGGGATTACCACCCTTACCACAACCAAAACAATGGGCTACATGCTTTTCCTGAGAAACAACAAATGAAGGAGTATCCTCATTATGAAATGGACATAAGCCCTTATAATTTTTACCTTGCTTCAGCAATTTAACATAAGGAGAAACTAATTCAACCATGTCAGTACTTTCAATTACTTTCGCAATTTCTTCTTCAGTTGCCATTACTAGTTTCCCCCTTTACAATTTAAAATTTTAACTTTTCTTCAATATATGGAATAACCTCAGTCGTCTTTAAAACAATCTGTTCCATAGTATCACGATCACGTAAGGTAACAGTGCCATTATTCAATGTTTCATCATCAACTGTAACACAATAAGGTGTACCAATAGCATCTTGTCTTCTATAACGTTTACCAATATTAGCACTTTCATCATAAACAGTACTAAAATGTTCGTTGTATAATTCAAATAATTCATTAGCTTTTTCGGCATGATTTTTCTTAATTAAAGGTAAAACAGCCAACTTATAAGGTGCTAAAACATTCGCAAGCCTTAAAACGACCCGAGTTTCATTTTTTTCATTAACTTCCTCATCATAGGCACTAAATAAAGCTGCAAGTAAAATACGCCCAACACCTACAGATGGTTCAACAACATATGGTAAGTATTTTTCATTAGTTTCCGGATCAAGATATTCAAGATTTTCTTTTGAATGAGTTTGGTGAGCCTTTAAATCATAGTCTGTACGAGAAGCAATGCCCCATAATTCACCAAAACCCCAAGGAAATTCAAATTCAATATCCGTTGTCCCATTTGAGTAAAAAGACAGTTCTTCTTTAGAATGATCACGATATCTCAGCTTGGCTTTATCGACACCAAGTTTGATTAAAAAATCCATACAAAAACTACGCCAATAGCTAAACCACTCTAGTTCAGTACCTGGCTTACAGAAAAACTCCAATTCCATTTGCTCAAATTCACGAGTTCTAAAAATAAAATTACCAGGAGTTATTTCATTTCTAAAGCTTTTACCAATCTGACCAATACCAAATGGTAATTTTTTACGAGAACTTCTTAATACATTCTTAAAGTTAACAAAAATACCTTGAGCTGTTTCCGGTCTTAAATAAACCTCACTTTTATTATCCTCAACAACACCTTGATGAGTTTTGAACATTAAGTTAAATTTACGAATATCGGTATATTCTAAAGCCCCACAATTAGGACAGGTTATTTTATTTGAATAGATATATTCTAATAACTCTTCATTTGTCTTACCATCGCCAGTAACCGCACCATTTGAAAAATCTTCAATTAGCTTATCAGCACGATATCTAGTGTGACATTTTTTACAATCCACAAGCGGATCCGTAAAAGAACTTAAATGACCTGTTGCCACCCATACTTCTTTATTCATTAAAATAGCTGAGTCAAGGCCAATATTATATTTGTTATTTCTAACAAATTTTTTCCACCAAGCTTGTTTTATATTATTAATAAGCTCAACACCAAGTGGACCATAATCCCAAGCGTTTGCTAGGCCACCATAAATTTCACTACCTTGAAATATGAAACCTTGTTCTTTTAAAAAGGCAACTAATTGCTCTAACGAAATCTTCTGCATAATTTCCCTCCGCCGATTTAATTCCATTTTATAATTATAACATTAATTAGTAAAATATACAATCTTTTCTTTAACTTTTATAGCATAGCTATACTTCCTTTAATCAAATCTTGCTGTCCTAAATTGAAATATATTAAAAAATACTGAAAATCATCACCCTTTTTAGCAATTATTCTAGACATTTGTCATATATTATAGTGGTGAGAAAATGTCAAATCTATTTAATTTTATAAAAGAACATCATCAAATCATTGTTATAACCATTTTAATCTATCAGCTTTTATTGACTATCTTCTGCTTTACTACTGCTAATCTAGTTATTTTAGCCGCAATTATTGTCATAGTAGCAGCCTATGTTCTTATTGCAAATTTCAAAGATAACATAATCGATTTTTTTAAAAAATAAAGGAGGATTTTCATCCTCTATTTTTCAACAAAAGCTTTGTAGGCAACTATAAAGCTTTTTATTTTTTTAGTGATTAATAAATAATTTGAAACTGAAAAATTATTTAACGTAACTTCTAAATTTAAATTTAAAATGTAAATATAAAGAGTCATAAAACAAAAATACTTTTGATTAAAAGGATCTAATCTTTCAATTTCTTGCAAAATATCTAAGTTTTCTAAGCTTAAAAAGCATCTGCTATAAACCATTGATATTGGACCATAATAAACTTTTAAACTAGGCATAAGTTTTTGTCTATTATAAAAATATTCATTAATATCTTGAAAAATTATCCCGTATTTTACAATTTCATTTTTATCAATATACTTAAAAATATCTTGTTGTAAGTCATATAAATAAATTTTGGCATCTAAAATAATATTATATTTAGATAAAATAATCCAGCTAATATCATTTTTAATAGGATTTGTTTCTATTTCTCTAATTCGCATTTCAAAATAAGCAAATTTATTATCCAAAACCTTATAAAGATTATTTAAACTATATAAATGCTCTTTTTTCAGAGTTATTTCAAAACTACTATTTTGATGAATGTCTTTTAGAATCTGTAAAATTCTAAAGACTTTAACCTTTTTTTCAGTTAAAGCCTCAAATTCAAAAAATAATACAACCTTATCCCCAACTCGATAATCATAGACTGACTTTTTTAAGTCCTTCGAATAACGAACAATATCTAGATAAGTTGCATACTCATTCAAATTGACAAGCTGACATAAATATTGATTATTAGATGCATCTACTACTTTTTCATATTGTCCAAAGGATTCACTTTTAATAATTTTAAATGGCAGATTAGGAGATGCTAAAAATGACCTTACGTGATTCTCTATCATAGCCTGCTAAAAGTTTTTCCATCGAAACATTATATTCTTTGGCAATATTATTAAGTTCTGTTTCTGATTCGACATATAAGCATTTTAATTTATAATAGCTAGCCTTAGAATCAAAGAAATTCAAAAATGATTCAACAGTTTCACGGCCCTTAGTAGTAATTACCTTATTACTACGATTCAAATTATTAGCTAATTTTTCTTCATAATATTCTGCAATGTCTTCCTTTATTTCATCTAAACTCTTATTTTCTTCTTTAGGTTCTTCAGGTTTAAAATCAATTTGACTCTCATCAATAACCTCAATTTCAACATCCTTATCTAAAGCTGGCAAATAATTAATAGCTAATTCATAATTAATGTCTATACCTTGCCCTTCAACGACAACAACATTCGTTCGCCCTAAAATAACTTCTAAAATTTTTAATTCTTCCAAATCTAAATCAAAAGTAAAATTAAGGGACTTAAAGCATTCCATTCCCTCAAAATCATTATAAGAAATATTAATTTCAACATTACCTGAGGCCTTAGAACCATCTACAATCACATTAGTCAGTTTTTCTAAATGATTCTTAATATTGGCAATGCCATCAAGTTTACAAAAATTGTGCTTTTCAAGATTAAGTTGCATATTTATCACCATTAATATGTATGCCAATTCAAGAAAAAAAATACTAGTTGTTAGCTAGTATTTCATCAATTTTAGTAAGAACTAGCCCTAAGCCCTCCCGCTTTAGAGCTGAAGTTATAATTAGCTTATCATCACCTTGTAATTTTAAAGTTGATTTAATAAGCTCTTTATTTTTTGTTCTTTCAGAATTTTTTACCTTATCAGATTTAGTAGCAATTATAGTAACAGGAAGATTATAATATTTCAAATACTCATACATCAAAACATCATCTTCTGTTGGCTTATGCCGGAAATCAACAAGTAAAAAAACATGTTTTAAATTTTTTCTCGTTGTAATATATTCTTCAATCATTTTGCCGAAAGTTTCTTTTAAACTTTTACTGACCTTAGCATAACCATAACCAGGAACATCAATAAAGTAAAATTTATCATTAATCAAATAAACATTTAAAGTTTGTGTTTTACCAGGATTTGCGGAGGTTTTAGCTAAATTCTTACGATTTGTAAGCAAATTAATAAATGAAGATTTACCAACATTAGAACGACCACAAAACATCATTTCTACTAAATTATGTTGAGGTAATCCAACGTTATTTACTGCTGAAGTTATAAATTCCGCCTTAGTAATTACCATTGTAAATTCAACCTTTCTTTAATAATTGCAAATTCTTGCGCATCTAAAGTACAAGTTCCAATCATTGCATGCTTTAGTGTATCACCATGAAAATCAGAACCAGCTGAAACAAAAAGATGATACTTTTGGGCTAAAGCTCTAAAATATTCTTCATCGCCAACTTTATTTTTAGGATATTTAACCTCAATTCCATCTAAACCAAAAGTGCAAATTTCTTCAACATATTCTTTTGGTAAAAGACATGGATGAGCTAAGATAACTAAACACCCACACTCTTTTACAAAATCTAAACCTTCCTTAGTTGGAAGCTTTGTTGATGGGATATAGGCTTTAGAAGAAAATGAAACATATTTATGAGCTTCTTCTAAAGGAAGATTATTCATCTTAGCTAAATGAACTGCCATATTACCTCTTGTAAGAATCTTCGATTCACTAATTAATAAATCAATATCAATTTTTAAACCATAATATTTTTCTACTAAAGACATCATTTTAATGGCTCTTTCTTTCCGCTGTTCTAACATTTTATAAGAAAATTCAACAAGTTTTTGAGGAATAATATTATTTTTAAATAAACAAACTAGATGAACAGATTTACCCTTATATTCTGTGGAAAGTTCCATGCCATTTATAACCTTAACCTTTGTATCTTTAGCGGCCTCTTGAATCTCATCACAACCAAAAACACTGTCATGATCAGTAATCGCAAAACAATCAACACCATTTTTAATTGCAGCAGCTACTACTTCCTTTGGACTATAATAGCCATCAGAATAATTAGTATGGTTATGTAAATCAACCTTCATTATCATCATCCCATTCCATATCATCATAGGTTTTTATTTTCTTTATTTTTTTTAGAGCTGTTTTTTCACCAGCCTCTTTAATCCACAAAAGCCATGTCATTAAGACCTTACCTGAACGCTCATGCATAAACTTTAAAGTATTTTTTTGCATAAAATAATCATACGCACTACTAGAATTATAATTTTTCCGCAAATAAACCTTGGAAGCGGCAAGTCTATCACAAAGACTTTCTTTTAAATATTTGATAGGCATTAATACTGGTTGGTAATAGCCAGCAATGACATCAGTCCAATATTCAAAATGATGTTTATTTCTTCCCTTATGATGCATCCAAGCTAAAGAATAACCTCTTGCTTTTCTTTCATTTTCATTAGGTGAATAAACACCCGAATAAAATTTGGCACCATTCCAAAATTCAGTAAAAGAATATTTTGATAAGTCGTGAAATAAACCCTGAAAGCCAATACCCACTTTAAAAGAGTACCTTATGACCTTATGTCTATGCCTTGTTATCGTGACAAAATGTCTAATTGGATGAATCATTTTTTACCTCTATAAAAGCTTGCAAGCAACTTAATAACTTAAAACAATTTTCAATGCTTGATTCATCAGTAGCTAAATAATAATAGTTTTTTGTTCCCTTACGATAAAAGTTAATAATGTGGGCATTAACCAAAACTTTAAAATGATGTGAAAGTGAAGGTCTTGTAATACATTTTTTAGTTTTAATTTCACAAATTCTTAAGGCATTAGGATAATTTTTGGCTAGTTCAATAACTATATCTCTTCGCACATCATGGGCTAATGCTTCAATAAGCTTCGCACTTTCCTGAAAATAGTTAGCCAATTCCATAAAATCTACTCCGTTCTTAAAGCTACAACCGGATCCTTTTTAGCAGCAGATCTAGATGGTATTAAACCAGAAACAATTGTCAATAAAACACTTACCATTATCATAATTAAAGCTTGAACAGGTGGTAAAGCAGCAATTGGATAAACACCCGTTGTATTTGCTACAATGGCATTTAAGATAGCTGATAAAATATAAGTTACAACTACCCCAAAAACACCAGAAGCTAAACCAATTATAAATGTTTCAGCATTAAATAAATGTGATACATCCTTTTTACGACCACCAAGTGATCTAATTACACCAATTTCTTTTACTCTTTCAACTACTGATACATAGGTTATTATTGCTATCATAAAGCAAGATACAACTAAGGATAATGCTGTAAAGGCAATTAAAGCCGTTGTAACAAGGCTAATAAGACTATTAATTAAGTTAATAATAACTTCAATATTATCAGTATATTTGATATTACTACGTTCAGCAGCAGTTAAAGTTACAGATGTACCATCTTCTAAGGCATAAGTAATAGTTTCTTCTGAATTCCATTTGTCTAAGTAGTCTGTTACTTCCTTTTTCATATCAAAATTAACTGGATATATACTAATAGCATTTGCTAAATCAATACCACCTAATTCTCTTAAAGTTAAAGTATATACCTCTTGAACAGTTCCGCTAGAATTAGGAAGAAATTGTCCTATGATGCTGGCCATTGAATTACTAGTACCTACAAAGCCAGGCACATCATTGTAAACTGTTCCATTTGGAGCTTGATAACTATACTTATAAGTTATACCCATTGGTTGGCCATCTTGTAATATCCCAGAGATTATACTGCTTTGCTCACTTGTCATTAAAAATTTAACAATTGCTGATTCTAAACCACTTGCTATAGCCTTCTTAGTTAAAGCTTCAGTATAGAAAAAGCCACTAGTCATACAGCCATAAGAAATAGTATCCTTTGGTCTTAAAATACCCTTAACCTTAAGCTTTATTCCACCCTCAAAATCATCACTCTTATAATTATAATTAATAGTGTTACCAAGTGATGCACCAAATGAATAAACTGTATCATTAGGATACCATGTAAATTCTTTGCCAACTAATTCTTCATACTTAAAACGATTCTTATCAATACTTGCGTTATAATTTGGATCATTAATATAACGATAAACAGTATTAATAAATTCTTCCTGAGTATAATAACCAAGCTGAGCTAAAAGTAAATCAGTTAATTCATAATCATCATTAATTACAATCATAATTTCATCTTCAGCTTCAGCTATACCATCACCATAAATTAAATCATATTGTGATAAGACATAATCTTTATCATTTGGAGCTTGTTGAAATACTTTAGTTAAATTTGTTACATAGCCAGCATATTGTTCAAAACCAGCATCCTTTAGAACAGAAGTATAAATTGTTCTAATTGCTGAAAGTGAAATATTTTCAGCAGAACCACCATTATTAACTACAAAATCAGTATAAATATTATTAGTTAAGTCCAAACCATAATCAAAAGTAATTGCTGCAGCATATTTTTTATCAATATTTTTAATAAAATCAATATATTCTTGGGTTATATTATTATTGATTTGCATTTGCGTGATATTCTCACCTTGCTTAATAATAGAAGCAATCATTGACTCAACATTTATATAACCATCTTTAATTTCTAAAGCATCTAAACGTTGCCCAGCACTCATACCACTCATCATTGCTGATAAATCATAACCATTCTCATTAATTTCAATTGGATTGCCAGACAACATATCATCCTGCATAGATGTGATATAGCCTCTTACACCACTAGAAACTGCAAGGACTGCTGAAACACCAATAATACCTATTGAACCAGCTATAATGGTTAAAATAGTTCGAGCCTTTTTAGTAAATAAATTACGTAAAGATAATTTAAAAGCTGTCCAAAAAGACATCTTAGCCTTTTCCTTTTTAGTGTCAACTACTTCTTCTTGATTATTGTACTCAGCTCTTTCTTCCGCCAAAGTATAAGGGTTTGAATCACTTAAAACCTGACCATCTAAAAGTTTGACAATACGCGTTGAATATTTTTCCGCTAGCTCAGGATTATGAGTTACCATAATTACTAATCTTTCTTGAGCTATTTCCTTAATTAGATCCATAATTTGAATGGAAGTTTGAGTATCAAGCGCACCAGTTGGTTCATCGGCCAACAAAATTTCCGGTTCATTAACTAAGGCTCTAGCAATAGCAACTCTTTGACATTGACCACCTGATAATTGATTAGGATGCTTAGAATATTGATCCTTTAAGCCAACACGATCAATAGCCGCTTTAGCCCTAGCTATTCTTTCTTCCTTAGAAAGACCAGCAATGGTCAATGCTAGTTCGACATTACCTAATATTGTTTGATGAGGAATTAAATTATAGCTTTGGAAAATAAAGCCAATTCTATGATTTCGATACACATCCCAATCATTATCTTTAAATTCCTTAGTACTTTTACCATTAATAAATAAATCACCGGAAGTATATTTATCAAGCCCACCTATAATATTTAACATTGTTGTTTTACCACAGCCAGAAGGTCCTAATATTGACACAAACTCATTCTTTCTAAAAGCTAAGTCAATACCCTTTAAAGCTTGAACAAAAGTATCGGCAACTTTATAATTCTTTATAATGTTTTCTAATCTTAACACATCAATCACTCCTTTGGTTGATTTATTTCTACCAATCAAATTATATCATTTTTAGATGTAATATAAAAGAAAAAAGACAATCCTGGAAACGTTTCCAGGATTGTCTTCTTTAATAAGTAATATAATTTTTTGTGGGGTTTTAAATAAGCTTTACCAAATTAGGGGGTAAAAGAAAGAATTTAGAGCCTCA
>CANQBD010000019.1 GCA_947589245.1 uncultured Anaeroplasmataceae bacterium
CAGAAGTTAAGCACTTTAGCGCCGATGGTAGTACTTTCGTGCAAGAGTAGGACGTTGCCGGGCTTTCTCTTTGAATTATATTTTTCTTTTTTTATTATTACTAACCCTTTATTTGCCCGCGTAGCTCAGTAGGTTAGAGCACTTGACTGTTAATCAAGGTGTCGTAGGTTCGAGTCCTACCGCGGGCGCCATTTGTCATTTCTCATTGGAAATGGCTTTTTTTATTTTTTGAAATATTTATCATATTGTATTGGTTATTTTATTTTGATATAATATTTATAGTTATTTTACGTCAATAGAAAAAGAGATATGGAGGTTTTCCTATGTTTCTGAGTACAGGTTTATCTGTTAGTGAAATACTTATTTATTTGATGGAGGTATTTGGTGGATTAGGTTTATTTCTTTATGGTATTAATCAAATGGGTGATTCCTTAAAAACGATTGCTGGAGATAGACTAAAGGTCTTTGTGGAGAAAACTACCAATACTCCTTTAAAAGGAATTTTAGTCGGTGCTTTGGTAACTGCCTTAATCCAATCTTCATCGGGAACAACTGCTTTAACTGTTGGTCTAGTTAGAGCAGGTTTGATGTCTTTCCCTCAAGCTGTTGGAGTTATTTTAGGTGCTAATATTGGTACAACAATAACTTCTTTCATTATTGGTTTGAAGATAGAAAAATTTTCATTAATTTTTGTTGGTATTGGTGCTGTTTTAATCTTTTTTATTAAGAACGAGAAGATAAAAGAAATTGGGAAGATTATTTTTGGTTTTGGACTATTATTTTTTGGTCTAAAATTAATGGGTGATTCCTTAAACGCCATTCTAACTGCTTATGAAGAGGAAGCAGCAGCAACATTTAAGGTTTTAGCTGATTTTCCTATTTTAGGTTTATTTATTGGTATTATATTAACTGCTATTGTTCAGTCTTCATCAGCTACAGTAGGTATTGTTCAAACATTATATGCTCAAGGGTCAATTGCCTTGATGGGAGCTTTACCAATTTTACTTGGTTGTAATATAGGTACAACAATTACTGCTTGTTTTGCTTGTGTTGGTGGTGGTGTTCAAGCAAAGAGAACGGCCTTTGTTCATGCAATGTTTAATATTTTTGGTGCAATTCTCTTTATGATTTTACTTTGGCCTTATGCTCAGCTGGTTGGTATAATAGAACGAACAATGCTGGCGGGGCTTGGTGTGCACCCGGAAATGAGTATAGCTGTTGCGCACATGATATTTAATGTTGTAACAACACTTATTTTATATTTCTTAATTGGTATTATTGTCAAAATTACAAATAAGATTATTAAGGATAAACCAAATGAAGAACAAACAATATTAGAAGAACTATTAGATTATTCTTTAATTGAAAAATCACCAACTTTGGCTCTATCATTTGCTAAGAAGTCAGTTGATTATATGGGTAAATGTGTTAGTGATTATACATTAATTGCTAAATCATATAGCTTTGATAATAATAAGAATTATATAAATGATGGTGCTGTTTTAGAAAAAACTATCAATAGTCTTGATAAAAGAATTCATGATTATCTTATCAAACTTACAATTTCTGACTTAAATGAATCCAATTCGCATTTATTATCAGTTTATCTTGACACTATAAAAGATTTGGAACGTGTTGGTGATCATTGTACTAACATTTTAGAATTTTTCCAAGAACGATATGATACGGACAAAGTTTTATCTGAAGATGGTAAGCAGGATCTTGAACAAATCTTTGATGTTTTGTTGGAAATGGTAAATTTGACTATTGATTCATTTAATGCTTGGGATTTAAATAAAGCTCAAGAGGTTGATGCTTATGAACAACAAATTGATAAGTTAGAAGAAGTTTTCCATCAACGTCATGTACATCGTATTAATAGTGGTGCTTGTTCATATTTAAATGCGGACCATTATGTAGAAATACTATCAAATATTGAAAGAATGGGTGACCATTTAAAGAATATATCTGATAACATTTTGACTGATGAATATTGTAAATACGATGAATATGATCATTAATATTAAATCTCTTAATCTTTTAGATTAAGGGATTTTTCTTTATAATTTTCATTAGTTAGTTTATTCTAACCTAATATTGTTGATTTCAAATGCTTTTTTTGTCTAAAAAGGGCCAAAATTGGATGTTTTTTCCTTGTAATGAAAATAAAAAAAATGTATAATAAAATAGGAAAATTTGTTTTATGTTATTTAAATTAATTATTTAAATTTTGCTTAAAAAATATAATTTAGATAAGAGGTTTAAAAACCTAGTTAAAAAACAAGTTAGTTGACAAATATTATTCTTTTCATCAGGAGGAAAGCATATGTTTTTAAGAAGAGAAGCAGTCAATCAAATTAAGGAGATATGTGCAAGATACAAAGATGAACCATCTCCTTTAATGTTAGTATTAGCAGATGTCCAAAAAGAATATGGCTATATTCCTTTGGAGGTTCAAGAAGTAATTAGTAAAGAATTAGATATTCCTGTCAGTGATATCTATGGTGTAGTTACTTTCTACTCATTTTTCTCATTAAAGCCAAAAGGAAGATATGTAATTGGTGTATGTATTGGTACAGCCTGTTATGTTAAGGGTGGCCAAAATGTTTTGGATAAGTTCAGCGAACTTTTAAAAATTAGTATGGGTCAGACATCTGAAGATGGTTTATTTACTTTAGATGGCCTACGTTGTATTGGTGCTTGTGGTATTGCCCCAGCAATTTCAATTAATGGTAAGGTTTATCCAAAGGTAACACTTTCTGATGTTTCAAAAATAATTGAAGAATACCGCAATAAGGGGTTGGAGTAAGATATGGTACAAACTAAATTAATTCGAAGTGAACAAGAACTTTTAGCAAAAATTCAAAGTTGTTCTGAAGATTTAAATAAAAAATTAAAAGGTGGTAACAATAAGCGCTCTATTACAATTTGTGGTGGTACAGGGTGTTTATCATCTAATTCTCAACAAATTCTAGATGAATTTAAAAGGCTTATTAAAGAATACAAGCTTGAAGATAAGATTGATGTAAATATCGTTGGTTGTTTTGGTTTCTGTTCACAAGGACCATTTGTTAAGATTTATCCAGAAGATACATTCTATCATGCTGTTAAGGTTGAAGATGTAAAAAGAATTATGGATATAGACATTGTTGGTGGCAAGATTTTAGAGGATTTATTATATATTGACCCAAATTCTAATCAAAAATGCCAAAGACAAGAAGATATTCCTTTCTATCAAAAACAATTACGAATTGCCTTACATGGCTGTGGTGTAATTAATCCCGAAAAGATTGAAGAAGCTTTTGGTTATGATGCCTTTAAAGCTTTACAAAAAGTTTTAAAGATGACTCCTCAAGAGGTTGTTACTGAAGTATTAGAAAGTGGTTTAAGAGGTCGTGGTGGTGGTGGATTCCCTACAGGTCGTAAATGGCAATTTGCTTTAGATCAAAAAAATGATGAAAAGTATGTTGTTTGTAATGGCGATGAGGGTGATCCAGGTGCTTTCATGGATCGTTCTATCCTAGAAGGTAATCCTTTAAGCGTAATTGAAGGTATGATGATTGCTGGTTATGCAATTGGAGCTAAAAATGGTTATATTTATGTTCGTGCTGAATATCCAATTGCTGTAAACAGACTTAGAGTAGCCATCAAGCAAGCTGAAGAAGTAGGCCTATTAGGTGATAATATTTTAGGAACAGATTTCAGTTTTAGATTACATATTAGATTAGGTGCTGGTGCTTTCGTTTGTGGTGAAGAGACGGCTCTATTAAATTCGATTGAAGGTAAAAGAGGTATGCCTAGACCTCGTCCACCTTTCCCAGCAGTATCTGGTTTGTGGGGCAAACCAACAATCATTAATAATGTTGAAACATTTGCGAATGTACCATATATCTTACGTGTTGGAGCTAAAGAATTTGCTAAAATTGGTACTGAGAAGTCAAAAGGTACAAAGGTATTTGCTTTAGGTGGTAAGGTTAAGAATGTTGGTCTTGTTGAAGTTCCAATGGGTACAACATTAAGAGAACTTGTTTATGATATTGGTGGCGGTATTCCTAACAATAAAGCCTTCCAAGCTATCCAAACTGGTGGTCCATCAGGTGGCTGTTTAACAGTTAACGAGTTGGACACACCTATTGATTATGACAACTTGATTGCTAAAGGTTCAATGATGGGTAGTGGTGGTGCCATTGTTATGGATGAAGATAACTGTATGGTTGATGTTGCAAAATTCTATCTTGAATTTATTTGCGATGAATCATGTGGTAAATGTTCACCATGCCGTATTGGTACTAAGCGTTTATTAGAATTATTAACTAAAATTACAAATGGTACTGCAACTTTGGAAGATTTAAATAAGTTAGAGAATTTGTCTAAATCAGTTAAACTTGGTAGTTTATGTGGTCTTGGTCAAACTGCTGCCAATCCGGTCTTATCAACACTTTCTAAATTCCGTGATGTTTATATGCGTCATATCGTAGATAAGAAGTGTGATGCTGGTATTTGTAAAGATTTAATTCAATATAAAATTAATCCTGAAAAGTGTAAAAAATGTTCTTTATGTTCTAGACAATGTCCTGTTAATGCTATTACTGGTGTTGTAGGTAAAGAACCATATGTAATAGATCAAACTAAATGTATCAAGTGTGGTAGTTGTTTTGCTGCTTGTAAATTTGGAGCAATTTTTAAAGGATAGGAGGAAAAAAGAATGGCTACTGTTAATATTAAAATCGAAGGTCATGAATATCAAGTTGATAGTTCAATGACAGTATTACAAGCTGCTAGAGCTTGTGGTTATAATATTCCTTCCCTATGTTCTTGGAAGGATGGCAGATGTTCTTTAGCTTCTTGTCGTGTTTGCTTAGTTGCTCTTAAGGGTCAAAATCGTCTTGTTCCTAGCTGTGCATATCCTGTAAGTGAAGGGCTTGATATTTCAATTAATGATCCAATGGCTATTGAAGCAAGAAGAACAAGTGTTGAGTTATTATTATCCAATCACTCAATGAATTGTCAAGCATGTTCTAAAAATGGTCAATGTGAATTATTAGAAGTTTCGCGTATTGTTGGAGCTAGAGAAGATGTTTATTCAGGCGCTAAGACTCCTGCAACTTATGATGATGTGGCTCCAGGGTTAATCAGGGATACTTCAAAATGTATTTTATGTGGCCGTTGTGTTGAGACTTGTAAGGCTGAACAAGGCTTAGGTATTTTAGGTTTTGAAAAACGAGGTTTTGAAACAATTGTAAGTCCAGCTTCAAATCGTTCATTTGCTAATGTTCCTTGTATTCAATGTGGTCAATGTGTGAATGCATGTCCTACAGGTGCTTTAATGGAACATAGTGAAATTGATAAATTAGACAAAGCTTTTGCTGAAGGCAAGATTGTAATTGTTCAAACTGCCCCAGCTGTAAGAGCGGCTATTGGTGAAGAATTTGGTGAAAAAATTGGTACAGCATGTACAGGTAAGATGGTTGCTGCACTACATCGTTTAGGTTTTTATCGTGTGTTTGATACTAACTTTGGAGCTGACTTAACTATTATGGAAGAAGCTAATGAATGGATACATCGTTTAACCTCTAAGGGTGTGACACCAATGATTACTTCATGTTCACCTGGTTGGGTTAACTATATTGAATATTATTATCCAGAATTAATTTCTCACTTATCAAGTTGTAAGTCTCCTCATCAAATGATGGGTGCTATCATTAAGTCATATTATGCTGAAAAACACAATTTGGATCGTTCTAAAATTTGTGTTGTATCTGTTATGCCTTGTATTGCTAAAAAGTATGAAAATAAGCGTCCTGAAAATCAAGTTGATGGGATAGCTGATGTTGATATTGTTCTTACAACTAGAGAACTTGCTAAGCTAATAAGAAGAGCAGGTATTACTTGGAAGAAATTACCTAATGAAGAATTTGATAACGATTTATTAGGTGAATATACAGGTGCTGGTGTTATCTTTGGTGTTACTGGTGGTGTTATGGAGGCTGCTGTTCGTTCTGCATATCATATTTTAACTGGTAATGAATTAGAACCAATTGATTTTTTACCTGCTCGTGGTTTAAAAGGTATTAAAGAAGCTGAGTTATCTATCAGTGGTAAGACTTATCATATCGCTGTAGCAAGTGGTATGAAAAATGCTAAGGTTTTGCTAGAACAAATTAAAAATGGAAAATCTAATTATGACTTTATTGAAATCATGGGCTGTCCTTCAGGATGTGTCAATGGTGGTGGTCAACCTTATGTTAAGGAATTATTTTTACCAAATGAGGATGATGATATTCTTCAAACTTATGTAGCTAAGCGTGCACAGGTTTTATATAATGAAGATAAAAATAAAGCTGTTAGAAGATCTCATTTAAATCGTGATATTATTGCTTTATATAAAAATTATTTAAATGAACCTGGTTCTCATAAGGCTCATAAACTTCTTCATACTTCTTATAATAGTAAGCGTGAAAAGTATCCTGAAACTACAAAATAATAAATTAATAAGATGCCATCTTTCAAATGCTTTGTGAAGATGGCATTTTCTTTTAAAAAGATATTAAAATAGAGATTAATTGGTATACTAAAGATAAGATAATAATAAAAAATGCTATTTTTAAAGGTTTCTTGTTTTTATTTCTTGTTTAATTATAAAAAAACTAGTAAAATATAAGCATATCTATGTAGGGAGGAATGTTTTATGCTAGATTCTTATGAGTCATTAATAAAAATCAGAAGACAAGTTTTTGAAGAGGTTGCTCGTCTTGCCTATGAAGGTGGTGATTATTCACGCATTGAGGAAATTCCTTATAAGATGCTTAAGGGTGAAGCAAAATATCGTGAATCAATTTTCTTAGAAAGAGCAATTGTTGCTGAACGTTTAAGACTAGCTATTGGTTTACCAGTCCGTAGTGCTGATGAGCATGCCCCTATTGCAAAGGGCATTGAAGAAGCAATAGTTCCTGAACGTTTCTACGAACCACCATTAGTTAATGTTATAGACTTTGCTTGTAATGCTTGCCCTCAAGATTCATATTTTGTAACGGACGTTTGTGTTGGTTGTCTAGCCAATCCTTGTAAAAATGTTTGTCCAACTGATGCCATTAAAATTGTCAATGGCCGTTCCCATATAGATCAAGAAAAATGTATTAAATGTGGTAAATGTGCTGGTGTATGTCCTTATGGAGCTATTAATCATCGGGAACGTCCTTGTGAAAAAGCTTGTGGCATGAATGCAATTGAATCTGATGATCGTGGACGGGCTAAGATTAAATATGATAAATGTGTAAGTTGTGGTATGTGTATTGTCAACTGTCCATTTGGTGCAATAGCTGATAAATCACAAATTTTTCAAGTAATTCAAGCTATTAAGTCTGATGTAGAAATTTATGCAATTATGGCTCCAGCCTTTGTTGGTCAATTTGGTCCTAAAGTTAATTTAAAAACTATTGATGATGCCCTTCAAAAGCTTGGTTTTACCGGCTTTTATGAAGTATCGATAGGTGCTGATTTATGTACTTATGACGAGGCAAATGATTTCTTAAAGCAGGTTCCAAAAGATCTTAAATTTATGGGTACATCTTGTTGCCCAAGTTGGTCAAAAATGGCTAAGGATGAATTTCCAGATTATAGAGATAATATTTCAATGACTTTAACACCAATGGTCTTAACAGCTCGTCTAGTTAAAAGAGAGCATCCTAATTGTAAAGTAGTATTTGTTGGGCCATGCTCTGCTAAAAAGCTAGAAGCCTATCGTAGTAGTGTTAGAAGTGATGTAGACTTTGTTTTAACCTTTGAAGAATTAATGGGAATGTTTGTTGCTAAAGAAGTTGATTTTAACACATTAAAGGAAAGACCACTTAAAAATGAAACTACTGCTGATGGTCGTGGTTTTGCTGTTGCTGGTGGTGTTGCGCAAGCTGTAGTTAATACTGTAAAAAAACTTAATCCTGATTTAAATATTAAAGTTGTTTCAGCTCAAGGCCTTGAAAATTGCCGTAAGATGCTAAAGGATGCTATTGCCGGTAAGTATGATGGTTATCTACTTGAGGGTATGGCTTGTCCTCATGGTTGCATTAGTGGTGCTGGTACTATTAATATGTTCTCTAAAACTAAAGGTATGGTAGAGTTATCTAAACGTGAAACGCCTAAGAAGAATGTAACCGAATCTGAGTATTTAGATAGATTGGAAAATTTAGATTAATAAAAAAGACTTTTGATATGATACCTCTAAAGTAGACAAATAAAATAATTAAAAGGAGACAATCCCCTAGGGGATTTGGCCTTGAAATTATAAGTTTACTTTGGAGGTATTTTATTATGGAAAGAAAAGCACATAGTAAGGAATTAAAATTAGAAATAGTAAAGCAATATTTAAACTGAGAATCACCAACCACCTTGCAGAATATAACATGAAGCCAAATATGCGAAGGGAAATACTAAAAGGGGCAAAGAAATATAGTGATACCAAAAAAAAGAAAAATAGGATGATGAACAAGCATTAAGAAGAAAAATTGAGGGATATATATCCTTTTATAACAATTATAGGTTACAAGAAAATTTAAAAGGCATGACACCTAACTAGGTTAGATATCATGCCAATTTTAATTTTATTTACTTTTAATTATTTTTTATTCCATGTCTACTTGACAAGGGTCAGTTCAAAGGATGTCTAATTTATTTGATTATAATTTTTCAACTAAAACCTTTTTAAGTTTTGCAAATCTTGGAAGACCATCTTCAAGTGGAGCTTTTTCATCACCTTGAATTAATGGCAAAGCATAATCAATATATTCTTGAGATAAGCCTGTACCATTATTAATAATCCATTCTGCAGGAACTTTCTTTTCAGCATTCGCAACTTCAGCAAGCGGAATTCTTACATATTCACATTCATATTTACCATTATTAATATGGCGTTTAAAGCCAATCATATAATCAGTTACACCACTAACTGCAGCCTTAACAGCTTCTTTACCAGCGTTGAAAGCTTCTTCAACATCAATCTTAGATGCTAAATGTTGAGCACAACGCTGTAATAAAGAAAATTCAATTGGTCTAACTTTAACACCTAAGGCTTCTTTTAAAACATTAGCTAAGACATTAGCAGTACCACCTAATTGAGAATGACCGAAAGAGTCTTTTGCTAAGTTTTTAGCACCTAATTCAGCAACATAGGTACCATCCTTAGTTTTAACACCTTCAGATACGGCAATTAAAACTTTACCATGGTTCTTTTCATAAACGGCTTTAGCATCCTTAATGAATTTTTCCATGTCAAAAGGAACTTCTGGAAGATAGATTAAATCTGGACCAGCGTTTTTATAGCTTGCTAGAGCACTTGCAGCTGTTAACCAACCAGCGTTTCTACCCATAACTTCAACAACAGCTACCATTGGAGTATCATATACAGTAGCATCATAATATAATTCCATAAAAGATGTTGCTACATATTTAGCTGCAGAAGCATAGCCTGGACAGTGATCTGTAGCCCATAAGTCATTATCAATAGTTTTTGGCACACCCATACAATAACATTCATAGCCAGAATCTTTAAAGAATTTAGAAACCTTGTTACAAGTATCCATAGAGTCATTACCACCATTATAGAAGAAGTAACGAATATTGTATTTTTTAAATACTTCTAAAAGACGCTTGTATTCACTATCGTCAACTTCAAGTGGTTTTAACTTATATCTTACTGAACCAATCATTGAAGAAGGTGTTGTTTTTAATAATTGTAATTCTTTAACATCTTCTTGATTGATATCGTAAAATTCCTCATTTAGAATACCTCTAATACCATGTGCTGCACCATAAACTCTAGTGATATTAGGTTGTTTTAGTGCTTCTAAGAAAACACCTGCTGCAGAAGCATTGATTACAGATGTTGGACCACCAGATTGGCCTAAAATTGCTGCTCCCTTTAATTTGTTCATATAAACTTTCTCCTTAAAATCATTTTTTTAGTAATAATTACTAAATCTTAATTTAATTCTATTTTAATTTTTGTAAGATGTCAAGAACTTATACAACATTTATGAAATCGTTTTACATAAAAAAGTGACATATTCTAGGCTTACAAAATATTGAAGAAGTCGAAATTTATGATATAATGTAATTTAGAGTAGTTGTTTTTAGTATATTTAAAAGTATAAATTGCTGCATATAAAAGATACTATAAATGATTCGCTTGATTGATAAAAATTAAATTATAACAATATTTGATATATTAAAGGAGAAGATATTTATGAAAAAGACAAAAGTTGTTTGTACAATTGGACCTGCTAGTGAACAGAAGGATTGTCTAGAAAAATTAATTGGTACAGCTGGCATGAATGTTATGCGTATGAATTTTTCTCATGGTGATTATGATGAACAAGGGTTCCGTATTAAGAATGTTAAGGCCTTAAATGCTGAAAAAGGCTGGAATGTTGGTATGATGCTTGATACTAAGGGTCCTGAAATTCGAACAGGATATTTAGAAAATGATGAACCAGTTATGCTTCATACAGGTGATATTATCCGTATTACTATGGATTATTCTTTCTTAGGTAATGCTAAGAAGGTGGCTATTTCTTACGCTGGTTTATATGATGATATTTCTATTGGTGGTAAGATTTTAGTAGAAGATGGCAACTTGACTTTAGAGGTTATTGAAAAGGATGCATCTTGTAAGGAATTAGTCTGCAAGGTTCATAATGATCGTAAGCTTAAAAATAAGAGAAATTGTAATGTTCCAGGTGTTATTTTAAATATGCCTTATGTTTCTCCTAAAGATAAAGCAGATATGGAATTTGCTTGTGATCAAGGCTTAGATTTCATTGCAGCTTCTTTCGTAAGACGCCCAGATGATATTAGACAAATTCGTGAAATCTTGGCTGCTAAGGGTAATACTCATATTAAGATTATTTCAAAGATTGAAAACCAAGAGGGCGTTTCTAATATGGCTGAAATCATCAAATTATCTGATGGTGTAATGGTTGCCAGAGGGGATTTAGGTGTTGATGTTGATGCTTGGGATTTACCAGCAATTCAAAAAGAAATGATTTATTTAGCTCAATCTCAAGGTAAAATTGTTGTATGTGCTACGCAAATGCTAGATTCTATGCAGCAAAACCCAAGACCTACTAGAGCTGAAGTTTCTGACTGTCACAATGCAGTCTTAGATGGTACTGGTGCAACAATGTTATCAGGTGAATCAGCTCAAGGTGATTATCCATTTGAAGCAGTATCTTATATGTCAAAGATTGATACAAGAGCAGAAGATGATCTTGATCATCAACTAATGATTGAAAATGTAGTTTACGGCAAAGAAGAAAAAGATAAAGATGATGCTATTGGTCTAGCTGCTGCAACATTAGCTGCTACATTTGAAATACCTGCCATTGTTGCAGAGGGTTCAGTTGAACTTGCTTTGGCATTATCTGAATATCGTCCTGCATCTGATATTTATTTTGCAGTTAAGACTAAGGATGAGGCTCGTAGTCTTGCTATTGTTTGGGGCGTTCAAGCAGTTGTTGGTTCTTATAAGGATGCTTTAGCAAAGGCTACTGCTGATTTAGGTTTAGTATCAGGTGATACACTTGTTAAAGTAACTGATAGTAAACTTGAACTTGTAGATGTAAAGTAATAATTAGAAAGTGACATTACGTCACTTTTTTAATTTCAAAAAAGAGAGGGGAGAAATTATGGCTAATAAAAATATTTTAGAGGTTATTGAATTATTGAAAAGAACTTCTCAATTCATTAGTAATTCAAGAGCTAATTTATGCGCACCTTATGGCTTAAGTCATATTCAAGCAATTATTATTTTAGATATTTATCATAATCCTTTAGCTACTAAAATTACCGACATTTGCAAAAGACTTAATAAGACTACAAACACAATTTCACCTCTTATTAATCGACTAATTTCAAAAGGTCTATTATATAAAACTCAAAATAAACAAGATAATCGGGTGTTTGAAGTTTTTTTGACAGAAGAAGGGCAAAAAATGATGGAAAGTATTAATAAAGATGTCATTAAATTTGCTGAACCATTATTTGCTTGTTTAAAAGATGATGAATATGATAATCTTAAAAATTCATTAGAAATTTTAAGCAAGGTGTGTGGTTTAAATTGAAATATTTAATTTTTTCTGATCTACATGGTTCAAGTGCTTCTGCTGAAATAATAGCTAAAAAATTTAATGAGTTTTCTTGTGATAAAATGATTTGTTTAGGTGATGTTTTATATCACGGACCAAGAAATGATTTACCTGATAATTATAATCCTAAGCTAGTTATATCAATTTTGAATCAATATCAAGATAAAATTATTTGTCTTAAAGGTAATTGTGATGCTGAGGTTGATCAAATGGTATTGCTGTTTCCCCTTAGCAATCAACTTGATATAAATTTAAATGGTGTTGCTTGTCATTTAGAACATGGCCACCATTTAGATGAATTAAAATCTCAAGCTAAAGTAATTTTTTATGGTCATACTCATGTGGCAGTAATTACTAAGAATAATGGACAATTATTTATTAATCCTGGTAGTATAACTATTCCTAAAAATAATACAAAACGTAGCTATTTAATTTTAGATGAAAAAGTTTTAACCTTATATGACATTGATGATAATATTCTTTCACAGACAAGTATTGAAGCCTAATAGAATTTTCTATTAGGTTTTTAATTTGCAGACAAATTTTTAATTTTTTTAGCCTATTTATTTAATGAGGTGAAAAAAATGTATCGCAAAAAAGAATTACTCATTGCTGGTTTAGTTGGGGTTATAATTTTAGTCTATTTTTTTATAATCAATTATCAAAAAGAAGAATCAATTTTAGAAGAACCTAATTATGATTATCCAAATCCTATTGTTATCACTATTGATGGTGAGGTTGTTAGAAGAACTGAGCTTGTTTATAATAATCCTATAACTTATGGGGCTTTGTTTATTAGAATTAAAAATATTTGTAATGAATATAGTGATTTAACTGGGTTTGACTTATTTGAAGTAATTTCTAATGACATTGAAATATTAATTCCTACAATTGATTTTGGCAATAATTATGATGGTAAAATTGCTAATAAACTAATTAATATCAATGAGGCTAGTCAAATTGAATTAATGACATTATCGCAAATAGGTGAAAAAAGAAGTCAAAAAATAATTGACTATCGTACTACCTATGGTAAGATAAATTCTTGGGATCTATTATGGCAAATTACGAGTGTACCTGATGCTGCTAAGGAACAAATTATTCAACAAGCCGTTTTGTGATAAACTTCATTTTTTTGGCTTTGGTTTAGTTATTTTATTAATATCGCTAAAATATCCCATTTTTTATCTTTTTTTATTAATATATTTAGTATTTTTATTTAAAAAAACGCATCTTTTCAAACCTTTTTGTTTACTTTGTTTGCTACTGGTAGGTAGTTATACTTGGCAAGATCATTTAAGTAAAGAACTAGAACCAATTACTATTACCGAAGAATTTGAAGTTTTAGAAGCTGATCAAAATAATTTGCTAATCAAGGGGAGTGTTAAACTATTATGTTATAACAATTCTAAAGTAGTTCCCGGAGATATTATTTTAGCAACTGTTAAAGTTTTAAAATTTCAAGAAAAATCCTATGTTGGTGATTTTGACTCTAAAGCGTATTATAAAGCTAAAGGAGTTTATAATCGAGGCAGTATCATCAGCTATCAAATAATTGGTCATAGAACTACTTTGAAAAATATACGCTATAACCTAATAAGATTAAGTGAAGAAAGATTTGGTAAGAGTACAGCACTCTATGTTAATGCCTTAGTTTTTGGTCAAGCATCTTTTGAAGCAAACTTAAAAGAAGCCTATTCAACATTATACATTTCACATATTTTGGTAATAAGTGGAATGCATCTTATGCTTTTATATAGTTTTATAGTTAGATTATTACAAAAGTTTTTTAAAATAGAAGGCTCTTTTGTTTCAACTATTCTGTTAGGTTTATATGTGGCTTTTTTAGGTTTTCCCATTTCTGCCTTGCGAGCCTATTTAATTATTTTAATGAATTTTTTGAATCGCTTTGGTAAACAAAAATACACCAACTTAGATATTTTTTCCTTAAGCTTTATTATTATGGTAATATTGAATCCTTATAATGCTTATCAAACAGGCTTTATTCTTAGTTATTTAGTAAGTTTTGTTTTATTATTTAAAGATGAATTTATTTTGACTAAATCCTATTTAAAACAAAATTTTTTAACATCACTTTTATGCTTTATAACAACTTTACCAATTATAATAAATAGCTTTAATCGGATATCCTTATTAGGTATTTTTCTTGCTTTTTTATTTAGTATATTTTTTACGAAAATTATTTTTCCTATAACTATTGTAAGTATCATCATTCCTAATGATTTATTTGAAAGTTTTTTTACGATTATCAACGAATCTTTAATAACCATAAATGAAAATATGTTAGTTATTAATGTTGGTGATATGAATATTTATCTAATTGTAATTTATTATTTTTTATTAATATTATTTTTAATAAGCATAGTCAAAAAATCCAAAAGACTTTTATCGGGAATTCTTTTTAGCTGTTTAATAATTATTATTTTAACAATTCGATTCTTAAATCCTTTTTATCGAATAACCTTTATTGATGTTGGACAGGGTGATTCAATTTTGATTGAAATGCCTTATGAAAAAGGCAATGTTTTAATAGATTCTTTTGGTCCTAATCTGGATTATTTAAAAAGTATTGGTGTTAATAGGATTGATTATTTAGTATTGACACATTTTGATAATGATCACATTGGTTCTAGTGAAAAAATACTTAAAAACATCGAAGTAAAAAAAATTATTTATTCTGAATTTGAGGATGTCAATAAAATAAAAGATTTAAATGCTATTAAAGAAGCATATAGAGGTGGTATGCAATTCCAAATTGGTGAAATAACCTTTAAAATTTTAGGGCCTTTAAATAAATTTAAAGACTCTAATAGTAATTCATTAGTATTGCAATTTAAAATTGGCAATTATACTTTTATTTTAACTGGTGATATGACAATAGAGGAAGAAAATGATTTAATTGCAATTTATGGTACTAGCTTAAATAGTGATGTTTTGAAAGTAGGGCATCATGGTTCAAATACTTCTAGTAGTAGAGAATTTTTAGATTATGTAACTCCTAGTATTTCTATTATTTCGGTAGCTAGTAACAATCAATATGGACTTCCTAGTTTAGAGGTGGTTAATAGGCTTAAAAGTTATGGATTAGTCTATATGACAAAAGATCAAGGAAATATAATGCTAAAAATTAGAGATAATTTAGAAGTTATCCCTTATCGTTCTTAAAAGAAGTAGGCACATTTTACAAGAAAAATCATAACTTAATATAGGAAGTGATACTAGTTGTGTGGAATATTTTATAAAAGTAATTTTCACTCTCCAACTGATGAAAAACTTTTTATAAAAGCTTGTGATTTGCTTAACCATCGGGGACCTGATGACTATGGTTATCTCTTTACAAAAAATCATTCATTTGGTCATAAACGTTTAGCAATTAGAGATGTTTATAATGCTAAACAGCCAATGAGTATTTTGAATAATCATTTGATTTATAATGGTGAAATCTATAATAGTTCAGAGCTGGAGAAGAAATTAAATGGCAAATTAGAGTTTAATAGCGATACCTTGTTATTGCTTAAACTACTGATGCGGTATAGTGAAGATATATTAAAAGATTTGAATGGTATATTTTCTTTTGTTTACACTCACAATGATGATGTCTTGATTGTAAGAGATATGTTTGGTGTTAAGCCTTTATATTATACATTTGTTGATGATGATATAATTGTTGCTTCAGAGCTTAAGTCAATTTTAGAATATACAGATAAAAGAGTTGTTGATCGTGAGGGCTTATGTGAGTTACTTGGTATGGGGCCATCCCATAGTGTTGGTAAGACAGTTTATAAGGGTATTTATGAATTACCGCCTGGTCATTACTTAAAGTGTGTTGGTGGTCAAAAATTTGAAGAACACGTTTACTATGAATTAACGGCTAAAGAATATCCTTTTACCTATGATGAAACAAAAAGAAGAGTTAGAAGCCTTTTAGATAAGGCTATTAAGCGACAAATGATTTCGGATGTTGATTTATCAACCTTCTTATCTGGTGGTCTTGATTCAAGTATTATTTCAACGGTTGTTGCTTTAAATAAGAAAAAGCTTGACACTTATAGTATTAGCTATGAAGATTCCCAATTTAAAGCCAATGCCTTTGAAAGATCTTTAGATGCTGATTATACACATTTGGTAAGTGATGCTATTAAGTCTAATCAACATGATATAGTTATTGATAATAAATCTTTAATTGAAGGCCTTAAAACAGCTGTTCATTTAAAGGATAGTCCTGGAATGACTGATATTGATTCATCTATGCATTTCTTAGCTTTAAATATCCATCTTAAGCATAAGGTTAGTTTATCTGGTGAATGTGCTGATGAAGTATTTGGTGGTTATCCTTGGTTTTATGAAAAAACTAAAAAGCTCACCACTTTTCCTTGGATTAGAAATCTTGACTATAAAGAAAGTCTTTTAAATCCTAAATATCGTGAAAAGCTCCATTTAAAAGAGTATGTGATGGCTGAATTTGATCGTGCAATAAAGGCAACACCAATTTTACCAAGTGACTCTAAGACAACAATTAGGCAACGTCAATTAAGTTATATAAATATGAAATATTTTATGACCAATTTACTTGACAGAAAAGATCGAATGACTATGGGGGCATCTATTGAGGTTAGGGTTCCATTCTGTGATAAGGACTTAGTTGATTTATTATATAATGTACCATTTAAATTTAAATATCGTAGTAAAGTTGAGAAGAAGCTTTTAAGAGATGCTTATAGTGATATTGTTGTAAAAGAAGTAATTGAGCGCAAAAAAAGTCCTTATCCTAAGAGTAATTCTTTAGCTTACCATAACGAAGTAGTTAAACTTTTGCAAGAGGCTTTAGAGGATAAAAATAGTATTTTATATGAGCTTTTTGATGTTGCCAAGATTAATGAAATTATGAACTCTAGTGAAGAATTAGAGGTTCCTTGGTATGGACAGTTAATGCGTAAGACAGCCTTTTTGGCATATTTATACCAAATCGATTATTGGTTTAAAGAATATAATATAAGAATAGAGGAATAGTTTGGAAAGTTTTAATTTTATATCTAAATTGTTAGATGGTAGAGTTGTATTAGGAGCAAAGGAGGAAATTGATGCTGGATTATATTTAATTCCTGTTTATAAAGTCAAGATTTCTTTCTTAAACCTAAAAACAGATATTAAGAGTACAAATGGTGATGGAGCTAGTGGCAGCATCAATGTTACACCAATTTGCTTATTAAAGATTGTAAATCAAGCTGTTGATGTCATTAGCTTTGAAGAAGCTAGTGTCAAGGATGGCATAGGTGATTTGATTCCTAATATGTTATCTAATATTGATGTTAATTCTTTGTTTAAGGGTTTGAAATTTAATTAAATAATTATTTAATCATACTGAAGCTGATTGTACACTTATACTTTCAGCTTTTATTATTATTGATTTTCAAAACATGTGAAAATAGTCTTTTAAAAAAATGAAAATGAGTGTATTATATTTATTGGTTAAGTAAAAACTATAATTGTTTTAGGGGGTTTAAAATGTGTACTGCAATTTCTTTTAAAACTAAGGATCATTATTTTGGTCGTAATTTGGATTTGGAATTTTCTTATCATGAAACGGTGACGATTACGCCAAGAGCTTACCCTTTTAAATTTAGTAATAACAAATCTTTTGCTTCACATTATGCAATGATTGGTATGGCTTTTGTTCAAAATGATTATCCATTATATTATGATGCTACTAACGAAAAGGGTTTAAGTATGGCTGGTCTAAATTTTCCTGGCAATGCCTATTATGAAAAAAATTCTTTAACAAAGGACAATATTGCTACCTTTGAATTCATACCTTGGGTTTTGAGTCAATGTAGTACGGTTGCTGAAGCTAAAAGCTTATTAGAAAATACTAATTTAGTTGGGTTGGCATTTACAGAAGAATTAAAGGCAACGCCTTTACATTATATAATTAGTGATCGAAATAAAAGTATAACAGTTGAGCCTTTAAAAGATGGTTTAAAAATATATGATAATTTAGTTGGTGTTTTGACAAATAATCCTCCATTTGATTTTCAATTACTTAATCTTGCCAACTATATGGGTGTTACTAAGGAAGAACCAACTAATCGTTTTTCAAATATACTAGAATTAAAGCCTTATAGTCGAGGTATGGGGAGCATTGGACTACCTGGTGATTTATCCTCAGCTTCTAGATTCGTTAAAGCAGCTTTTACTAAGCTTAATTCTATTTGTGGTGATTCTGAATCAGAAAGTATCAGTCAATTTTATCAAATTCTTAATTCAGTGACTCAGCAAAAGGGTTGTTGTAGGGTTGGTGATAAGTTTGAATATACAATTTATTCCTCATGCTGTAATACTGATAAAGGAATTTATTATTACAAAACATATAATAATTCCCAAATAACGGGCGTAGATATGTTTAAAGAGAATTTGGATTCTAAAAAACTGATTAGTTATTCTTTGATTGAAGGTCAACAAATCAAAATGCAAAATTAAATTTTAAAAATAGATACCTAGTTATCAAGGTATCTTTTTTTGTTTTATTTATATGTATAAATAAAGCCTCTTAAACTACTTTTTAAAAATCTGCTTGATAAAAGCAAAAAAAATGGGTCTTTTTCTTGTATTTGATGTTGTTTTTTGATAGAATAAATCTATATGGAATAAAAAAGATGGGTGGGGAAATATATGGATTTTTTTGGTATGATACCAGATAACTTTTTCTCCTTGCTAGCCTCTAAAAATAAGCGTATTTATTTAGCTTGTATTATCCAAAGTTTCAAGACCTA
Source organism: uncultured Anaeroplasmataceae bacterium (assembly GCA_947589245.1). Taxonomy (GTDB): domain Bacteria; phylum Bacillota_I; class Bacilli_A; order Acholeplasmatales; family Anaeroplasmataceae; genus Pelethenecus. The sequence goes on from CANQBD010000019.1 coordinate 18,929, forward strand.
TGAAACAGGTTCAATTTTAGGAATTGAAAAGAAAATTATAGTTGATGATTTGGTCAATTTTTTAGATAATAGCTCGCTATTATATGATGTAGAGGATGAAGAGGATGAAGAATCTAATCCACAATCTAAACGTGAACTTGCTAATTACATTCTTAGAAGAATGGAAGAGTGCGGTTGGATTTATATTGATGTAACTAATGACTATGAAGAAATTTTGAACTTTTCAGATATGGCCATTATTATATCTGAGGCACTAATCAATGCTTATCCAACTTATAGTGAGACATACGATGAAAATGAACCATATGAGATTCATGCTAATGAATATCAAGGTTATATTTTTACAATATATTCACTTTTAACTAATCCAGAAAATGTTGATTACGCAATGACATTTGATTTAATTTATAACTATACTAAACAGCTTATCAGAGCGTTAAGACGTCTAGATAGTCGTTTAAAAGAATACATCAATAGTGTTGTTGAAACTGCTGAGATTAAAGAATTGATGGAAAGATTAATGACTTTTAAGACAGAAATCTATGATCGCAGTTATTTGAAGATGAAAACTTCAGATAATATAAATCGTTATCGTTTGACGATTGTTTCTAAGCTAGAAGAATTAGCAGCTAATGAATTTGCGATGAGCATGATTATCAATGATTATAAGCGTCGTTATTCTTCAATTGAACTTGCTACAGCTAAAGCTAATAAAGCAATTGATGAAATAATCGATGTCTTCAATTCTATTGATAGTTTTGTCTTAGAAATAGATAATAAGAATCGTACTTATATCAATTCAACTATTGGTAAAATCAAATTCTTACTTAGTGAGGATGACAATATTATAGGTAAACTAAATCGTATTTTAAAGCATATCAAGGATAGCAATGAAAAGGGTCGAATTGAAAAGGCTATGAAGTTGACTGATTCTTTATACAATTTCAATCAAGTTAAAATTTTTTCAGGTGGTAATTCACTTTATGCTCCTCGTGGTAGTTATACTAGAAATTATAATCAAATGCTTGATATTGCGAGTGAACTTGATCTTCCCGAAAATTTCTTTGAACAATTCAAGACAACTTATAATGAAATTGAAATTGCTAATTATTTGGATGCCAATATGCTTGATAATAAATTACAGGCTAGTGATTTAATCAATTACAATTCGGATAATCTAACAGTTTTAATGACTGTCTATTGTTTAATGTTTGCTGCTAATCATGAATATGAAATTACGATATTAGAAAAGAATATTGAACATAAACGCTATCGTTTAAAAGATTTTCTAATTGAAAGGAGAGTGTAAGAATGCTTAATACTTATGAAACTATGAATGTTGGTCAACAAAACCAATTTAGAGATACAGCTAATAAACTCCTTGCTAATACTTTCTTATGCCGTGATAAAAAGGATAATAAGGAAAGTTATTACTTTTTAATGAGTTTTAAGGAAGCATTTGATGAATTTTTTAGTATTTTAGGCTATGAGATAGTTCTTGATACTGCTACAGGCTGTGTTATGTTAGAAGGGGCATCTGCTTCTAACACTTTAAAGCTTAAGCGAGATGAATCAATAATTTTACTCATTTTAAGACTTTTATATCATGAAAAAGCTAAAGATACTTCTTTAAATGAAAATATCGTTTGTAGTGTGGCTGATATCCACAATAAGTACGATTATTTACAAATTAAAAGAAAATTAAATAAAACAGATTTAATTTCGGCTGTAAGATTGTTACGGCGTTATAATTTAATTGAAGTTACAGGTGATATTACAACATCAACATGTCGTATTGTCATTTTACCAACAATTCTTATGGCTATTAAGAGCGAAGATGTTAATGAGGTATATCAAACGATTATGCATATTGCACAGGAAGATGGTGACAAATAATGAAAAAGTTAGTAAAGATTCGTTTAATTAATTGGCATTATCTTTCTAATGAAACAATAGAAATTGATGGTAATACTTTATTATCTGGTCCAAATGCTTCAGGTAAGTCTACTATTATGGATGCTATCACTTACATTTTAACAGCTGGTGATACAATGTTTAACCTTGCAGCTAACGAAAAAGGTAAGCGTGATCTTCGGGGTTATGTAAAATGTAAGCTAGGAATGGATGATAAAGAATATTTACGTAATGGTGATGTTTCTGGTCATGTTGCTTTAGAGTTTCATGATGAAAAGACAGATAGTAATTTTGCTGTAGGTGCAGTAATTGATGCTTTTGGTGAACTATTACCTGTTAAAACTTTATTCTATAGAACCTTTGAGCCAATCAATGACTCGATGTTTGTTTCACCAGAAAATCAAATATTTGGCACTGTAGAATTTAGAAAGCATAATCCTAGTTTTGAATTCTTTTTAACTAAGAAAGAAGCTAAACGTGGTTTTAGAACAGCTTTTGGTTCAATCAATGAAGACTTTTATCGTCTAATTCCTAAGGCTTTAGCTTTTAAGCCTATTGCTGATGTTAAAGAATTTATCTATCAAAATATTCTTGAAGAAAAAGAAATTGATGTGACAGCAATTAAAGATTCTATTCGTTCTTATAAGGAGTTAGAGAACACTTTAAAACTTATCAATAAAAAAGTTACAGATCTTAAGGAAATTGAAGGTATATATCAGGAGCTTCAAAGCATTGAAGAGCGGAAAAACTATATTGAATATTTAATGCATCTTTTTGATACGGAAGCTATCAAAGGTGAAATAGAAGATGCTAAACGTCAGATTGAAAAACAAGAAGCTCTTAGAGTAATGAAGGAACAAGAAATTGTTTCTATTGACAGTGAGCTTTTAGCTTTAAATGAGCGTGCTCGTGACTTATATAATGCTTTAAGTAATAATGATACTTTTAAGGCTGAAGAATATCTTAATCGGGAAATTTTAAAAACACAAACGAATATTACAGCTTTAGAAGGTAATCAACAAGTATTTTTAAAGCGAGCTAGCAGTTTTAAGGATAATGTTAATGCTTTAAGAAAATTATCTAACGAAAAATTATTTGCTGAAATGGCTAATTTATCTTTAGTTCAGATTAATGCTATGGATGTTGAAAGCTCTAAACTAAGATTAAAAGATTATCAATCACGTTTAAGTGCTGTTCAAAATAAGCTAAACCAAGAATTAGGGTCTTTAGATAGTAAGAAACGTGGTTTGATTCAACAAATCAATGAAATTTCTACTAATTTAAAGGGTTTAGATCAAAATCGTGTTAATTTTCCAACTCAGTTATTACAAATCAGAGCGGAGATTGAAGAAGGCTTAAAGCGTATATTTAACTATGATATTAAAGTTCATATTTTTGCTGAAATTTGTGAAATTACGGATCCTAATTGGGCAGATACGGTTGAAATTTTCTTAGGTAATCGTCGATTTAATATGATCGTTGAGCCTCGTTATTTTGATCAAGCATTACAGATTTTTTCAAGAATCAAGGATCGTTATCGTTTATATGGTATTGGTTTAGTAAATACTAAGCAAATTAGTCGTTTTAAAACTTTTGAGCCTAAATCTTTAGCATCAATCATTGATAGTGAAAATCAAGATGCTAGATGCTATATCAATTATACATGTGGTAATGTGATTATGTGTGATGATGCGATGGAACTTGAAAAGTATCAAACTTCTATTACTAATGATTTACTAATCTATCGTGGTTATGCTGTTACAAGTTTAAATCCTAATGTTGAAAAGCCATTTATTGGTAAAAATGCGGCTTCTAAGCAGGCAGCATTATGGCATGAACGTGCTGATTTGGCTAAGAATGAATATTTAGCTTTAAATAAAGAAATTGAAGCTTTAAATGAAATTTTAGCTTTAATTGATCGTTTGGATTTAAGACCACTTGTTGATGATTTAGATAAGGCTTTATTACTTGAAAAAGAAAAGCATACTTTAGAAGATTTATCTAAACAAGCAGTCCGTCAAAAGACTGCTACACCTTCAGAGTTAGAAGAAGACTATGAAAAGATTTTAGCTACTATTAAGGCTAGAGATGCTAAGAAGATTACTTTAAGTAAAGAGATTGGTGGTATTGATAATGCTGTTGATGCTTTAAATGGTGTTATTTACAATAAGAGTAATGAACTAGTAACGCTAGAAGCTGAATTAAAGGAATTGTCTCATGGTTCTGTGGTTGTTGAACAAAAGGCTAAGGATGAATATCAGGCTTTAGTTTCATCTAAAAACTTTAAGACTGCCTTTAATGAATATCAAGATAAATATCGTAGTGAAGAGGCAAGCTTTTCTTTACTATCTGATACTTTAGTTGCTAAGCAATATGCTTATATTAACAACTATAATTCAACATTCTCTATTGGACTATCTGAGGTTGATAAGTTTATTGCCGAATTAAATAAGTTAGAAAAGACCGAATTAATCAAGTATGAACAAAAGGTAAGAAGTGCAAGAGAATCTGCTGAAATTGTCTTCAAAGAAGACTTTATCGCTAAGCTAAGAAATAATATCTTGACAGCTGAACAAGAGATTTCCAAAATCAATGAAACGCTATCAAATATTACTTTTGGTAATGATCGTTATGAGTTTATTTTCCCAAGAAGTAGTGAATATGCTTCATTCTATGAGATGGTTACCTCTGATTTAGAGGATGGTAGTGATGGGTTACTAACCCTTGAGTTCCAACAAAAGTATGATGAACAAATTAGAGAATTATTTGAAACATTATCTGTTGATGAAGTAAACAGCAATGGGGCTATTAATAAATTTACTGATTATCGTACATATATGGATTATGATATTAGAATCATCAATCGTAATGGTGAAACAATGACTTATTCCAAAGTATTTAAGGAAAAGTCTGGTGGTGAAACTCAGGTACCATTCTATGTTGCAATTATTGCTTCATTTGTTCGTATTTATACTAAGAGTTCTGTTTTAGCTGGTGATCCTATTGGCTTAGTTCTATTCGATGAAGTATTTGATAAGATGGATGCTAACCGTATGCATGCAATGATGAATTTCATTAATTCAATGCCATTACAAGTTATCATTGCTTGTCCACCTCAAAGAATGGATATTTTACAAGAATTTGCTAAAACTACATTGATTATGGTTCGTCAAGGTACAAGGGCTACGGTTTTCCCTATGGTCAAAAAAGAGGAAGATGAGGTAGAAGAATAATGGGTTTATTTGGTAAAAAGAAAAATGAGTATGAAGAGGCTTCTAAAAACTTAAATCAAACTGAGTTAGCTAGTGATCGGGTAATCACAGAGGAACTTTCTGATGATGATCAAAGAGCTGCTACCTTAGTTACAAGTTTAAAAAATGGTTGTCCTTTAATTTTAAATTTTGATAATTTAGAGCCTATGGCAGCTAATAAACTACTAGCTTTCTTTGCTGGTGCTTGTTTTGCGCTTGATGGAAAAAGTGTTAAAATAAATGAAAAAATTTATTTATTTGCTCGGAAGACTGATTTCTTTGATGGCTCATTAAAGGAATTAATTGATAGTATTCCAAGAGAATAAAAAAGGGGCTGTGAAACCTTATTTTAAAAATTAGGTTTTCCCAGCCTTTTTATATTTTATTTAAATATTCAATTATCATATCAACAATATATTCAGGAGTAGAAGCCCCCGAAGTGACAGAAACACTTTTAACGTTGGACAGGTCATATTTTTTTAAAGCGGTTAAATCTGATACTAAGATAGCCTCAATTCCAGCCCTTTGGCTGGCTGATAATAATTTTTGGGTATTTGAAGACTTTTCATCACCTACGACAATGCATAAATCAACCTTTTTTTGATTTAGAACAGCTTGTTGTCTAATAGTAGTTGCTTGACATATTTTATTATCTATAATTGCTTTAGGATATAATTTTTTAATCGTCTCATAAATAATCTTAGTGTCATATAGTGAGAGGGTTGTTTGATTAGTTATAAATATTTTATCACTTTTTAAATTTAATTTTGTTATATCATCTTTTGTTTCAATTAAGATAATTTCCTTACTTATTTCAAGGATAGCTTCACATTCGGGATGTTTGGCTGTACCTATATATAGGCAAGTATAGCCTGCTTCTAATTGGGTTTTAATTTTGTTTTGAATAAGTTTGACATTTGGACAAGTAGTATCAATGATATTTAGTCCTTTAGCTAAGGCTTTAGTATAAACACTGGGAGCGACTCCATGAGCGGAGAAGATAACTGTTCCTTCTTTGATTTGGTCAAGAAGTTCAGCTCTAGAACGATTTTTATCTTCAATAATAATGGCTCCTTTATTAGTTAAATCATCAATAACATGCTGATTATGAATTATAGAACCTAAAAGATATAGTGGTTTTTTAACTAAAGAATCATCAATAGCTTGATAGGCTATTTCAATGGCCTTTTTTACTCCTCCACAATAGCCTTGAGGAGTTAATTTATTTATTATCATTAAGTCCTCCAAAACGTCTATTTCGCTTTTGGAAAGAAGCAATAGCTTTTTCTAGTTCTTCACTATCAAAATCAGGCCACAAAACATCAGTAAAGTATAATTCGGTATAACCTAGCTGCCATAATAAAAAGTTTGATATTCTTATTTCTCCGCTAGTTCTAATTAATAAATCGAGATTTGGATAGTCTTTTGTGAAAAGATGATTTTCGATAAGTTTAGCATCAATTTCATCTTCCTTAATCTTTCCAGCTTTAATTTCTTTTACAATTTCTTTAACAGCAGTAGTTATTTCATCATAGGAACCATAATCAACACATAGGGTTAAGGTAAGTCCTTTATGGTCCTTAGTACCATTTTCAATTTCTTCAAAAACCTTTAAAAGTTCAGTTGAAATACGATCACGTCTACCTATGAATTTAATTCGCATCTTTGAGTTTAAAATATCTTTTTTATAGCGTTTAAAATATCTTATAGGTGTTGTCATTATGTATTCAACTTCCGATTTAGGTCTATTCCAATTTTCTGTTGAAAAGCAGAAGACAGTTAAATATTGCACTCCAAGTTCTTGAGCGTGTCTTGCAATATCTCTAACATTAAAGGCTCCTTTACGATGTCCCATTGTTCTTGGCAATAATCTTTTTTTGGCCCATCTACCATTACCATCTAAGATAATGGCAATATGTTTAGGCATCTTATTTTTATCTAGTTCCATTTACAACACATCCTTAAAAAGAGTATACCATAATTTAAATCATAAATAAAGTTGCAAGCCTTATTAAATAACAAGATAACGAAATTTGCATAAACAAATGGTTATTAGATAATAATATTTATAAAGGTGAATTAATTATGATTGAATCAGATACTATTAAATTATTAAGAGAATGTGATGCTGGAATTAAGATGGGTGTTCAAGCAATCACTGAAGTTGAAGATTATGTAGAAAGTAAAGAATTTAAAAAATATTTGCAGAAATGTAAGGCGGAGCACGAAAAACTTAAAGAGGAAATTCAAAAATTATTAGATAAGTATCAAGATACTGGTAAAAATCCTAATCCGATTCTTAAAACCTTTTCTTCTATGACAACTAATATGCGTTTAACTGTTAATAAATCAGATAAAACAATTGCTGATTTAATAACAAATGGTTGTAATATGGGTGTTAAATCTTTAAATAAATATTTAAACCAATATGAAGCGGCTGATGAAGTTTCTAAAGATATTACTAAGCGTCTAATTAATTTAGAAGAAGAGTTAACTATCGAGACAAGACAATATTTATAACACAAGAATACTCAATTTAATTTGAGTCTTTTCTTTTTATTAAGGATAAATGCCCTAATTTAGTTAAGCTCTAATGCATAATTTAAAATGGTGAAGTAGATGAGGGCTTTAATCTGCATTCATGGTTTATTGTCCTGTAAGGCTGACTTTTCTTTTTATAATCAAACGTTATATAATTATTATGATATGATTGCCAATTATGATTTACCAGGTCATGGTGAAAATCAACTGAAATTCAATTCTAATAATATTAAAAAATTTATAGTTGCTGTATATGATAGTTTGGTTTATAAATATGAAACTATCGATGTTATTGGTTACTCAATGGGTGGAGTAATAGCTTGTTATCTTCAAAGTGTTCGACCTGTTAATCGTTTAGTTTTATTAGCTCCAGCTTATAGGTATTTGAATTTGAAAAACTATCATTTTAGATCTAATGGTAGTAGTAATAGCGCAATATCGCAGGTTTTACCAAAAAAGAATTATTTGCATATTTTTAGATTTGCCAAGATTATTTCCGATTTATCAGATGAATTTAAAATCATTTATCCTAAAACTTTGATTATTTGGGGTAAAGATGATTACTTAGTTAAAGAAGAATCAGGTTATTTATTATATCAAATGGTTAAAAATAAAAATAGGCAATTTATTAAGCTTGCTAATCACAATCATTTTAATATTGTTTTTTCTAATGTTGTATTAAATATTATTAATAGTTTTTTAAATGAATAAAATGACTTGCCAATGGTAAAAATACTAATAGGTGAAAAGAATGAATAATATTGATTATCGTAATTACTCAAAAGTCTTTCTTGGTCTTACTACCAATGAAGAACTTAAAAATGAAATTAAAGCGTATTTAGATAATAAGACTCATAGTTGTGCATATTTAAAGGTCTGTGCTAGTGAGCTTAAACGTTTAGGCTTTTTATCTTTAGGACTAGCTATGGAAGACATTGCTTTAAAAAAGATGAATTATGAAGCGGCTTTAATGGAAGCTTTTGGGATGAAAGATGATGTTAGACTTAATCTTAATAATGTCTTAATCAGAGCTGAAGAGGATGTTAAATTTGCCAAGAAAATTGAAAAGCTGGCTTTGGAAAAAGAAGAGCTAGAGGTCTATAGTTTAATGCATGAGCTTGTTAAGAGTGAGGCTACCAATTTAACTTGTATTATGAGTATTTTAAATAAATATCTTAAGGAGTCCAAGAGTGAAGAAAATTAATCTTCACTTTTTCTTTTTTAACTAATTATTTCTACATTTTTTTTAAAAAGTATATATTAAAATTAGGTCTATATTATGGAGGTAAATAGTATGGATGAGGGGATTAGTTTATTCGATTTAATAAAGATTATATTAAAAAATTGGCTGATGTTATTAGGCTTTTTAATTTTGGGAATTATTATAGGCATTTGTTTTTCAAAATTTATTATGAAGGAGAAGTATCAATCGCAAGCTAGTATTATGGTAGCAATTTCTTATGATGGTGAACCTAAGGAATATGATTATAATAATTCTCTTTTGTTAATTAATACAGTTTCGGAATTAGCCAAGCAAGGCATTGTTTTAGAATCTGTGGCTATCGAAAATAATTTGACTATTGAAGATTTGATGGCGATGTTAAAGGTTGAAAGCTCATCATCTTCCCTTTTAATTAAAATAATTTGTGAAAATGAAGATAAGTACCTAGCTCAAAAATTAGCAGATGAGGTTGCTGATGCTTTAATATTTGAGTGTAAGACCAACAGTGATTTAGGTATGATTGGTAGTTCATTACTTAGAACATCTAACGCTATTGAGGGAGTATATATTGGCCAAAATAAAGCTTTAGTGGCTCTTTTTATAACGTGTGCTATAACCTTTATGGGAATATGTTGTATTTTCTTAAAGGAATGGTTAATTTCTAAACGCAAATCATTATCTAAAATAAATATTTTAAATCAACTTGAAAATATTTAAAATAAATGTAAAATAAAGTAGTAGGATGTGAGGAAAGAATGCTTACTATTTTAGTATTGATTTTAACAGTAATAGCCATAGTACTTTTAATAGTTGATGCAATATTTATGCAGTTTTTTTTAACCATCCTAACAATTATTTTTGGGGTGTCAGCTTTTTTTGGTTGGGTCTTCATTGCCCAAAATATTATTAATAAAAATCGTACCTTTATGTTTGTTAAGAAAATGATGTCTTTAGATCGTAATAACCCTAAATATTATGGTTTATTTACAATTTTTGATTATATTACGGGCGAAGAAAATAATTTAGAAGTTGTTAAAGCAGTGATGGAAAATGTTTATCTTTTTCCTAAACGTTTAGCCAAGCATCCGGAAAAAGCTAAGAAAAAAGAAATGACTAACTATTTGATAGAATATTATTTTACTTTGACAAATGATCAATTAAAAGTAAATTTTATTTGGGATTACAATAAAAACTTTTTCACTTGGAAGTTTATTTCAATCACCACGCTTGTTGGAGTTGCTGGGATAATTACTTTATATTTGTGTTATAATTATATAGCTAATCCTAACGATGTTTTATATACGGCATTATATTTCCTTTTTGGCGGTTTCCTTTTACCATTAATTGCTAAATTTTTTGGTCATTTTATTTAAGATATATTTATATTAAAGGGCCCTTTAACTTTTTAGGGGGTCAAGGGGGAATGGGGTATTTACCAAATTAGGGGGTACCCTA
>CANQBD010000020.1 GCA_947589245.1 uncultured Anaeroplasmataceae bacterium
TATTCACTTTTAGGCTGTTTTTTCTTGCTTTTTTCTTTTTCCTTTCATCTCAGTGAAAAAAAACGGGGAACTCAAAAATTAAAAAACTATTGACAACAATTTGTAATAGTGGTATTATACTAAAGGAAAATAAATATGTGGAAAGAAGAAACGCCCGTTTCTCGCCTGATTGATTATGTTGGTAGGCAAAAAGTCACTTGTTTGATTTTAGATTTATGAATGAATTAGAGGGCGTTTGTCGTCCTCTTTTATTTTTATACTCGGAGGTGAAAGTATTAATAAGCAAAGAAAAACAGCAGATGAATTGATTAATGATCAAATTCGCTGCAAAGAAATGCTAGTAATTACTGATAAGGGTGAGAAGTTAGGTGTATTAAGTCGAGCTGAGGCTTTAGAGGCCGCTGAAGAGCGTGGTTTAGATTTAGTGTTAGTATCACCAGATTCACAAACCCCAGTAGCAAAGATGATGGATTACTCACGCTTTCGATTTGAACAGCAGAAGAAATTAAAGGAAATGCGTAAGAATCAAAAAATTGTTGTAGTTCAAGAGATTCAGCTTTCTCCTACGATTGAGAAGCATGATTTTGATACTAAGGCTCGTAAGGCTAAAACAATCTTAGAAAAGGGTAATAAGGTTAAAATTTCTCTAAGATTTTTTGGTCGTATGATCGTACATCAAGATTTAGGTAAAGAAGTTATTGAACGTTTTGTTCAAGCTTTATCTGACGTTTCTATTGTCGAATCACCTATTCGACTAGATGGTAGAACATTATTCGCAGTTGTTGCGCCAAAAACAAAAGATTAAGGAGTTGAAAATATGCCAAAGCAAAAGACACATAGTGGGTTAAAGAAGAGAGTATCAATCACTGGTACAGGTAAGATTAAGCGTGGTCATTCTAAGACTGGTCACCTTAAGACTAATAAGACTCACAAACAAAACAAACATTTATCAAAGAGTGGGTTAGTTCATCAAACTGATGAAAAAAGAATTAAAACCCTAATTACTAATTTATATTAATTGAAGGAGGTAAGAAACGATGCCAAGAGTTAAAGGTGGAAATATCACAAGAAAAAGACATAAGAAGATTTTAAAGCTTGCTAAAGGCTACTATGCTTCAAGTCATGCTTTATATAAAACAGCTCACGTTCAGGTAATGCATTCATTAGTGTATTCTTATCGTGATAGAAAGGTTAGAAAAAGAGATTTCCGTAAGCTTTGGATCAGCCGTATTAATGCTGCATGTAAGCTTAACGATATTAAGTATTCTCAATTTATTAATGGTTTATCAAAGGCTGGTATCGAAATTAATAGAAAGATGTTAGCTGAAATGGCAGTTAATGATGCTGCAAGCTTTACAAACCTAGTGGAATTAGCTAAGAAGGGTTTAACTAAGAAAGTTAAACCTACAACTGAAAATGTTGTAGTGTTAAAGCCACTTTCTAAGAAAGCAAACTAAAAAAATGTACTTCGAGAGAAGTACATTTTTTTAAGCATTTAAATAGTTTAAGATATCTTCATAGACAACAAGATGATTGTCTTCATTTAATATTTCATGCCGCATATTAGGATAAATCTTAGAAGTGATGTTCTTATAGCCGGCCTTTTTTAGAGTTTTGATAGAAGAATTAAGACCTTTTTGACCAAGTGGACATGGATCAAATTCACCAACTAGCATTAAAATTGGGAGATTTGGTTCATTGACTTGGTATTTTTTTACTTTGTGCATATTTTTCACTAGATTATATAAGGCCTTATAAGCCGATATTGTAAATGGAATATTGCAATATGGATCATTGAGGTAATTGTTGATATTAGTTTGACTTACTGAAACCCAGTCAACATCGGTCTTAGCATTTTTTACAGCTTTGGAAAAGGGACTTAATGTTAATTTTTCAAGCATTTTTGAAACATAAGTATCGGACTTAAATTTACCGATAATATTGGCAAAGAATATTCCTAAATAGCAAGCTGTTTGATAAGCTGGCACTCCGGTTAAAATGACTTTCTTAAAAGCATCAGCATGCTTCATAAGTAAATTTCTGGAAATAATTGTTCCCATTGAATGAGCAAATAAGATTACATCAAGGTTAGGGTAACGCTTATTTAAGTAATTAGTGATTGTAGCTTGGTCAGCAACTAAGGCCTCATAAGATTTTTTACCTTCCATATAGCCTAGAAGCGAAGCATTTTTACCATGACCACGTAAATCGGAGGTTATGACAGCATAACCATTTTGGTTTAAGAAGTTGGCAAAATCACTATAACGCTTTTGGTGCTCCTTCATACCATGAACTATTTGTACGACACCCTTAGGATTTTCTACATCATATAAATTAGTATATATATTTAAAGAATCATATTCTGATTTTAGTACAATATTTTCCATAATAAACTCCTCTATTCGATTAGATTACTTTAGTTACCTTTAAATGCTCATAAACATAGTCTTTAGCTTCAAGAGAAGAAATACCAATTGCGATAGCAACTTCATTAAAAAGCTTTCTTTCAGCTTGTTGTAAGAATTGAGTATCAAAAGAGCCTAAAGTCTTTTTTTCTTTTTTCTTATCATCACTTAAATGATAAAGTGATTTTAATAATAGTATGGTATCATTAATATCGTTAGACATAATTAAGGTTTGAAATTTATTTTTTCTTTCTTTATTGTCTTTGATATATTCATCAGACAGTAAAATAGCTTCATTCATTATTTTAGCTAAATCTTCTTTAGAAAGAATTGAACGTAATAAGGAATTAGCTTTATCACAAGGCATTTTTATTGACATATTATTGTGAATAGTTTGGAGCTTATAAAAGTCTTTATGAAGATTTGAATCAAAAATTTTATCAACAATTAGACATACACCATGTCCACTATGGACGACATAATCGCCTATTTTAAACATCTAAACTCCCTCCTTTTCACTAAATTTAAAGAACTTTCTAGATATTATCATTATATCATAAAAACCTCAAAAATGCTAGTTTGAGTTTAGAATAAAAACTCTTTACTTTATAATTTAAAATAAATGTGCTAAAATAATATGGTAAGGAGCTGGTCTTATGTCTAGGAGTGGCAAAATATTTACATTAGTCCTAGTCATATATTTATTTTTTACACTAGGTTTTAAATCTTATGCCAAAACAGAAATAGATATGGCTTTAGTTGATTGGGATTATAGTACACCTTTTATTTATGATAATACTCCTAAAAGTGTTGTCCTTAAAAATGTCCCAGCTGTATTAAATGTTAGTTATTCAGGTAATGTTGGCACAGAGATTAATACTTATGAGGCATCTGCCATTTTTAGCTATGATAGTGATTTATATGAACTTGTTAATTATGATGCTAAACGCTATAATCATTTTTCTTGGCAAATTAAAAGAGGCATTTATGATACTTCCTTGATGAGTTTTAATAGTATGTCATTTATTGAGGATGGCAATCCTCACTACTTGCAAGTAACTAATTTACCACCGGGCTTAGCTGTTTTTTACGAAGGTAATGGCCAAAGTCAACCGGGTATATATGAGGTTACAGCTAATTTTAAGGGTAATGAATATTATGCCCCTGTTTCTTCGAAAACGGCCATTCTTACTATTTTAAGAAGAAGAGTCTATTCAACTGATGGTCTATTTAATGTTTTATCGAATGATGTGGGTTTTCATCCTAACTTGGTTTTAAATTATGAATATTTAGATTTAGAACAATTTGCTTCAGTCGATTTAACAGTTGCGGGAAGCTATCGGGAAATCAAGCAAGCCTTTTCTTTGAACTTGCGGTTAGATGATAATTTACAATCCTTTAATCATAATATCATTGTTGAAGTACCAATTGCGGAAGCTGATTTAAATAATTCAGATTTAGTAATCTATTGCTATAGTGGTGGTTATATTACAATAGTAGATACTGATCGAAGGGAAGAAAGCTTAGTTTTTGAAACTAGAAATTTTGCGGAAGCCTATCTAATTATTGGTATGCGAAATACTTATACTGACAATCAGATTTGGAAATTTTTATTAATCTTATTTATTGTTCTATTATTTATTCTTGGGGTAATAGTTTGGTTTAGGGTTTATAGTCTAAAGAAAAAGAATATGAGGTAAAATAGTATGGAAAAGTATGATGTAATAATTGTTGGTGCCGGTCCAGCAGGTCTTTTTGCAGCTTATGAGCTACATGATAAGAAACCTAATTTAAAAGTTTTATTAATTGATAAAGGACATGATATTTATCATCGAAATTGTCCTGTACTAAATCATCAGATAGCTAAATGTCCTATGGATAAAAATGGTCATTTTGGCTGTCAACCAGCTTGTTCAATCACTAACGGCTTTGGTGGTGCTGGAGCTTATTCTGATGGTAAATTCAATATTACTAGTGAATTTGGTGGTTGGATGACGGACTATTTAGATCCTAAGCTAGTTGAAGAACTAATTTGCTATGTCGACAGCATCAATTTAAAATATGGGGCTCCTGAAAAAATTACTGACCCAACAACTGATAAGGTTCGAGAAATTGAGAGAAGAGGCTATGCGGTTGGTCTTAAGCTTTTAAGAGCTAAGGTTAGACATTTAGGTACGGAAAACAACTTAAAAATAATGGCTCGAATCTTTGATGATTTAAATAAATGGATTGATATGCGTTATGAAACCGAAGTTACCGATATTATCATCGAAAATAATCAGGTTAAAGGTATCAAAATTAAAGACCAAGAGATTAGATGCAATGAAGTATTTTTAGCAATTGGTCGTGATGGTGCAACTTGGCTCCAAAGTATTTGTAATGAACATAGTATTGGTTTGACGCATAATCAAGTTGATATTGGGGTTAGAGTAGAGACTAATGATGTTATTATGGAAGAAATTAATAAAAATCTTTACGAGGGTAAATTTATTTATTTATCATCTGTTGGAACAACCGTTAGAACTTTCTGTTCAAATCCCTCAGGGCATGTCGTAGTTGAAAATCATAGTGGAACAATTCTAGCAAATGGTCATGCTTATGCTGATCCAAAGATGGGTAGTCATAATACTAACTTTGCTTTATTGGTTTCTCATAAGTTTTCGGAACCATTCGATAAACCAAATGAATATGCTCATGAGGTTTCTAGACTTGCTAATCAGTTAAGCTGTGGTTCAGTTATTGTTCAGCGCTATGGCGATATTTGTAAGGGTAGAAGAACTACTCAAAAGCGTTTAGATGAAGGCTTTGTCAAGCCAACTTTAAAGGAGGCTGTTCCAGGTGATTTAGGGTTGGTTTTACCTTATAATACTATGAAATCAATTATTGAAATGATTGAAGCTTTAGACCATGTTACGCCTGGTATTGCTAATGAACATACTTTATTTTATGGTGTTGAAGCTAAATTTTATTCGGCTCGTCCTGTAACAAACGAGTATTTTGAGACAAAGGTTAATGGCCTTTATGTTGGTGGTGATGGGGCTGGTATCACTCGTGGTTTAGCTCAAGCTGGCGCTAATGGTGTTTGGGTAGCTAGAAATATCATTTCAAAATATGAAAATAAATAATATATTTTAAATTATAAAGGAGCTTTAAACCTAACTTTTAAAAAGAAAGGTTCCATAGCTCCTTTTTTTCGATGACTAGAATAGATTTTTTTATAAAAATGGCATAAATATCATTTTATTTTCAAAATTTCACCTTTTTCTTACTATTTATTATATGAAAGGGGTAAAGTGATATGATAAATGATAGTTTTATTTTCTTTCTTAATTATGGTTGAAACTTATCTATTGTTAAACCATCTATAAAAGAAAGGAGAAAATAGTATAATGTATGAATTTGATGGTACTAATGATATTGTGTTCAAATTGATGTTTTCCGATAAAATAGTCGTAGCTTCCTTGTTGTCTTCTCTTTTACAAATTCCTGTAGAACCCGAAGAAATTTCTTTAAAATCCAATGAGGTCAATTTAAGTACGGAAAATAAAAGTACGCGATTTGATGTTCGTTGTGAACTATTTTCCAATAAGCTAGATATTGACCTTGAGATGCAAAAAAACAACCCTAATTATGATATCAAAAGAAGAATGATATATTATTTGGGGCAGTTAATCAGCCAAAACAGTTTAAAAGGAAAGGATTTTATGGAAAATGATGTATGTTGTATCTTTTTCTTAAATTTTAGTCTGTTTGAAAATAATACTTGTGTTTATCGTTTTAAAATGGTAGAGGAAGAAAGTAAAGAGATCCTACCAGGGGCAACAATCCTTATCATTGAATTGCCAAAAAAAGAATTCTGTGATAAAATAGAAATAAGACAATGGATAGATATAATAGAAGGAAAAACGATAGAATCCACTAATAAAGGGATGATAAAAGGTATGGAAAAATTAAGAGATATCAATTCAGATGAATTAATGAAAGAACAATTACGTCAACAACGGAATCGGGAAAATGAAGATAGAGTAAATTTAGAAGCAACTCTACAAATTGGCTTAGAAAGAGGCATTGAAGAGGGAAGAAAAGAAGGTAAAAAAGAAATTATTCTTAAACTTTTTAAAAAAGGATATTCTGTTGAAGAGATAAGTTTTATGACAGATTTATCAGAAAAACAAATCAATGAATTGCTTAATAATCAATAAGTTAATAGTTTTTAAATTATAAAGGGCAGTAAACCTTATCTTTTTACAGGTTAGGTTTTTAAAGCCCTTTTATTTTTGTTGATTAAAAATAACATATCGATGTAATTAAAATTTAAAAGAAAATGAAAATTTAAGTATTTTAAAATAATAAAAAAATTTGTCTTTTTATGACATACGTTTTATTTTTCTAATTTTGTCGAAGTCCTATATTATTTAAGTTAGTTATTTTATAATCTTTTTGGTGATTAAATTGAGTTTAAATGTTGGTGTCTATGTTAAGAGGGATATTTTAATTTTAAGATTAAAGGGTGAACTAGATGATATTAGTGTTACTGATTTAAGAATGCGAATCACTAATTATATTGATGATTATAATATCAAGCATTTAGTTTTAAACCTAAATGACCTATCGTTTATGGATTCTTCAGGAATTGGTTTTATAATAGGTCGTTATCATCAGCTTCGTAAAAAGAATGGTGATATTACTATCAGTAACATCAATAGTAAAATTGAAAGATTAGTTTATATATCCGGTCTAGGTAAAATCTGTAAAATTAGAGAAACTGAAGAGGCTGTAGTTCAAGCACTAGGAGGTAGATGAAATGTATAATGAAATTAGTATGAAGTTTATTTCTAAAAGAAGCAATATCGCTATTATTAGAAATGTTGTTAGCGCGATTGTTTTAGATAATAATCCCACCATTACCTTTATCAATGAGCTAAAGACCATCGTTAGTGAGGCTATTACTAATTGTATTGTTCATGGCTATGATAATCAGGAAGATAAGTTTGTTGATTTAAAAGTAATTTGTGATAATGAAAAGGTCAGTATTGAAATTATTGATTATGGTAAAGGTATTGCCGATATTGAACAGGCAAGAGAACCACTCTTTTCAACTAAGTGTGATGAAGAAAGAAGTGGTTTAGGTTTTACAATTATGGAGATGTTTTCTGATCATTTAGAGGTTGAAAGTTCTTTAGATAAGGGAACACGTTTATATTTTGAAAAGAAATGGTAAGAGCCTAATTATAGGCTTTTTTTCTTTAAGTAAAAGTATTAAATCAGTTAAAGATATCCATAATATAATTGGTGAATTTATGATGGAAAAATCGCGAAAGTATTATGAGAATTTAATTGCAGCCCCAAAAGATTATGTTCAAATGCTCAAAAATTTTTTGTTAGCTTTTGTTTGGGGTGGTGGTGTTGCAATAATCGGGCAACTTTTTTATGATTTTTATTTTTATATTTTACATATTAATGAGACTAATAGCCAAATTTTTATGACCTATTCGATCATTTTTTTAAGTGGATTTCTTACCGCCTTAGGAATATATGATAAGCTAGGTCAAATAGCTAAATGTGGTTTAGCAATTCCCATTACAGGCTTTTCTAATGCCATGGTTTCCTCTGCAATGGAATATCACAAGGAAGGTTTGATTTTAGGTATTGGGGCGAATGCTTTAAAATTAGCTGGTAGTGTCATTGTTTTAGGTACTGTATCAGCAATTATTGTAGCCTCAATTCGTTACTTATTAGGAGTGTTACTATGAATTTTAAATTTGAAAATGTCTATTTGATAGATTCATGTGTCGTAGCTGGTAAGTTAGAAGGTAATGGGCCTTTAAAAAACTATTTTGATTCAATTGATGAATGTAAGAATTGTTCTTTTGAAAATAGTGAAATAGATATGCTTTTTAAGTCGATTGATATGCTTTTAGAAAAGTTAAATTTAAAAATTGAAAACATTGATTTAGCTATTGGTGGTGAATTATCTAACCAGCTTACCACGACAAGCTACACTTTTCGTAATCTATTAATTGGTTTAATTGGCATTTATTCAGCCTGCTCAACGATCAGTTTAGGACTTGGTTTAGCTGGCTTGTTATTAGCTAATGATGAACTAAAACAAATATTAGTTTTTACCTCAAGTCATAATCAATCAGCAGAAAGACAATTTCGTAATCCGGTAGAATATGGTGGTAATAAGGAAGAAACTCAAACCTTTACTTCCACTATCGCTGCTTCAGCTTTAGTTGGTAAAACGAAAAGCCCTATTGCTTTAACCAGCTTTACTTTAGGTAAGGTAGTGGATGTTGGTTTTGCTGATGCTTGTGATTATGGTAGAGCTATGACGCCTGCCGCTTTAGAGACCTTGTTAGAGCATTTTAGAACAACTAAGACCACTCCAGCTGATTATGATTTAGTTCTGACCGGCGATTTATCTAGCTATGGCTATGAGCTTGTTAAAAAAGCTTTAGAAGAAGAATTCGGTAAAATCAATAATTATAATGATTGTGGTCTTATGCTTTATGATGTTTTAAATCAAAGTGTCTTTGCAGGTGGCAGTGGTCCTGGAACTTCAGCTGCAGTTTTATTAGCCTACATTAAAAAGAAGCTTTTGGCAGGCTACTATCGGAAAGTTTTATTATGTGCAACAGGTGCCTTAATGAATCCTACTATGGTTAACCAAAAAAATAGTTTACCTTGCATAGCTCATATAATTGTTTTGGAGGCGAAATAATGGTTTATTTTTATGCTTTTTTAATTGGGGGCTTTATCTGTGCTTTAGCTGAGCTTATTAAGGATTTGTTTAAGCTTACTACTGGGCATATGACTGTCTTATTTGTTTGTTTAGGAACTTTATTAGATTCCTTTGATTTTTATGACCGGTTGGCCAAACTTGCTGGTGCTGGTGCCACTTTACCTATTACGAGCTTTGGTCATTCTTTAGTCCATGCCAGTTTAGAGAAGGCTAATGAAATAGGCTATTTAGGCATTTTTACAGGTGTGTATGGTAAGACAGCGGGAGGCATTGCCTTTACAATGCTTATAGCTATTTTATTTGCGTTAGTATTTAGGCCAAAAAAGTAAGATATTTATGAGGGCAATTTGCCCTTTTTATTGTTTTATTCGAAATTTATAGTATAATTATTTCAGGAGGTGCAAGTATGGATAAGGTAGAAAATCCCATCTTGAAACCTAATAAAATAGTAGCAGTTATAGCTTACTTATTTATGACTATTCTTGGTGGAACAATTTTATTAATGTTGATTTCAATGATCTATTGTAATATTCATAATTTAGATAGTTCAATTTTAATTGATATTTTGGCTGGTTCAAAAGAAGAATATGGTGAGTATATTCGGGCAAATGCTATTGTTTCGGCTATAGCTAATATGCTAGATTATCTTATAACTTTGGGCTTTGTTGGCTTTTTTATGCGAAATTATTTAGTAGAAGATGGCCAAAAATTTAAGGAAAATAAAAAATATTTAATTTGGTATATACCACTTATGGCGGCAGCCTTTTTCTTAATATCTTTTGGTGTTGATGTTTTAGTATCAAAATATGTAGGTAGTTCCGATAATCAAATTTTTATTGAAAATATGCTTATTAATGGGGGTGCTGTCTATATTTTTATTGCGGTTGTCATTTGTGCTCCTTTGGTTGAAGAGTTGATTTTTAGAAAAGCTATTTTTAGTTTTTTAGAAACAAAACCCAAAGCTATAGCTCATCTTGCCTCATTTATTTTATTTGCTGTTATGCATATGCTATCCACAAGCTTTGAGGATCCTGGGCGGTGGTTTTTATTGCTGGTGCCATATTTAGTCAGTTCAATATTATTATGTTTAATTTATGAATTTTCTAAAAGAAATATCTATGCATCATGGTTTGCTCATATGGTTAATAATTTAATTGCTTTCATTTTAATGTTTATTTAGGAGGAAGAAGATGCTAAAAAAAAATTTAAAAGAATTTAAAGAAAATATTTTTGATGAGTTTGCTTATAAATGGGGAATAGTTACAGCTGGTAATTATCAAACCGGTTTTAACTGCTTGACTGTATCTTGGGGCGGGATTGGTATTTTATGGGGCAAACAGGTTGCCTTTCTTTTTGTTAGAAAATCACGCTATACTTATCAGTTTTTAGAAAATAGTGATAGCGTCACAATTTCCTTTTTAAATGATAATTATAAGGAAGCTAAAAATTTAATTGGTACTGTTAGTGGTCGCAATATAGATAAGGTTAATGAAGCGAAACTTCATTATACTTATGATCCGGATTTTGATGGTGCATACATTGAAGAATGTGATTATTGTTTTAAGATGAAAAAGCTTTATAGCGTTGATTTACCAACTGCTAGTTTAGATCAAAGCATTATTGATAGGTATTATCCGGCTGGTGATTCGCATACAATGTATGTATGTGAAATCAAACAATTTTTAGTCAAGGAGAGATCATAATTGCAATATATTGACCTACACTGTGATACTATTATGGCTCTTTATAATTCAGAACATGATTGGAATTTAAAGGATGCCAAGCTTCAAATTAATCTTCACCATTTGCAAAAAGGTAATTGTTTAGCTCAATGCTTTGCGATGTTCGTACCTTTAAAAAGGGTTGCTAATCCTTTTGAAACTTGTATGGAAATGATTGATAGATATTATTTAGAAATTGCTCGCAATGCTTCATTGATAGCTCCAGCTTATACTTTAGAAGATATTTATAAAAATAAAAGTGAAGGTAAAATATCAAGCATTTTAACAATTGAAGAAGGTGGAGTGGTTAAAGGTAATTTAGCTTTTTTACGGGATTTTTATCGCTTAGGTGTAAGAATGATTTGCCTTAATTGGAATTATGAAAATGGTATTGGTTATCCTAATTTTACTATTCATGGTCATAAACCAGATTTTAAAACCCCTAATGTTCAAGCGGGTTTAACTGCTTTTGGGATTGAAATGGTTAAAGAAATGAATCGTCTAGGTATTATTGTTGATGTTTCACATCTTTCTGATGCGGGCTTTTATGATGTTTTAAAGACAACCGTAAAACCAATCGTGGCTAGTCATTCAAATGCTAGAAGTGTTTGTAATAATGTTCGTAATCTGACTGATGAAATGATTGTGGCTCTTCATAAAAATGGGGGAGTAATGGGTATGAACTTTTGTGCTGCCTTTGTTAATGAAGATGAAGAGGCTGGTAAAAAAACCATTGATAATATCATTTGTCATATCAAGCATATTAAAGCTTTAGTTGGTATTGATAATATTGCTTTAGGTAGTGATTTTGATGGCATAGATCCTAATATTGAGCTTGCTGATGCCTCTTTTATGCCTTTATTATTTAACCGGTTGAAAGAGGAAGGCTTTAGCGAAGAAGAAATAGAAAAAATTGCCTATAAGAATTTTTTGCGAGTTTTAGAAGCAAATTTAAAATAAAAAAAACTGAAAGTATAATTTACAATCAGCTTTATAATTAAATTTTATTGGTACCTCTTAGTTTGAGGTACTATTTTAATTTATTTCTTCAACGTAGTTGACATAGTCAAATTTAATAAATTCATTCATAAAGGCCTTATGATCTATTTTCATTTTATTTATGACCTTAAGACCAATAGTGTAAACACTTAAACCGGTTTCAGCATAGGCTTGATTTCTTTCTACTGATAGAACCTTAAAGCCTAATTCTCTTACACTTGCAACAAATGATTTTAAATCATTGACACTTTTAAACTCAATATGAATTGCAAACTGTCTTCCCTTATTAGTTAACTTTCGTTCAATAATAGGTAAAAAAGCCAAAACTAAAACCATGAGAATAGTTGCAATAACAGCTAAACTATAAAAACCAATACCAATAGCTAGTCCTAAGCAAGCACAGGCCCAGAGACCTGCTGCAGTAGTTAGCCCTTTGACTTGACTTTTAGAGGTAAACATTATTGAACCGGCCCCTAAAAAACCAATTCCAGAAATTACTTGGGCACCTAGTCTTGCCCCATCACCAAGCCCAGTTGCTAAAGATAAGAATTCGTTTGTAACCATAGCAATTGTGGCTCCTAAACAAACTAAGATATAGGTTCTAAAACCGGCAGCATGATGCTTCATTGCTCGTTCAAAACCTAAACAACCACCACATATTAAGGCCATTACTAGCCGAATAATAATGGTGTGAATATTTAAAAAAGCTAGATCTTCCCAGCCTGTAGCTATAACAAAGGGATCGACAACATCAAATAAAAACATTATAATCACCAACCATATTATAGCAAAATATAAGTCTTTTTGTAAAGAAGATAATAGTAATCCCCTTTAATTTTTATGATAATCATGTTATAATAATTTAAATTGTTTTAAGTCGAAAAAAGTTGATTACAATGGCAAAATGCATAAAAAAACTGTAAAATTTGTGTTTTATTGGCTTAATCAATTATTTAAGATTTTAATAATAAAGCTATATAAAATAATATGTAGGGATATTATTTTATTTAAATTGGGATTTTAAATAGGGGGGGATAAATACTTATGAAAAATAGTGATTTTATTTTGATTAATAAGCAGGTACTACCTGATCATTTTGCTAAGGTTTTAGCGGTTAAGGATTTAATAGGTAATGGTGAAAATGTGACAACAGCCTGTAAGAAGGTTGGTTTATCACGTTCAGCTTATTATAAGTATAAGGATGACGTTTTTCCTGCGAGTAGTGTTGATCGTAGGTTCATTATAATTGTAAAGTTGGCTTATAGTTCTGATGTTTTAATTACTTTTTTGAATTTTCTTTCCACATTTTCTGTTAAAATTTATGCTTTAAATCAAGAAATTCCTGTCAATAATGTTTTGTTTTTAAACTTGACGCTAGCTATTACTGATCAAACTACAACACCATTTGATTTAATTGACTCTATAGCGAAGCTTAACTATGTAAAAAATGTTAAATTGTTAGGTATTGAATAAAAAAATTGGACCTTTATTATTTCGACAGATTAGGTAAAAAATATTTGTTATTATTCCTTAAGGTTGGAGGGATAATATGATGGTTGTTACAGATATGCTTTTAGAAACGGAAAAGCTTTTAATTGAGATTAGAAAGTGTGTTAGTCTTTATTATTATTGTGATGATTCTAAAATTATTTATAATCATATTTTAAGAGATTTATTTGGTTTAAAGAAGCTAGAGCTATTATCTGATTATTCATTAGGTTATTTTAATGAGGATAGTAGTATTGAGGTTTTGAAGTTAGAGCTTATTAAACTTTATAAGCTACTGACAAGGCGTTTTCTAAAATTGATTGATAGCTATCAGGATTGGAAATGTTTAATATGCTAAAAATAACCTAGATTTTCTAGGATTATTTTTTTAAAAAAATATTTATAAATATTGTCAAATAATTTATAATATTAGCGAGGTTAGATAGAATGTACAGAAAAATAGTTAATATCGATCAAGCAAAATGTATAGGCTGTGGTCTATGTGTGAAAGCTTGTCATGAAGGAGCAATTGAGCTTAAAAATGGTAAAGCTTATTTGATTAAGGATGATTATTGTGATGGTTTAGGTGATTGCTTACCTCATTGCCCTGTTGATGCCATTAGAATAGAAAGTCGTGAGGCAAGAGCCTATGACGAAACTTTAACACCTAAAAAGTTTAGTAGTCCTAGTCAGCTTAGTCAGTGGCCTATTCAAATTAAATTAGTTAATGCTAATGCTAGTTTTTTGGCTGGAGCTCATCTTTTAATTGCTGCTAGCTGTACAGCCTATGCTTATGCTGATTTTCATAAAGATTTTATGAATAAGCGTCTAACTTTGATTGGCTGTCCTAAGCTTGATGGTGTTGATTATAGTTTAAAGCTTACAGAAATTTTTACTTTTAATAATATTAAGAGTATTAGTTTAGTTAGAATGGAGGTTCCTTGCTGTTCTAGGTTAGAAAAAGCTATTTTAAAAGCTATTAATGATAGTGGTAAGGACTTGCCTTTTTCAGTAAGAATTGTTTCTACTAAAGGAGAATTGGTTTAATGCTTATTGCGATAGAGGATGCTTTACTTAGTAAAATGATCGGATTATTTAATGGTCTTGAGTTGGAAATTGATGCTGAATTAACTACTTATTTACATAAATGGTTGAGTGCTTTACAAAAGCATGAGGTTAAAGAAGAACATCTTTTAGAAATAAATGAGTTGAAAAAGAAATATTTGGCTAATTGTTTAACTTGCCAAAATCCTTGTGGTAGAACAGCTGATTTTAGTTTAAATGGTCTTGTTAACGAGGCATTAAGAAATAAACGTTTAAATGATTATGATTCTTTTATAAAGACATATAATTTTGATATGAGTCTTAAGGATATTTTATATAATATTGTTAAGCTTGGTTGGTAAAAAGGTGGTTTGATGTTATGACTAGTATGCAGATTGTAGGAAATGTTTTATCAGGAATTGGTATGATTTTATTTTTTATTAGTTCCTTTTTAAAATCCAAAAAGAAGATATTGTTATTTCAAATTGGGAATCATTCGCTTAGTTCCGTTGCCCAATTTTTTTTCTCAGATGGGCATGGCTTTAGTGGTGCAGTCCAGGATTCTGTGAGTATCATTAGAAATATTGTGATAATTTTTAATAAGAATAATAAATTCTTATCAGGTCTATTTATCTTTTTAGCTTTAGGTTTGGGTGTTTTTTTTAATGTCTATTCCTATCTTGGCGACCATAATGTATGGTTGTTCGTAGCTGGCTTTTTACCTGTTGTGGCCTCACTAGAATATTCAATTGTCATTCTTTTACCTAACGTGAAAGTAGTTCATATTAAAATGGCAATGGTTGTTTCAAGTCTTTGTTGGGCAATTTATGGCTTTTTCATTGTGAATTATGCTTTAGCAATTTTTAATATTATTATTTGTATTTCTTCCCTTGTTAATATTTTTAGATATTATTTAGGTTCTAAATCTGTTAAAGATAAAGAAGCTTTAGCTGGTGATACTAATGAAGAATAAAAAAAGAGGAGCCACAGCCTATTTACAAGCATTATTGGATTCTAAACAAGCAAAGATTGTAATTCCAGCTGGTATTTATCTATCTGGACCACTTTTTGTTAAAAGTCATAGTCATATTGTCTTTGAAGATGGTGTAGTTATTAAGGCCTTAGAGGATGAAGAGGTCTATGGCTTAATTCCTACTAGAGTGGCAGGAATTGAGATGGAATGGTATCCGGCGATTTTAAATATCATAGCTGCAACTGATGTTTTAATTGAAGGAAAGGGCGTAATTGATGGTTCAGGAGCTTATTGGTATAACAAATATTGGGGAAGTGATTGCCAAAGTGGTATGCGTAAGGTATATGATGCTAAAGGTCTTCGCTGGGCTTGTGATTATGATTGTATGCGTCCACGTAATATTTTAATTTCTGATAGTCAAAATGTTATTCTTAAGGATTTAACTTCTCAAGATTCGGGATTTTGGAATGTCCATATTTTATATAGTGAAAAAGTAATTGTTGATGGTATTAAGATTGAAGCTGCTAGATTAGATGCTCCCTCCACTGATGGCATAGATATTGATTCATCAAGTGCGGTTTTAGTAGAAAATGTCATCACTAATTGTAATGATGATAGTATTTGCATCAAGTCAGGCCGTGATTTTGATGGTAGAAGAGTTAATAGGCCAGCTCATGATATTACAATTAGAAATTGTTTAATTAAAAAGGGTTTTGGGATTACGCTTGGTAGTGAAGTATCTGGTGGTATTTACGATATTAATATTACGAATATTAAATTTGAAAATACGGATTGTGGCTTTAGAATTAAATCAGCTCCTACAAGAGGTGGTTACATTAAGAATATTCGCTTAAATAATTTAGAAATGTTTAATGTAAAATATCTTTTTAATTTATATTTAAATTGGAACCCAGCCTATTCAATCTGCAAGCTACCTTCTGATTATCAGGGGGCTATGCCTAAGCATTATGCTACCTTAACTTCTAATCAAGAGATAATTTTAACAAAGGTAGCTGATATAGAAATCGCAAATGTTAAAGCATATTATGCTGCTGATTATCAGGGGATTGGGCGCATTTTTAATATTGAGGGCTATGAAAAGGAACCAATTTCTAATCTTTTGTTTAAAAATGTTATGGCTTGTGGATTAGAATTTGGAATTTTAAATTATGTTAAAAATGTTATATTTGAGGATTGTAATTTTTCTTGTCAATTACAATATGATAGTTCTCATGATAAATATGATAATCGCTAGCTTAAGTAGAGCTTTTGCTAAAATAAAATATTTTTTTAATATTATTTATAATAACTATTCTAAAAATTGACAACTTATGATATAATCCGATATATCAATTATTTTGGAGGTAATGCTATGAATAAACCAGAATTAATAAGCATTGTAGCTGATAAGGCTAATATTACTAAAAAAGAAGCTGAAGTAGCTGTTGGGGCTGTTTTTGAGACTATTACCGAAGCTTTAGAGAAAAACGAAAAGGTTGTTGTGGCGGGTTTTGGAACCTTTGAAATTCATGAACGGGCACCTAGACAGGGTCGCAATATTAAGACAGGTGAAACTATTTTAATACCTGGTTCTAAGGCACCTGTTTTTAAGGCAGCAAAGGTTTTTAAAGATTCCATTAATGAATAATAATGATTGATCCATTTGATTGTGTTTTTAAAAATGATGTTGCTAGCTTATCAACTTATTTGGAAAATGGTAATGTTAATGTTTTAGATAATAAAGGTTTATCATTGCTTGATTATGCAATTAGACTTCACAATAATGATATTTTTAAAGTTTTAATGCGTAATTTTATTGATGTTGATTTACAGGATAAATATGGTAATACAGCCTTTCATTATGCTGTCATCAATAATCGTTTAACCTATTTAAAGCTTTTATTTACTACAAGTGGTAATCCTATGATACCAAATAATAATGGTCAGACACCACTTTTTTTAGCTTGTTTATATGGGCGCTTTGAAATGGTTTCTTTATATCTAGAGCGCTATAGTCTTAATTTAGCTTATAAGGACAAGCAAGAGGAAACGGTTTTAATGGCGTTAGTTCGTTCAAGAAATTTAAAGCTTTTAAAACAATTTGATGGCTATGATAATTTGTTAGAAGAGCCAAATTATTTTGGAGAAACACCACTTACAATAGCTGTCGCGCGTGATAGTTTTCAAATGGCTAGCTTTTTAATATCTAAGGGAGCTTTTGTGAATACTAAAAATCACTTGGCTGAAACTCCATTATTTTATGCTGTAAGAAATGAAAATTATTTACTTGTAGACCTTTTACTTAAAAATGGAGCTCTAATTGATCTTAAAAATAGTGTGGGTGAAACAATTTTTGATTTGGAGCTATCTGATGATTTAAAGGTGTATTTAACCGAAAAGATTGCTTTATATAATGTCAAACAATATGCTAAGCTTTTTCCGGTTCACTATTCGATTATTCTTGGTGATTCTAAGCGTTTAGCTAGTGTTTTAAATGTCAGCAATATCAATATAGCTGATAGCTTTGGTTATACTCCTTTTGAGCTTGCTAGTTATTATAAGTCTAAAGAAATGCTGAATATTTTAAAGGAGTACAGCAAAGAGGCCAAAATTATTTTGGCAAATAATAGAATAATATACTAGCTATTTGCTAGACATATTTGTTAAAATATGATATACTAAATTAACTTTAGAGGTAGCAATGTAGATGAGTACTCATTCAAAGAAGGCGTTCGTTAGATGATTGAGGAAAGGTAACCATTGCCGAATAGTCTTTTTAGGCATAAAAGGATTATGGGGATATAGGGAATACCTATATCACTCCTACTTAGGTAGAGGCGCTAAATAAAGAAAATTATTCTACATGAGCGCTTTTTAGCGCTTATTTTTATTGGTTGGGGAGGTTTAGAAAATGAATTATCAGTTATTAAGTGAAAAATATGGAACACCTCTTTATTTATATGATATTGATAAGGTTAAAAAAATCATTGCTGATTATTTAGATAATTTTAAATCATCGAGATTTGAAACGGAAGTTCTTTATGCTTCTAAAGCTTTTTGTATAAAAGAATTATTAAGGATTATTGAAAGCTTAGGTATGTCATTAGATGTTGTTTCCTTAGGAGAATTGAAAACAGCTGAAGATGTAAATTTTGATTTTAAAAAAATTTATTTTCATGGGAATAATAAGAGTTATGCTGAGCTTGAATATGCAGTTAAAAATGAGGTTGGTTATATTGTTGTTGATAATTTAATGGAATTAGAATGTCTTGAGCTGCTTGCAAGAAAAGAGGGTAAAAAAGTTAAGATTTTAATTCGTTTAAATGTTGGGGTTGTGGCTCATACTCATAAATATGTTGTTACTGCCCATGTCGATTCAAAATTTGGTGTTTTATATGCTTCTAAAGAATATCAAGCGATGTTTGAATTGATTAAAAAATCAAATAATATTATTTTTCAGGGCTTTCATTCCCATATTGGTTCACAAATTTTTGATTTAGATGCCTATGGTGTAGCAATTGATAAGCTTGTTTCTATCTGCAAGAATTTCCAGCAACCTTTGATTTTGAATTTAGGTGGTGGCTTTGGAGTCAGATATACTTTAGCAGATAATCCAACCGATACTGTTACCACTTGTAAATATATTATTAACAAGGTAGAAGAGGCTATAACTTTAGCTGGTGTTAAGCTTGCTAAGCTTTGTATTGAACCTGGTCGTAGTATTGTAGCTGAGGCTGGTAGTACTTTGTATAGAATTGGTTTTATCAAACAAACAGTTAACAAGCTATACTATTTTGTGGATGGTGGTATGACAGATAATATTCGGCCAGCCTTATATTCATCTAGTTATAGTGCTGATATTGTAGGTAAAAAAGAGGCTTTTAAAAAGAATTTAGTTACTATAGCTGGTAAGTGCTGTGAAAGTGGTGACGTAATTATCGAAAATATTTTATTACCTGAGGCTAAAACCGGTGATTTATTAATCACTTATACTACTGGTGCTTATGGTTATTCAATGAGTAGTAATTATAATAAAAACCTGACACCTGCGGTTGTCTTTGTCGAAGATGGAATCGATCGTTTAGTCGTTAGGCGGCAAAGTTATGAGGAATTATTAGAGAGGGAATTATAATGGAATTTTATAAGATGCATGGCTGTGGCAATGATTTTATAGTAATTGAATATGCTAAAGCTATTGATTATTCAAAGCTTGCGGTTAGGTTATGTGATCGAAAATTGGGAATCGGGGCAGATGGGCTTATCATTGTCAAACCAAAGCCTTTAGAGATGATTTTTTATAATCAGGATGGTACAAGGGCTAGTATGTGTGGTAATGGTATTAGGTGCTTTGCTAGATATGTTTATCTTAAACAACTAGTTAAAAAAAATACCTTTGATGTTTTAACTTTAGCGGGTATTATGCGTATTAAAATTACGAATGAGGAGCCTTTTAGTTGTTTAGTTTCTATGGGAAGACCTTTATATAACAATCAAATGATTCATGTCAATGATGATGTCGATTCCTTTGGTAGAATTTTAACTATCAATAATTACCATTTAACTATTTATTCCTTTTTTTTAGGAACTATTCATACTGTCATTTTTGTTGATGATTTAACTAGTGATGTTTTAAAAATGGCTAAAAGCATTTGTGAAAATCCCTTGTTTAAAGCTAAAACAAATGTCAATTTTGTTCGGGTTATAGATAATCATACTATTGAGCTTAAAACTTATGAAAGAGGAGTTGGTTGGACTTTAGCATGTGGAACAGGGGCTTGTGCTAGTGTTGTGGCGGCAGAGCGTCTAGGTTTGACAACTGGTGATGTTTTAGTTAAATTAACTGGTGGTAATTTAAAAATTAAAGTGGATCGGAAAGAAAATGTCTTTATGGAAGGTCCAGCAAATATCTCTTTCATAGGTGAAACAAAGGAGTGTTTATGATGTTACAAGGAAGTTTAGTGGCTTTGGTTACACCATTTAATGTCGATGGGGGAATCAACTTTGCAAAATTAGGAGAACTTTTAGAATTTCATATCAATAATGGTACGGATGGTATTGTTATTTTAGGAACAACTGCTGAGACTGCGACCTTATCACTACAAGAACAAGAAGAAATTGTTAGATTTTCGGTCGATGTTGTTTCAAGACGTGTTCCGCTTATTGTCGGAGCTGGATCAAATGATACTTTGGCTGCCGTTAATAAGGCTCGGCTTTTTTCTAGTTTAGGTGCTGATTATTTATTGGTGGTTACACCTTATTATAATAAGACAAATGATGATGGCTTAATCAAGCATTTTGAGTTGATTGCTCAAGCATCACTTGTTCCCATTATTTTATATAATGTGCCATCTAGAACTGGCATGTCTATTTCAGAAAATGTGATTGCTCGTTTGTCTAAGCATCCTAATATTTATGGTATTAAAGAAGCTTCTGGCAATATTAGTTATGCTGTAAGCATTAGTAAGTATTTAAGTACTGATTTTATTATGCTTTCTGGTAATGATGATATCATTGTTCCTTTGATGGCTATTGGAGCTAAAGGCGTTATTTCTGTTTTAGCTAATATTTGTCCTAGAGAAGTAAGTGATATTTGTCATTATGCGTTAGAGGGTAATTTTTATAAGGCCAATAATATAGCTAAAAGTCTTTTAGATGTGGCTAAAGCGTTATTTTATGAAACTAATCCCATTCCTGTTAAGGAAGCGATGAATTATTTAGGCTTTAATGTTGGTGGTTTTAGATTGCCATTATATCAGATGAGCCCAGATAATTATCACCGTTTAATTGCTGTACTTGATCGTGATAAGGAGTTGTTATATTAATGAAAGCTTGTGTTGTTGGTTATGGAGCTATGGGTCAACTTTTGGCTAGTCTTTTAAAGGATGAGCTGGCATATCCGGTAGCTTTAGAATGTGAATATAAGAATCTTTTTGATACAGATGGCAATTTTGATTGTATAATTGATTTTTCCAATCCTGCTAATTTGGAGATGATTATTGAATATGCTAAAAAATACCATAAGCCTTGTGTTTTAGCTACAACCGGTTATACTGATGAGCAAATCCAAGCTATTAATGAATTAGCTAAAAGTGTACCTGTTTTAAGAAGTGCTAACTTTTCTTTAGGAGTAATTGTTTTAAATCGTTTGGTCAAAGAGGTAACTAAGACCTTAGCTTCTGATTTTGATATTGAGATTGTTGAGGCTCATCATCATAATAAGGTTGATAGTCCTAGTGGTACTGCTAAAATGCTTTTGGATAGTGTTTTGGAAGAAACAAATTTTAAGGCTAATTTTGGCAGGAGTGGTAATGGTCAAAGGAATCCTCAAGAAGTAGGTGTTCATTCTATTCGTGGTGGTTCTATTGTTGGTGTACATGAGGTTTTATTCTGTGGGGAAGATGAAACTATCAGCTTAAAGCATACTGCTCAATCAAAAAAAATATTTGCGGTAGGGGCTATCAAGGCTGCGCATTTTTTAATGGACAAGCCTAATGGTTTATATAATATGGAAGATGTGTTATTTAAAGGAGAATGACTATGGATGCCTTAGAGATAATTAATTTAATTAAAACTGCACCTAAGAAGACACCTGTAAAGGTCTATATTAAAAGTAAGGAAGTAATTGATTTTAAAGAATTAAATTTTTTTGGGACAAAAGATTTATATATAGTTCATTGTGAATATGCTGCAATTTTACCGATTTTAGAGGCTAATCAAGGTAATATCATTAATGTTGAAATTGAAAATAATTGTCGTAATTCGGCAATTCCTCTTCTTGATTTAAAAAATATTAAAGCCCGGATTGAGCCAGGTGCGATTATTCGTGATATGGTAGAAATTGGTGATAATGCGGTTATTATGATGGGAGCTATCATCAATATTGGGGCTGTTATTGGTTCAGGCACGATGATTGATATGGGAGCTGTCTTAGGCGGCAGAGCTATTGTTGGTAAAAATTGCCATATTGGTGCGGGAGTTGTTTTAGCAGGAGTTGTGGAACCTGCCTCAGCTAAGCCTGTTGTTGTTGAAGATGATGTCTTAATTGGTGCTAATGCAGTAGTTATTGAGGGCGTTAGAGTTGGTAGAGGATCGGTAGTAGCTGCGGGGTCTGTGGTTATCGAAGATGTACCGGAAGGTGTTGTCGTTGGTGGTGTACCAGCTAGAGTCCTAAAGAAGAAGGATGAAAAAACACTTAGTAAAACGGGATTAATTGCGGCATTAAGGTCTTTGTAATAGACAAAAAAAGTTCTTATTGCATTAAATAAAATGAGTACAATAAAAAGGGGTTATCATTATGAAGGAGTACAATGTTGCCATCGTTGGAGCGACTGGTTTAGTTGGTCAAACCTTTATTAAGGTTTTAGAGGAATATGATTTTCCTACAAAAGAAATTAAATTTTTGGCCTCAAGTCGTAGTGTTGGCAAGAAGATTATTTTTAAAAATAAGGAGTATGCTGTTGAGGAATTAAAAGAGGATTCTTTTAGAGGAATCGATTTAGCTTTATTTTCAGCTGGTAGTGAGGTAGCAAAGCACTTTGGTCCAATCGCTGTTGAAGCAGGGGCTAGAGTTATTGATAATTCATCATGCTTTAGACAAGATAAAAATATTCCTTTAATTGTACCAGAAGTAAATTTTTCTGATTATAAACTAAATAAATTGATTGCTAATCCCAACTGTTCAACTATTCAAAGCATTATTCCTTTGAAGGCGATAGCTGATGCTTTTGGTTTAAAAAGAGTTGTTTATTCAACTTACCAAGCTGTATCAGGCTCTGGTCAAAAAGGTAAAAATGATTTACTTAGAACTTTAAATGGTGAAAAACCAGAATTTTATCCTTATGATATAAGTAAAACTTGTATTCCGGAAATTGATGTCTTTTTAGATAATGGTTATACCAAAGAAGAAATAAAAATGGTAAACGAAACAAGAAAGATTCTTCATCTACCTAATTTAGCCGTTTCCGCAACCTGTATAAGAGTTCCTGTTCTAAATTCACATGGTGTCTCAATCATGTGTGAAACTGAAAAAGAAGCTAGTGTTGAAGAGGTCAAGAGTGTTTTGGCAGCGTTTGAAAATATTGTTGTTTTAGATGATGGAAAAAAGCATATTTATCCAACATCAATCGTTGCTAATGGTAACGACAAGGTTTATGTTGGCCGTATCCGAAAGGATCTATCATGTCGTAATGGCCTTTTATTATATTGTACTGCGGATAATATCCGTAAAGGGGCTGCAGCTAATGCAGTTCAAATAGCATCTAGACTTGCTAAACTAGATGAGATATAGGAGGGAGCAAATGTTAGTAGTGACAAAATTTGGCGGTTCATCTTTATCATGTGCTAGCCAGTTTACTAAAGTAAAAAGAATTATCGAAGCGGATGCTAAAAGAAAAATTGTTGTAGTTTCAGCTTTAGGTAAGCGCGATAACAGTGATACTAAAGTCACTGATCTATTGTATATTTTGCATGCTCATTTGAAGTATAATGTTCCCTATGAAGATATATGGAAATTAATTTATGATCGTTTTATTGCTGTTAAAACAGAGCTAAATTTAGAGTATGACATTGCCATAGATTTAGATATTTTAAAGTTGGAATTAAATAAAAATATTTCTGAAGATTATTTAGTATCAAGAGGAGAGTATTTAACAGCTAAGCTAATGAGTAGCTATTTAGGTTACCAATTTGTTGATGCTAAGGAATTAATTATTTTTAACTATGATGGCACAATTAATTATGAAATAACAGAGAAGAAAGTAAAAGAAGCCTTTAATGCGTATGGGGTAATGGTTGTTCCTGGCTTTTATGGAGCTTACCCTAATGGTTCAGTGAAGCTTTTATCACGTGGTGGTTCGGATGTTACAGGTTCAATTCTTGCTAAGTGCTTAACGGTTTCACTATATGAAAATTGGACTGATGTTTCAGGAATTATGGCTGCTGATCCTCGTATTATTGATAATCCTAAATCAATCAAAGAAATCACCTATGCTGAGCTAAGAGAGCTTTCGTATATGGGGGCAAATGTCTTACATGAGGAAACAGTTTTCCCTGTTCAAAGTATTAATATTCCAATCAATTTAAAAAATACAAATAATCCTCTTCATCCTGGCACATTAATTAAAAATGTTTGTGAGGATACTAGTGAAATAGTTACCGGTTTAGCTGGTAAGAAGGAATTTGTTTCTTTTAATATTTCAAAAAACCATATGTCTAACGAGGTAGGTTTTTTGAAGAAGGCTTTAGCCGTATTTGAAAAATATGCTGTTTCAGTTGAGCATATTCCTTCAGGAATAGATTGTTTTTCAGTTGTTGTGGCAAAACAAAACGTTGAGCGTTTTAAATATGATATCCTTTCGGAGTTAAAAACAGAACTAGGAGCAGTAGTAACCTTAGATGAAGATATTGCTTTAGTTGCGATAGTTGGTCGTAATATGGCTCATAAGATTGGCTTATGTGGTAAGATTTTTAAGACTCTTGGGGATAATAATATTAATGTTAAGCTTTTAGCTCAAGGTCCTTCAGAATTAAATATTATTATTGGTGTAGCCCAAAATGATTATGAGCTAGTGCTTAAAGTATTATATGATAAATTAATGGCATAAAGATTATGAATGTAAAAGATATAAGAAAAGATTTACATCAGATACCTGAATTAAGTCGATGTGAATTTCAAACAAAAGAATATATTGTTAATAAATTAACAAATCTCAATTGTGCTATTTTTGAGGTTTGTAATACGGGAGTAGTAGCCTTTTTCAACGCTTCTAAAAAAAAGACAATTTGTTTTAGAGCAGATATGGATGGGCTATCCATTCTAGAGAAGACCAATTTAGATTTTTGTTCTAAGCATATAGGAGTGTCACATGCTTGTGGACATGATGGGCATATGGCGATGCTGCTGGCTTTTGCATCATGGGCTAGTGCCAATATTGCAAGTCTAACCGCTAACATTGTTTGTCTTTTTCAGCCCTCTGAGGAAGAAAAAGCTGGAGCAGTAGACATCATAGCTGATGGTATTCTTGACCGTTTAGGTGTTGAAGAGATTTATGGGCTTCACATTTGGCCTGGACTTAAGGAAAATCAACTTTTTAGTTGTCAAAATGGTCTTTTAGCTTCAAGTAGTGAGGTTGATATTGAGATATTTGGTAAAGGATGTCATGCCGCTAATAGAGTTTCAGGAATTGATGCTTTAATGGTGGCAAGTAGATTTGTTGTAACTTATTATGATGATATTTTAGATGTGCAAGGTAAGCATCTAGTATCCTTTGGCAAATTGACTGCTGGTTCTGCTCGTAATAGTGTGGCTGATTATGCCAAAATAGAGGCAACTTTTAGAACCTTTGATGATGAGACGATGCTGCAACTTATTACTAAATTAGAGACTTTAGCTAAGAAGCTTGAAAAGGAAACTAAGGCTAAAATTAAGATTAGAGCTAATAATCTTTATAAAAGTGTGATTAATAGTTCAGAATTATTTGCTAGGTACCAAAAGCTATTAAAACTAAATTTAATTGAAGAGCCTTATTTACAGGCTGAAGACTTTGGCTGTTACACTCGAAAATATAAGGCTATGTTTATGCTACTTGGTGCTGGTGATGCACCAATGCTTCATACGGATAACTTTGATTTTAACATGGATATTTTAGAAACTGGAGTAGCTGCATATATCAAAATAGCTTCAAGTTTAAAGTAGGATTCATCCTACTTTTTAATTTTTTAAATATATGATATACTATACACTACAAGGGTTATGAAGTTGTGTAGAAATGTTTTTGTAATCTTTGACTTTGAACCCAAGCTATATTTTGTGTTAAAATATTATAAGTAATGAGCTTTTAGCCTAAAAGGGATTAGGGATGGTGATTTCAAATGAAAAATTTATTATTTACTTTAAATGCAATATTGCCTATTTTATTACCGATTTTATTAGGTTATATTTTGAAGCGTCTACACTTTTTTAAGGAAGACTTTTTAAAAGAAGCCAATAAGCTTGTTTTTAAAGTTTTAATTCCAATTTTATTGTTTTCTAATTTATATTTAGCTGATTTAAGCGAAATTAATTGGGGCTTTGTCGGTTTTTCGGCACTTGCTATTATAGTTCTTTTCTTTATAGGTATGATTATTGTTATCTTTTTTAAAGACCGAAAACAAAAAGGTGTTATTCTCCAAGCAGCTTTTCGCTCTAATTATGCAATAATTGGTATTCCCCTTGCGGCCATGCTTGGTGGAGCGGAGGCTCAAGCTGAAGCTTCTGTAGTAGCAGCGGTCAGTGTTCCTTTATTTAATATGCTGGCAGTTATTGCTTTAAGTCTTTATAGTAATGATGAGGGGGATAAGGTCTCAGTAAAAGAGGTATTGCTGAATATCATTAAAAATCCTCTAATTATTGGTGTAGCTTGTGGTTTAGTTGTTTGTGGTATTAATATGCTTATTAATGCTAATGGTGGTGATGTTTCAGGCTTTTTAAATGATTATATGCAATTTATTCCTGATACAATATCTTCCTTAGGTAAGGTTTCAACACCACTGGCTTTAATTGTTTTAGGCGGTCGTTTTGAATTTACTGCCGTTAAGTCTTTATGGCGCCAACTTACAGTTTCGGTAATTTTGCGATTAGTTATTACTCCTTTAGTATTTTTATTGATTGCCTATGCAATTGGCTTTAGAGGCTCCACGCAATTTGCCATTTTAATTGCTTTATTTGCAACTCCTATTGCAGTATCGAGTGTTCCAATGGCAGCACAGATGGGTCAAGATGAAGAACTTGCTGGACAAATTGTGGTTTGGACGAGTGCTGTTTCCGCCTTTACTTTGTTTATAATTATCTTTATTTGTGCTCAAGTTGGTATTTTTGCTTAAGATAATAATTTTTAAAAGAAGGGGCTGTTAAGAAACTAAAAAGTTTCTAACGGCTTCTTTTTGCTTTAAAAGGCACCTTTTTGATACAATTTGAG
>CANQBD010000021.1 GCA_947589245.1 uncultured Anaeroplasmataceae bacterium
GCTGATCCTTCCATTCTTACAATTTTTAAGACTCTTCTAATTTCTTCATTTTCATTTTTAATACCAAGATTAGCAGCCTGGATTTTCATATTATCCCAAACACTGATATTAGGAAAGCATCCTGGACTTTCAATTAAAACACCTATTTGTGACCTAATTTCCTGATCATGATAATCTTTATCAAATAATTTTATTTCCCCGCTATTGGGTCTAATGAGTCCACATATGAGTTTTTCTGTTGTGGATTTACCAGAACCATTTTCACCAATAAAACCATAAATTGCATTAATCGGAACCGTCATATTTAAATTTGATAAAGCTTGTTTTTCTCCATAATTTTTGGTTAAATTTCTAATTTCAATTGCATTCATAATTATTTACTCCTTAATAACAATCTCTTTTTGATAACACTAAGGTTCCAACTATGTTATAAATAACAGCCCAAACTAGACTTATACCAAGACAAGTAATTAAATTGATGATATTTGATGATAAACAAGCATTCACAGATGAACCATATAAAAAGATATTTAAAATAGATGAATTTCCTACTAGTGAAGCCGCACCAATGACAGGAATACCTGTTCCAAGAACAAAACATAAAACAATAGAAATACCAAATTTTCTTCTAAAAATAATGTTAATAAAAGTGTATAAACTTGCCCACCCTAAACTCATAATCATCTTGCCTAAAATGGCTAAAATAAGTGAACCAACATTTATGGTAAATGGAAGACCTGTAAAAGCACCTGAAAGAGCGCCACCAATAAGATAAGTTATACACATGCACATCATTGAAAAAGCACTAATAATGGTCTTAGACATCATATAATCTTGTTTTTTGGAATGAGTTGTAAATAATTGTTTTACATAACCACTATGGTAATCATGTCCAATAAAGATGGAAACCATAATTCCCCCAAAAATAAAGACCATATTCATATTGGCATACTCACCAATATTACTTATAACATATAAGGGTTTATCGGCAGCTATGATTTGCCAAGCATTCGTAAACATTCCTGCTGTTTCATTCGTATCCCCCATCGATCCCATAGAAACTAAAGCTGGAATAATCGCAGCGATAAATAAAAAGATATAAAATAAAGGCGTATGAAATAAACGATAAAAATCAACACTTAACATTCCTTTAATTCTTTTAAAAAAAGATGGTTGTGCAAATTCTAAAGTGATTTCTTTTTCCATTATTTATTTACCTCCTTACTCATTAATTCAATATAATATTCTTCTAAACCAATTTTGTTTTGAATCATCTTACTTACTTCAAAATGATTTGAAAGTAAAATATTCATCACTTTTTCTGTATCATCTTCATCATAGATTTTTAAATTATTATCTAACTTAACATCATTAAAATGTTTTTTTAAAATATTATAAGCTTCTTTATTATTATTCGTTTCAACTTCAATATAAGTATGATTTCTTGCTTCCATTTCTTTTGCGGAAATTTCTTGAATCATTTTACCTTGTCTAATTATTCCATAATGAGTCGCTATTTTTTCAAGTTCACCTAAAATATGGGAAGATATTAAAACTGTACAATGATAATTTTTAGTAATATCCACTAAAATTTCCCGCATCAATTTCATACCATCGGTATCTAGGCCATTAATCGGCTCATCTAAAATAAGTAAAAGTGGATTCCCCAGTAATGCCATGGCAATACCAACTCTTTGTTTCATGCCTAATGAACATTTTTTAAATGGAAGTTTAATTTGTTCTTCCATTTTCACAATCTTTAAAACACGATAAATTTCTTCATCAATATTTTCAATTCCTAAATTTAGTGCTTGCATCTTTAAATTAGCATAAATGCTAGAACTAGAAAAACATCCAGCATTTTCAATTAAGGCACCTACTTTTGCTCTTACACCTGGATCAGTATAATCTTTACCAAATAATTTGATTTCACCCTTATTTGGTACTAAGTGACCACAAATACATTTTTCAGTTGTTGATTTACCAGAGCCATTTTCACCTATAAATCCATAAATTGCACCAACAGGTACAGTCATGTGAAAATCATCAAGTGCATACAAACCACGAAAACTTTTTGTTAAATTCTTAATTTCTATTGCGTTCATTGTTTCTCCTTTCAAAACCACATTTGTTGATTTTACACTAATATTATAGTATAATTTGTTTGTGATTTACCCGACAATAAATCAAACATGTGTTGTTTTCACAACAATATTATTATTCAAAACGTTATACAAGGAGTAATTATGGGAAAATCCGAAGTCAAATATCAAAATACAGCTATTAAAATGGATAAGGCTATGTTAAAACTTTTAGAAACAAAAGATTTTTTAGATATTAGCGTATCAGAAATTTGTAGAGAAGCAAATGTTAATCGATCAACATTTTATGATCATTATTTAAATACCAGTGATTTATTAAAAGAAACACAAAAAGAAATTATGAAAGATTTTACTCTTTATTTTAATAATTATTCTATTGAGTTCCCTGACTTTTCAAAAAATAATAGTGAAGAGTTTCTTTTCATATCACCTAAATATCTAATTCCCTATTTAGAATATGTAAAAAAACATAAAAAACTTTTTAAAACTTATTTATCTAATCTTTCTACTTTCAATGTCGATGAAGCTTATGGTGATTTATTTGAATATGTTTTGAAACCTGTCTTTATTAGAATGGGTGTTGACAATGATTTAATAATGAACTATATGTCAAAGTTTTATTTATCTGGCATAACAGCAATTGTAAATGAGTGGATTAATCGTGATTGTCAAGATGATATGTTATTTGTTGTTGAAATAATCATTGCCTGCATACCACAACAAATAAGTTAATATCAAAAATTTCTTCCAAGTTAAATACATCAAAAAAAGGTCTTAAGAAAAATGCAATACTGCACTTCCTAAGACCTATTTTTCTTTAAAAACATATAGACGTTGAGAGTCGAACTCTATAAAAAACAGACTGACACATTGTATCAATCTGGTTCTTTCAATATGTCTTGAAACATAACATTTAATACAATTTCGTACTCCTTCATACCCTAGCCTACTTTTCGTACCCTTTCGTACCCCTCGTAAAAGCAAAAGCAAATATCTAAAATAATAAGGAGCAGATTTGATTGTCTTAAAAACAACAATAATCCGCTCCTGCAAATTCTTATTCTTCTTTTGTTTGAATAGCTATAACTTTGCCTGTCACTGTTCCAACATAAAAATCTTTAAACAATTTATTTTCTGCTTTAAATTCTATTATAAATTTATTGCTTGGAAGACTATCTAAATCAAGTTCTAATTCAATCGTATAACTTGCATAACTACGATTCACAGAGCTACCACCATGCTCAACTCGTCGGTAATATAATGATTTGTTGTTTTCATCATAAAGATTTACATAAATATAACAATCATCTTGTTCTCTCAATTGATAATCTATATTCAAACGTATTTTATTATATCCCATGCGACTTAAGTCAGAGATTGACTGATTCAAAGTAAACGATGTACTACATGTTTTACCACTACCTGCTACCTTATATTCGCCTTGTCTAATTGTAGCATCATAAACAATCAAATCATCTAACAATGGTTCCTCACCTGTATCAATAAAGGTATCAGCATTTTTGAATTGATTAACAAGTTTTTGATATGCATCATCAGCTTTTGTTTTAATCAAAGTATCAAGTAAATTTCCAAGATTTGGATCTAGATATGATATTAGCGTAGGCAAATAAATAATACCCTTTCTTGAAACACCTATACTTCTTGCGTTTTCTTCGTTTATTGAGGCAGACCATGAAATGAATTTTTCGCCAATATTAGAAGCTGCTATTCCATCAGTACTTCCTCCGTAGATCACAAAACTTGAACGATTCTCAGTATCACCTTTGCTTAAAGACATACTTAATTCGGTGCTTAAGGAATTATTTGTTGATGCTGATATTATTCCAGCTACACCACCAGATGCATTTGCATAGATTTCATTTTTAAAATCAGTTGCTACTCTAGTGTTATTAGTAGCAAAACTGTAATAATAATCCAATCTACCACCTGTCTTAACTCCTAAAATTAAATGTGTACCATAATTATTAAAAATGTAATCTACAATTTGTTCATTTGATAGTGAAGAATAAGCCCCTTCTTTATTTATCAATGCTTTAAAACTATCAGTGAAAATGCTAGACAAGTCTGCAGAATTGCCAAAATCTACTACTTGATAATTTTTATATTCAGCATATGAATAACAATTTAGAAATCCTGATTTGCCATAACTACTAAAATCAATACTTGTTGAAGTTTTTAAACCAGCTGACACATTTGCAGAGAAGATATCAAATGTCCCACCAGCTGAAACTTCGGAGTTTAATGATGCTGCAACACTTGTTTGAAAATCACTTATTGCTTCTTTGTATATGCTATCTGATTTTGTATAAGTTGATGGTTGAACACTCAAAGAAGAATTCTGGAATAAAGTTTTTAAATCAATGACTGAGTTTGCAGATGACTTTGTTACATCAAAATATTCATCATCTACAAAATTATAGGCATAACCAATTCTTAATTCTTGAGCCTTTGTAACAGCTTCCTGATTAGTTACTTTTTCTTCATTCAAAGGTTTATATTTTAAAACAGTGGAACGAGTCCAGTTTGAATCAACATAATTTGCACTATTTTCAGGAGCAAGAGCTCTCATTGTGAAAGTAAAATCTATATCAGTTTCAACATTTGGTCTATATTCACACTTGGTCATTAATGGAAGTACAATAGAAGATTCATTAATACGCATTTCATAGCCATCAGCACCATTTACATGCAACCATTCAAGTACATTATTCCTCTCGTCATACGAAAACACTGGCGTATCTAGAACAGTTTTTTCAATCGGATCATTTGTGTTGCTATTACCTCTTTTAGTATAAATATAGGTTTTCTCAGTTGACCATTCAGAATCGGAATACATTATTTGGTTGCCTTTGGCTTTTACATAAATGTGCAATTCTGTTGGTACATCGTAGTCAATTCGTCCGTCCATAACAGAAGAAATGCTATATTTAAGATTGTTCCCTGCGTTTTCCTGATGATTGTTTATTTTTATCACATACGAACTGGCGTTTGGCACTTCTTCCCAATAAACATATTTATCGACAATTTCGGTAAGAGTTGGAGTAGGCAGTTTGGTTAAGTTTGCTACAACTTCGCCGCCGTCTTTATTAAAAGAAAGATCACAAGCAGTCAAACTAAAACAAGTTAATAGTCCCAATAATAAGGAAAAGATTTTTTTCATTTTGTTATACCCTCTTTCACGAAAAAATGGACCTAGATGCTCCACCTAGATCCAAAAGGATATAACATTATAATGTTACCCCCAGCATAAAAGCGGAGAAGGCAAGGTGTTAACTAGTGTTAATTTATTATATCATAATACAATTTATAAGTCTAGTTTTCTGACTGACGTTTTCCAAAAGATATTGACACTAATTGGATTAATATTCCCTAAGATTTGACATGTTTTAGTTCAACATCTCGAACTTTTTTTGAAATATTGCATTTGCTATACTTATATATTGTTTTTCATGGATATAGCTCAATATAGTTTCAAAAAAACTTTCGTCCCCTATCGTCGTCTTTCGTCACCTTTCGTCATCTATCGTCTCCTATCGTCACCTTTCGTCATCTATCGTCTCCTATCGTCACCTATCGTCGCCACCCTGATTTAACGCATCAAAAAAAGGTCATAGAAAAATGCAACTTCTGCACTTCCTAAGACCTAATTTTCTTTAAAAACATATAGACGTTGAGAGTCGAACTCTATAAAAAACAGACTGACACATTGTATCAATCTGTTAGGAATGCCGTTGGTAGGGGAGATGGGATTCGAACCCACACGCTTTAAGGGCGGTTGATTTTGAGTCAACTATGTCTACCATTTCATCACTCCCCCAGATATAAGGGTAATTATTTACCCTTTTTATTATTATATTTTGCAATTGCTTCTTGATAGATATTAGCAATACTTTTAGCATAATGCTCTTTAGAATATTTTTGCACTGATTTACGAGTATTAGCCTTGATACTTTTTAAGGTTTCAGGAACCTTTTGGATTTCTTCCATTTTAGTTTTTAATTCTTCAACACCATCAAAATAAATTCCATTATAATAATCTTCTACAACTTCAGTTATACAATCATCTTTTTGAACTAAAAGTGGTAAGGATGAGGCTAAAGATTCAATATAGGTTAGGCCTTGAGTTTCCGATTTAGATGCGTTAACAAAAATATCTACTATCTGATAATAAATTGGTATATCAATATTATCAATAAATCCTGTAAATATCATATCATTATAAACATTATAATTTTTAGCTACTTTTTTTAAATTTTCTAATTCTGGTCCTCCACCAACTATTAAAAGAACACAATTATCACGATTACTTAATTTAGAATAAGCTTCAATAATTATTTCAATATTCTTTTCACTCGAAGTTCTACCAACATAGGCAAAAATAAATTTATCTTTACTGATTCCTAAGCGTTTTTTTAAATCTTCTTTTTGAGTGTCAGTAAAATTACTGCTATTGAAACGATGAAGCTCAATTCCGGTTGGAACAATTCTAATGTCACCTTTCATATAGTAATGTTTGGCAAGTTCTTTAACCTTTAAAGTAGGAACAATATCGATTATGGATGCTTTAGATATAGTACCAACAAACATTTTAGCTAAAGTTCTAAACATTATATTATGAAAATACTTATCAAAGAAAGGTGAGACATATTCTAAATAATCTTCATACAAAGTATGTAGAGTATGAACAATTGGAATATGAAGTTTTTTACTGGCTATTATGGCAATTTTAGCAATATTAAATTCAGTATGAACATGGATAATATCTAAATTATAAGGTTTAATTACTTTGACCAAAGACTTACGATGTGGTGTATAACGATAATCTTTTAAACCTTTAAAAGGATAAGGTTTCCCTGGTAAATTAATAACATGACTATTTTTTAATTCTTCTACATCACTAAATTTTTCATCATAGCTAGTAAAAACAAAAACCTCATGTCCTAAATTAGTAAGACCTTCGTATAACATTGTTATA
This sequence comes from uncultured Anaeroplasmataceae bacterium, assembly GCA_947589245.1. Lineage (GTDB taxonomy): Bacteria > Bacillota_I > Bacilli_A > Acholeplasmatales > Anaeroplasmataceae > Pelethenecus. Next base: position 7,099 of record CANQBD010000021.1, read on the forward strand.
GATGTAACTACACCACTTATGTTTGGATAGTATTGATCAGTAAATAATCCAATTCTCATAATCAGTCTCCTAAGCACCTTTCAAATAGTCTATGAGTCATTTGTAAATATTTTACATAATTATCTGGTCTTTTGCAAGTAAAAACTACATTTCATCAACATAGCTTATACCTAATAGTCTTAAACCTTCGTTGATGACTATTCTAATAGCTTTTGCTAGAGCAAAGTTAGAATTTCTAACATTTTCATTTAAAGCATTAATTTTCTCTAAAGAATAAAACTTATTAAAACTTTGAGCCAAGCTAAGTAAATAGCGAGCAATTAAACTAGGAGCACACTCCATGGCTGCCTTTTCAATAGTATCTTTAAAGGAAGCAATCTGCCTAACTAAATCAAAATAGTGAGGCTTTTCAAATACATCAATATCACATTTAGCAATATCAAAGGTTCTATCCTTTAAAATTGAGGCAATTCTAACACTAGTATATTGAAGATATGGACCTGTTTGACCTTCAAATTTTACAGATTGTTCTAAATCAAATTCAGCATCTAACCAACGTGAATTTTTCAAATCACCAAAAACAATTGCAGCAATCCCGACAGCTTTGGCTATTTCTTCTTTATTAGCTAAATTTGGACTCTTTATTGTTATTAAATCATAGGCTAAGGAAATAGCCTTCATTAAAACATCATATAGCTTTACAACCCCACCTTGACGGGTTGACATCTTCTTACCATTAGTTAAATATAAACCAAAATTAACATGTTCGATTTGGTCAGCAAAATCATAACCCATTTTAGTAACTAATCTTTTTAATTGATTAAAATGAAGCTTTTGTTCATTACCAACCACATATAATATACGATCAAAGTGATAGTTGTTTTTGCGGTAAAATAAAGCCGCTAAATCACGAGTAATATATAGAGAACCACCATCACTACGCTTAATAAGAGCAGGTGGCATATCTTCACCTAAATCAACAATCTTAGCACCTTGATCATCTTTTAGTAAACCTTTATTTTCTAGCTCCTCCACAATTTGATCCATTTTATCATTGTAGAAGGCTTCACCATTATAGGAATCAAATTTAATGCCTAATAAATCATAAATTTGAGCAGATTCCTTTAAAGATTCCTCTCTAATCCAACGCCATAATTCTAAATATTCAGGATCACGATTCTCCATCTTTTTAAAAGCCTTTCTAGCCTCCTCATCTAAAGTTGGATCATCCTTAGCTTCTTCATGAAATCGAACATAAAGTGCTGTTAATTCATTGATTGGGTCTTCTTTTATTTTAGCTAAATTACCCCATTTTTTATAAGCAACAATCATCTTGCCAAATTGGGTTCCCCAGTCACCTAAATAATTGATAGAAAACGTGTCATAGCCACATTTCTTTAATATTAAATTTAAAGAATTACCAATCATAGTTGACCGAAGGTGACCGACACTAAAGCTTTTGGCAATATTAGGAGATGAATAATCTAAAACCACCTTTTGATTAGCACCAATATCAGAACTACCATAATTAGTATCCGCAATTAAAACTTCTTTAATAACATTTTTAGCTAAAAGCTTTTTATCGATAATAAGATTGATAAAAGCTCCCACATTACTTAAGCTTAAAATAACATCAGAGGAAGCCTTGATAATAGGCATTGCCTCTTCGATAATATCAGGCATTGGTTTTCTTAAAGTTTTAACAACGCTAAACATAGGAATAGAAATATCACCTAATGAAGCATTTTTTGGTTCTTCAACAACAATATCAATCTCTTTATTATATGTCTTTAAATAATACGCCTCTAGGGTTTTTTTGATATCATTTTTAATTTGTTCAATCATAATATCACTCCATTAACAAGATAAAAACTGAGAATAAATCTCAGTTTAAATATATCTTTAATTTAATATTAATTATAACGCAAATGCTTTACTAATAGCAATATTCCAATTATATGAACCATCAGCAATGATTGTTTCTGAGTTAAAAACAAGTTCGCCATTCTTATAAACAAGTAAAGCTGGAACATTTAATAAATCAACTTCATCAACACCATCTAAAACATCCTTATTAAATACTTCTTCATCTCGATGAAGACTAGATAAGAATTCTTCATCATCCTTATCTTCTTGTTCATCAACTTTGGCTGAAGAATATAATAATACAGTTGAAATCTCACGATTTTTAGCTTCAGTATTAATAGTACTTAAATATTGGATAACTGTACTATTTGATATGCTGCCATATAAAATATAAGCATATTTAGGCTCTTCTTCTGAACCTTTAGAATCATTAATGGCGTTAGTTACATCATCAAGACTAGCCATTTTAAATACATTATCTTCATCTAAAGTAGCATAAGATGTACCATTTGCCGTATTATATTCAGTAATTACATCATTAAATTCTGCTAATTCCTTTTCGCTTGATGAAGGTAAGGATAAACAAATAGTTGTAATTATCATAGCCACTAAAACAACAACTAAAATAATTAGTTCCTTACATAAAACGAATTTACTTTTATTTTTTCTACCAACTCTAGCCATATATAAAAATCCTTTCTTTAAGAATTTAATTAATTAAAAACATAAGCGTAATTTATTATACCAAAACTACATTTAATTAGCAAGTTGATTTAGTTAAATAATTTATTTTTTTCTGATTGAAAGTTCTTGAGAAAACGCTTTACCTATGGTAAAATATTAATATGAATATTATATTTTAATATAGAGGTGACAAATGAGAGTTTTATTTTGTGCAAGTGAAAGCGCACCATATGCTAAAACAGGCGGTTTAGCAGATGTTATAGGAGCTTTACCTAAAGCTCTTAAAGAAAAAGGTTGTGATGCACGTGTAATTATGCCTTATTATAAGAAAATTAAGGAAAAAGGTATCGGCACATACAAGGGTTATGCTTATGTTAGAATCAATGAAAGAATGGAATATGTCGGTGTATTTGAAGATGAAGCCGATGGTGTAACATTTTATTTCATAGATTCAGATCGTTATTTTAATCGTGATGGCTTATATGGCTATGGCGATGATGGTGAACGATTTGCCTTCTTCAACTTTGCAGTATTAGAAGCCTTAAAGGTTATTGAATTTTTCCCTGATATTATGCATCTTAATGATTGGCAAACAGGTCTTATTCCTTACATTATCAAGGCCAATTATCATTATTATCCAGAATACAGTCGAATTAAAACAGTTTATAGTATTCACAATATCCAATATCAAGGTAATTTCCCCTTAGATATGATGCGAATTTTATTCATGCCTTATTCATCAAGTCTTGAATTTGATAATTGCATTAATTTCATGAAAGCTGGTATTTTGGAATCTAATCTAGTAACAACTGTTTCAGCCACCTATAAGGATGAGGTTTTAACTGATTATTATGGTTATCGCCTAAATAATATTTTGGGTTTAAGATATTTTGACTTCTATGGTATCATTAACGGCATTGATGTTGTCAAATATAATCCTGAAACCGATAAGAACATTTATGCAAATTATAGTATAGCTAACGCTTTAAAGGGTAAAAAGGAAAATAAAATGGCTTTACTTAAGGAATTTGGTTTAGCAACTGATGATGTACCACTATTTGGCTTAGTATCACGGCTAGTAGAACAAAAGGGTATTGAATTATTAATGCCTATAATTGAGGATGTTATCAATTATAGTAATGCCAAATTTATTTTAATGGGATCAGGTGATAGTAAATATGAAGACTTCTTTCGTTATATGGAAAGTAAATATCCTGACCGTTTTAAGTGCTATATTGGATATTCTGATCCTGTAGCTCAAAAAATTTATGCTGGCTGTGATATTTTCTTAATGCCATCTAAATTTGAACCATGTGGCTTAGGTCAAATGATTGCAATGCGCTATGGTACTCTTCCACTTGTAAGAGAGACTGGTGGTCTAAAGGATACAGTTATCCCCTATAATGAGTTTAATGGTGAAGGTACAGGTTTTAGCTTTGCCAACTTTAATCCTATTGAACTTAAGGATGTAATGTTCATTGCAATTAATACCTATAACAATAATAAAAAAGCCTTTAATAAATTAGTTAAACAAGCTATGGAAAAAGATTATAGCTGGTCTTCTTCAGCTAATCAATATCTAGAACTTTATAAAAAAATAACGCTATAGTACAGGAGGGTAAAATTTATGGAAACTTTAGCATTAATTTTAGCGGGTGGACGTGGTTCTCGTCTAGACATTTTATCAGAAAGACGCAGTAAACCAGCTGTTCCATTTGCTGGAAAATTTAGAATTATTGACTTCGCATTATCAAATTGCTGTAATTCTGGTATTTTCCAAATTGGTATTTTAACCCAATATCTACCACTTTCATTAAATGAACATATCGGTGTTGGTAAGCCATGGGATTTAGACCGTCGTGATTCATTTGTAACACTTCTTCAACCAAATAACTCTTGGTATGAAGGTACTGCTGATGCAATTAGAAAAAATCTTGAATTCGTTAAACGTTATGCATCAAAGTATGTTCTAATCCTTTCTGGTGACCACATCTATAAGATGGATTACTCAAAGATGATTGAGCAACACAAACAAACAGGAGCTGACTTAACAATCGCTGCTAAGATTGTTCCTCTTGAAGAAGCATCTCGTTTTGGTGTATTAGAGACTGATTCCAACCTTAAGATTAATAAATTTGTGGAAAAGCCAGCTCAACCAAAATCAAATAAGGCGTCAATGGGTATCTATGTTTTCTCTACTCAAGCCCTAATTGATGCTATTGAAGCTCATCCTGACATTGTTGATTTAGACTTTGGTACCCATATCATACCTGATATGATTGAAAACAAAAATGTTTATGCGTATGAATTTTATGATTATTGGATGGATGTAGGAACTTATGATTCTTATCTAGAGACTAACCTAGAATTATGTGGTGAATGTGCTTTAGATTTATATGACCCATCTTGGAAGATTTATACTAAATCTGAAGACTTACCACCAGTAAGAGTTGGTGATAAGGCTGAAATTAATAATTCTTTAATTTCTAATGGTTGTCGAATTGATGGAAAAATTCATCATTCAGTTCTCTCTCCTGGTGTAGTAGTAGGTGAAGGAACAGTTATTAAAGATTCTGTTATCTTAAATGATGTTAAGATTGGTAAGAACTGCTACATTGAAAAGACAATTATTGATAAGGAAACAGTTATTAGTAACAATTCTGTTATCGGTACTGGTAAGGACTTTACTCCTAACAAGGATAAGCCTAAATACTTATCAAGTGGTTTAAATGTTATTGGTAAAAAACTTATTTTACCAGAAGACTTAGTTGTTGAAAGAAATGTTAGAATTTTCTCTTCTACAAATCCTAAAACAATTAATGAAAAGCATATTAAATCAGGTGAAACTTTAAAGTGAAAACAAAAAGGGATTATGGAAAAACTTACTTTTTTAAAAGCTAGGTTTTCCATAGTCCCTTTATTTTGTTCTTTTTTTCTTTGAATTATGTTTTAAACGCTCAGCAAGTAAAGCAATTTGCGCTTGTCTTTTTTTCTTATAGCCAGGTTTAACCTTTTTGGGTAAAGGAACATACTTGGCAGCCTGTTTTTCAAATTCACTCTCAGGCTTAACTCTTTGTTCACGAGTTGCTCGACCTTTATAAGCAACAAGTTCACCATTCTTGAATTCAAAGTATTGAGGTTTAATGTGCTTTTTTGCTAAATTATCTAAATATGAATCATCAACATCAGTATAAAAAGAATAGACTATACCATCATTGAACATTCTACCAGTTCTACCACTACGATGTAGATAAAATTCATAATCATAAGGTAATTCATAGTTGATGATATGGCTAACACCAGCAATATCGATACCCCGTGCTGCTAAGTCAGTAGCAACTAAAAATTGGTATTTAAGATTTTTAGCATCAATTAAAACTCTTCTTCTTTCTCTTGGTGATAAATCACCATGCATAGTACCAACAAAATAACCAGCCTGTAATAAAGAAGAAGCTACTTCACTAACCGTCTCCTTCTTATTAACAAAGATAATTGCAAAGTAAGGATTTATAGTTTTAAGCAATTGTTTTAGCACGTCTAAACGTTCTTTATGCTTTAAAGGAATCCAAATATGTGTAATTTTATTATCATTAGTGTTATTGATATCGATAATTTGGGGATTAGTTAAATACTTTTTAGCAAAATGAAGAATATTGTCAGCCATTGTAGCCGAAAAGAAAAGGGTTTTAGAATCCTTTAGGATAGCTGCTATCGCATCTAAATCTTCTTCATAACCACCGGCTAAAGCCATATCCATTTCATCAACAACAAAAAATTTAGAAGTATAAATTTTTAAGACATTTTCAGTAATGGCTAAATCCTTTATTTTACCTGGCGTGCCAATTACAATTTGAGGATTACTGTTCTTAAGCTTTGCTATCTCTCTTAAACGATCGGTTCCACCACAATATAATTTAATGTCAATTGATTTACTACAAAAGGAAGCTAGATGCTGAGCCATTTTATAGATTTGAAAAGCTAACTCTTTTGTAGGTGAAACAATCGTTGCAAAAACACCTTTGACATCTTCATCTAATGCTTCTAATATAGGAAGCAAAAAGGCATGCGTTTTACCACTACCTGTTTTAGATTTGGCAATGATATTTTTAGTTGACTTTAGCGCATCAAAAACTTGTTTTTGGACAGGAGTAAAGGCTTCAAAATTTAAATCATTTAAGGCTTTTACTAAATAATCTTTAAATTCATAATTGTCAAATTTCATCAGGTATCGCCTCCTTTGGTTATCTTATCATTTTTAAAATAAATTAGCAAGGATTATTTTTTATTCTGAAATAAGGCATTCTCACCATATTTTTCTTGAAATTCCTTTATTAATTGTTTAACCACTTGCTCTTTAGCATTAAAATCATCTAGGGTAAAAAGATTATATTCCTTAGGTAAATTTTTCTTATTCACTAAATTAGATAAGCCCACACCTAATAACCGCAAGGATTCAGAATGATAATTTGCATCTACAATATCAACAATAACATCGTATATTGCATTATATTCATTTGTATATTCATTCATCGTTTTACTTCTAGTTATCGTTTTAAACTCAGTATTACGGAAGGTTAGGGTGACAGTTTTGGCATATAAATTTTCTTTATTTAAACGGCCTAAAACTTCTCTTGTCATTTTTCTTAATTCATATAAAACCTCAGTATCATCGTTAATAACACGATCAAAGGTTTGAGATGTTGAAATACTTTCAGCATCACCATAGCGATCAGGTACAACAATATTGGATGAGTTACCTAAAATATGTTCATGTGCATAATTATAAGTGTTTTCCCCTATTAAACTAATAATTTTTTCTTTATTACGAGGATCCATAAATTCACCTATAGTTGTAATAGCATTAGCGATTAGTGTAGGATAAGTTTTTTTGCCAATACCATAAATATCTTTTACTGATAAAGGATATAATACTTTATCCACTTCTCTTTTTCTTAAAACTGTTATACCAAGAGGTTTTTTAATGTCTGAGGCCATCTTAGCTAAAAATAAAGTTGGAGCAATCCCTATTGAACAGCTTAAACCAACTTCCTTTAAAATTCTTTTTTGAATCTCTTTAGCAATTACAAGAGGATGTCTAGTTTTGGAAAGCTCAGTTACATCAAGGTAAGCTTCATCAATTGAAGCCACTTCGACTAATTTTGAATACTCTTTTAATATTTTTAAAAAAAGATTATGGTAATGAACATAATTAGAATAATCTAATGATACGATTATTAGGTTAGGAACCAGCTCATAAGCTTCTTTTTGACTCATAGCTGAATGAATCCCTAAAGCTCTTGCCTCATAGCTGGCTGAAGAAATTACTCCTCGATAGCTATTCTCTCTACCAATAGCAAAAGCCTTGCCACGAAGGTAAGGATTTAAAAGGCTTGCCACAGAACAAAAAAAGGCATTCATATCAACATGTAAAATAATTTTTGCGTTATTTTGCTTTGGCATCGAAAAAAATCCTTTCTTTTTCATCAAAAATAGTATATAATAGTTCCATATGAATATTATATCATTTTTGATGAAGTAGGTGAAGATAATGGCACAAAATAAAAGCAGAAAAAAGGTAGAACAAAAAAAGGTTTATAAGAACCCTGCTGATTCTCGTTGGGGACATATCTTAATTTTAATCTTAGCTATTTCTATGTCTTTAGTATCCGTTGGTGTACTAATCTATTACATAGTCAAATTAGCAACAACTGTCTAAAATTCTAAAGAGGTGGACTATTCCACCTCTTATTTATTTATTTGAACACCCATATCCTCTAGCATAAATTCTAGATAGATACCATAACCTTTTTTACTATTACTCAATAAAACGTGGGTCACAGCACCGATAATTTTATTATCCTGAACAATTGGAGAACCGGACATACCTTGAATAATTCCTCCCGTTTCTTCAATTAATCTTTCATCTGTCACCTCAAAGGTAATACCTTTAATATCTTTACTAGATTGTTTAGCCAGTTTAGTAATATTGATTTTAAATTTTTCAATCTTTTTACCCTGAATACAGGTCCAGATTTCAGCTTCACCTAAATTAATCTCATCACGCGTTTTAAATTCCAAAGCTTCCATTTGGGATGTATTAAAATTCTTATTACTAAAGCCATGAATACCAGTAGTAGTATTTTTTTCAATTGTACCTATACTTTTGCCATCAATAGTAGCCCTCTTTTCACCCGCTTCATTACGAGTTGGTTTAATTATTTGGTTGACTGTCGCTTCATAAATTTCACCACTATAAAAATCTTTAGAAGTGATTTGATGACCTAAACTACCATAAATATTAGCTTCTTCAATATAGTAAGTTAATGTGCCAACCCCTAAAATACTATCTTTAACATAAAGTCCTAATGAGTAAGTATCAATTGCTAGAACAGGCGTAATCGTCGTTTCATAAGTTGTATTATTTCTAACATATTTTAAGGAGCATTGCTTATTTTTAGTTTTTTCCAAAGCTCTTAAAAGACTTTTAATATCCGTAATATCATAACCATTTAAACTGATTATTTGATCACCCTCAGTAATTCCTGCCTCTTCCCAAGGCTTATATACCTTGCCGTTATCTAGAATACCATAAGATCCTACGACTATAACCCCAGAATTAAGCTTAATACCGATTGATTGACCACCAACATATATCTTATCGTCTTTTTCTAATACATAAGCACTAGCATTAAAAATACCTAAAGATAGAATTAAAAGGACAATAAAAGTAATAATTTTCTTCATATTTACACCTCCATATATTTATTTTGGACAATAAGCCTAAATTAATATACCCAATTTTTGCCAACTATGTTATAATAGCAATGGTGATTTTTATGATAAAATTATGTACTATAGACTTAGATGGTACACTTTTTGATAAAGAAAAAAATATTTCAGCTACTAATAAAAAAGCCATTAAGGAGGCTCAAAAAAATGGTTGTAAAATCGTTATTGCCTCAGGCCGTCCTATTCATGGTGTTGTTCCAGTATTAGAACAGCTTGAACTCTTTAAAAGTGATGATTATGTTATTTGCTATAACGGAGCTAAAGTATTTAATACTAAGTTTGGCGATACTATTTATGCATCTACTATAACTGGTAAAACCGTAAAAGAGTTATATCAAGAAGCTAAGAGGCTAAAGCTTAATTTCCATGCCTTTAGAAAAAACGAAGAATTAGTAACTGATGTAGCAAATCCATATACAGATGTTGAGGTTAAAATCAATAATATTGAATTTAAGATAGTTGATTTTAATCAAATTAGTGATGATGAAGAATTTTTAAAATGTATGATAGTAGGTAAAGATAGTGATATAACCAAAGCTATGCAAGAATTAAATCCTCATTATTATGAAGAATACTGTGTTGTAAGATCATCAGCTATCTTTTTAGAGTTTTTAAATAAACAAACCAATAAAGGCTCAGCATTAAAAGAATTAGCTAAGCATTTAAAGCTTGATATGAGTGAAACAATGGCTATCGGTGATGCCGGCAATGATTTAGAAATGATTAAACAAGCTGGTATAGGAGTAGCTATGGGTAATGCTTTTGCTGAAGTCAAGGAGATTGCCAATTATATAACTGCAACAAATGAAGAATCAGGAGTGGCAGTAGCCATTAATAAATTTATTAACAATATATAAAAAAAAGAGGAGCCATTTCCTCTTTTTAATTTTGCTTAAGTAGAGCTTTTGCATGATCTAAAGCATATAAAGAAAGCTTATCACCAGATAACATCATTGCAATCTCTTCTACTCTTTGGGCATAATCTAAATATTTAATATGCACAGTTGTTCGATTATTAACAACTTCTTTATAAATGTTGATATGCTGATCACCAACAGCTGCTACTTGTGGTAAATGCGTTATGCAAAGTGTTTGAGTATATTTGGCAAGATTAGAAAGCTTATCTGCTATCTTCTTAGCTGTTGAACCTGATACTCCTGTATCAATTTCATCAAAAACCATTAAAGAAAGATTAGCATTGCTAGCAAAATAACTCTTAAAAGCTAACATAATTCTAGACATTTCGCCACCAGAGGCAACTTTATGTAAGGGTCTTAATGGTTCACCTCTATTAAAGCTAATCAAAAATTCAATTTCATCGATACCCGTTTCTTTAAAAATATTTGAAGACTGATAATTATCCAAATTAACTTCTTTAAATGCTATTTTAAATTCAGTGTCAACTAAATCTAAGTCTAAACATTCCTTTTTGATACCAATTTCGATATTTTGAGCTAGCTTTTTTCGATAATTTGATAAAGCTAAGGCCTTTATTTTAGCTACTTCAAATTTTTTTATAAGAAGTTCTTTAGCTTCCTTTAAAACATTATCATAGTCCTTAACCATCTCAATTCTTAAACTAATTTCATTCAAATAAGCAATAAGCTCATTAACACTCATTTTATATTTGGCTTTAATTTTCTCAATTTCACTTAATCGCTCATTTTGAATATTTAATTCTTCTTGATTAAAATCTAAATTATTTAATTGTTTATATAGATTGCTTTTTATTTCATCTAAAACATAATAACTATCTAAAAGCTTTTCATAGGATTCTTGGTAACCTTCATCTAAATCAGAAATTCTTTTTAAAGCATTAGCTGAATTATAAATATTATCTAAAGAAAAAAACTCATTTTCTAAATTCTCATAGGCAGAAGATAAAGCCGTAAAAATTTTATCATGATTTTCAAGCTTAGCAATTGAAGCCTTCAAATCTAAATCAATATCCTTAGTTAATTCTAGCTTAGATAATTCTGTTTTTTCATATTCTAAAAATTCTAAACGCTTTTCTTCTTCTTTTTGACCTGTTAAAATACGATTATAATTTTTATAAGCTTCCAAATAATTAGCATAGCTAATAGTATATTCAGCAAATAATTTATCATAGTTTGAATCAGCATTAGGTGTAATAAATTCTAAATAATTTTCTTGATTAAACAACTTAAAGGTATCATTTTGAACATGAATATCAGCTAAAAGATTAGCTAGTTGTTTTAAAATAGTTAAGCTTACTAAAGTATTATTAATCTTAATAATATTACGACTATTATCGATGATTTCCCGATAAATACTCATTTCAGGTAAAATTGGAATAGAATATTTAGCTAAAATATCATCTATCTTAGCATTTTGATAAGTAAAAATTCCTAAAATTGAAGCCTTTTTTGCTTCATATCTAATCATATCTCCATCAGCCCTTTGACCTAATAAAAGAGATATGGTATCAATTATTAAAGACTTACCAGCCCCTGTTTCACCCGTTAAAACAGTCATACCACTAGTAAAATCAACATGTAAATCTTCAATTATTGCAAAATTTTTGATGTCAAGGCTTTTTAGCATTATCTCACCCCTTTACTACTTCTAGTAAATTAATATTAGATTTATTCCCTCGCTTAATATAAGCTAAAAATTCCTTATTACCGCTACCACCTAAAATAGGTGAAGGAATAAGCTTATAAATAATTAGACCATAGCTTGCTAAAGTTGTACTAACATTTTGGAGAACCTCTAAATGAAGCCTTTTATCTTTTACAATACCATTTTTTAAAAATCTTTTACCAACCTCAAATTGAGGTTTTATTAAACAAATCAATGCATTATCCTCAGTAATAAAACGATTGAGAGCTGGTAATAACTTTTCAATGCTTACAAATGATACATCCATAACCAAATAATCAATTGGTTTGGGAAAATAATCAATATCTAAAATATTAGTCTGTTCAAGACTTACTACTTCTTTTCTATTTCTTAAACTTGCAGCAAGCTGATTAGTTCCTACATCAACGGCGTAGACAAGCTTAGCTCCTTCCTTTAATGCACAATCAGTAAAACCTCCTGTTGAAGCACCAATATCTAAAACAACCTTATCTTTAAAATCAATATTAAAAGCCGTAATAGCTCCTTTTAGTTTCAAACCACCTCGTGATACATAAGGACAAATCTCTTTAATAATCTTAATTTCTACAGCTTCATTTATTTCAAAATTAGGCTTATCAATGAGCACTCCATCAACTAAAACAGCTTGTGACCTTAAAGCTTCTTGGGCTTTAGTTCGACTATCAAAAAAGCCCTTTTCAACTAAATACTTATCTACTCTCATTATCAGTATTGAAATCAACCAAACCACTTTCAGTCATTTTTTTTACAATAAGTTGCTCATTAGTATTTAATATATCATAACATTTTTTGGAAAGCTCTAGACCATCAGTGTAACATTTAACGGCTTCTTCTAAAGAAATATTTTTGTCTTCTAGATTCCTAACAAGCTTTTCTAATTCCTTTAAATTCTCTTCAAAACTTTTATTTTCCATCTTTGATTACCTCCACAATTTGACTTTTAATCTTACCATTTTTCATTTGAGTAAGTAAGCTATCCCCAACTTTAACTTTAGTAACATCAGTAATAATTTGATCATTAATGCGGGTGATTGAGTAACCCTTATTCATAATTGCTAAAGGATTTACTCCTTCAAGCTGATTAGCTAACAATTTATATTCATTCTTTTTAGTTACTAAGACAGCTTTAATTAAAATATTTAACTGTTTAACATAATTATTTAAAAGTTCTTTTTTATGTTCTAACTTAGCCTTAGGATTTAAAGCATCAATGCGCTGATCGATATTAGCTAAACTATATTTAATATTATCAAATATTTGCTTTATATGCTTAGTCATAATTTCCACATAGTAAGCAATATTTCCTCTTAATACCTCTAAGGAAGGAGTAGCAAGCTCAGCAGCCGCAGTTGGAGTTGCCGCTCTTAAATCAGCTACAAAGTCAGCAATTGTAAAGTCAATCTCATGACCAACTGCTGAAATAATAGGAATGTGACTATCATAAATAGCTAAAGCTACACTTCTTTCATTAAACGCCCAAAGATCTTCTATTGATCCACCACCACGACCAACAATTAAAACATCACAATAATTTTGTTCATTAGCCAACTGAATATTTTTGATAATATCATCCTTAGCTGTTTCACCTTGAACAATGGCTGGATATAAAATAACTTTAGCTAAAGGATAACGTCTACCAATTGTATTAATAATGTCTCTAATAGCTGCCCCTGTAGGTGAAGTTATGACTCCTATTGTTTTAGGAAAGGCGGGAATTTTCAATTTATGCTCTGTAGCAAAAAAACCTTCCTTTTCCAATTCCTGTTTAAGCTTTAAAAAAGCTAAATATAGGTCGCCAACTCCATCACTTTTCATTTCCTTGATATTGATTTGATATGTTCCTGATGGTTCATAAACTGTGACATTACCCTTAACAAAAACTTTCATACCATCTGCTGGTTCAAATTTAACACTTTTAGCAAATGTTGAAAACATCGTTACTGAAATAGCTGCTGATTCATCCTTAAGTGTAAAATAAAAATGCCCACGAGAATTATGCTTAAAATTCGAAATTTCACCTTCTAATAAAACTTCTTCTAAATTATGGTCATGGTCAAATTTATATTTTATATATTTAGTTAGAGCTGAAACTGTTAAATAGCGTTCTTCCATAATTACTCCAAACTTTTTGCAATTTTATCTAATACAGAATTATTAAAGCTAGTTGCTTTATGATTTCCTTCATCAGAATATTCTTTAGTAATTTCTAAGGCTTCATTAATAACTACTTCCTTAGGCTTACCACAAAGCAGCTCATATACAGCTATTCTAATAATAGCTTTATCAACTAAATTAAGGCGATCAATTGTATAATTAACTAAGTTATGCATTATTAAAGAATCAATTTTAAGTAAGTTAGCTAAACATCCATCGACTAGCTTGCTAGCATATTCATCTTGTTTTTCTTCCAAAACAAAATCTTTAGCAGCATTTGCTGAAATATTACTGACTTCCATTGTATATAAAATTTTCATCGCTTTAATTCTAGCATTTCTGTTCATAAGCAATCCACCAAAATTCTTAAAAATTTATTTTATTTTACCATAAATAACAAGATTTAGCAATTAAAGTCCCAAAATACTTAGTATTTTTTATTTTACAAAAATAAAAAGCGTGTTGTTAAACGCTTAATATTATTTTTAACATCAAACTTTATTTTACTATATTGGCCTCAATTAGTTTGCCTATAGAAAAACTTTTTGCATTATCGAGCGTTGTCATACTGATAGCCTCTAAAGCCTCTGTCGTTAAAAAGCCTTGATGAGATGTTACAATTACATTAGGAAAAGAAAGAAGGGTTGCAGTAATAGATTTTTTTAAGATATCATCTTCAAGATTTTCAAAAACATAATCTCCTTCTTCTTCATAAACATCTAAAGCAACACCAAAAAAAATTTTGTCTCTAATACCTTTAATTAAATCTTCAGTCTTGATTAAACCACCTCTTGAAGTATTTACTAAAATTACCCCTTCTTTCATTTTATTAATTGTTTCTTCATTAATTAAATGATATGTTTCATTAGTTAAAGGACAATGAAGAGAAATTAAATCCGATTCTTTTAAAAGTCTATTTAAAGTCACATATTCCAAATTACTTAGATTTTTCAAAGGATATTTATCATAAGCAATTACATTCATACCAAAGCCATGACATATATTAGCCATCGCCAAACCAATTTTACCTGTACCAATAATACCAGCTGTTTTACCATAAAAGTTTAGACCAGTTAAGCCATTAAGAGCAAAATTATTTTCTCTAACCTTGATATAAGCTTTATGAATTTTTCGATTAACAGCTAAAGCCAATCCCATTGCCATCTCAGCAACAGCCTCTGGTGAATAATTTGGTACACGCATAACTGTAATATTATATTCATTACAAGCTTTTATATCAACATTGTTATA
Source organism: uncultured Anaeroplasmataceae bacterium (assembly GCA_947589245.1). Lineage (GTDB taxonomy): Bacteria > Bacillota_I > Bacilli_A > Acholeplasmatales > Anaeroplasmataceae > Pelethenecus. The sequence goes on from CANQBD010000021.1 coordinate 22,465, forward strand.
ACCTGCACATCTTAGTAATATGAGTTTAATTCCTTCTTTAGCAAGTTTTTGAATTAGTTTCCTTTTTAAATCACAATTGACAAAGATGCAAATAGCCTCATATCCACGACAAAGAAAAACAGTATCTTGATCTAGTTCAGCTTCAATAAAGTTTATTTCCATATCAGGATAATTACCTATTGCTTGTTCAAAGGAAATTAAATCATATGATTTGGTACCATAAAATAAAATTTTCATTTTTTCACTCTTTTCTTACTTTTATATTGTGGCATAAGATAGGTAAATTATTTATCATGATTTTAGCATTTGTGAAGTGGACTAATGAGAATAAATAAAAAAATGCCACTAGGGCACTTTTTATAATTCTAATTTTCGATGATAGAAATTTTCATAACATTCTTTATTTCTTTCTTCATTTATATTTTTCAGTTGTTCTTTACAATCTTTTAATACCAAACTATTATCAGGATAAATTGGTTCTAAAATATTAACTACAAATTTTCTTTTTTCTATTCCTTGTTTATCAAATTTACCAGTTTTTATAAAAGTAATGAACACAGGTAAAACAGGAACATTATACTTTGCTGCATAATGAAAGGCACCTATCTGAAGAGGTCTAGGCTTTTCATAGCACCACCATTCAGAACGTTCAGGAAAAAAAGTAATAAAATGGCCTTTATTTAAATATTTTTCCAAATGATAATTAAAATTCTTCATACCTTCATTAGAACTAGCAAATGGCATAATACCATAAGCTCGCATGTAAGTACCTAAACGACATTTCATATTATTAAATTCAGCAACAGTATAATGACATTTATGGCCTTTTAAGGCTTTCCCCAAAGCTATCGCATCAAGTTTATTGACATGATTGCAAGTTACAATTGCTGCCCCTTTAATTTTAGCTAAATTCTTTTGACCAGTTACTTTTACCTTTAACCAAATATGATTAACAATAAAACAATAAGGCCTAACAATAAAGAGCATCAAGAAAAAATAACCTATTTTAATATACCAAGGCTTATCAAAACGATAATCCTTATCAACTTCATAGTAGTCCGGAGTTATAATGTCATCTAAATGATCATTATATTGCTTTAAAGCTTCGGCCTTTTCAATCTTAACCAAAACATCTTTAGTAGTTTGACTTAAATTCATAATTATTCTACCTTTTCAAATGAACTTTCTTTAAACTCTACTCTTTCAATTCTCTTCCAATCAACTTTTTGTTTTAAAGCAAAGCATTTAATCATAATGCCAATATAACCCATGTAATAAATTGGGTGAGTTAAACAAATAAAAATTTTTTGCAAAAAATTCATCTTTAAATATTTACGATCAACAACCATACATCTAATAGTCATCGCCAGCATTCCCAAATAAATTAAGAAAACTGAACCAACAGCTAAACAATAGAAATTAATCATTAAAGGATTATTATCACAATTTAAAACAATAGCAATAGCTAAAGAATAGATAGTAGCTAAGCACAAGAATCCAACATACCAATAAACATGATATAAACAATGGAAAGAATAAAAATTAAGTTTATCTTCTTTTGTTTTCATATTACGTCTCAGTAAATCGTCATAAAGACGATCACAATGGACAACACCACTCATCCAGCGCTGACGACGAATATTTGTGACATGAAGCGATGTAGATTCTTCAACATAGCAGATGGCAGATGAAACATATTCAGTTGAATAATGATTTAAAGCACAGCTCCTTTGAAGCTCAATATCCTCAGTTAAAGTTTTTTGATATGGCCAGCCATTCCACTTTTCAACAAGGCTAGCTCTAATCATTAATCCCGTTCCTAAAACCATTGTTGTAATCCCACGATCAGATTTGGCACGATTGCCTAGTTCAGACATTAAAGTCCAAATCAAGCCATTACAACGAGTAGACCAACTATTAGACTTATGACCCTTATTTAAATAATTCTTTACAACTAGCTTTGAATTATAAACATCCTTGCCACTACCTAATGCATTATTCATCTCGCCTAAGAAATTATTATCAAGTAAACAATCAGCATCAATAATAATAAAGGCATCATATTCACCTTTTTTATTCTTACATATATCTTTCAAACAATAATCTAAAGCATGTCCCTTAGTCTTTTGTTCCTTATCAACATAGAAGAAAGCCTCAGGCATTAGCTCTTTAACCATATCAATTGTGGGATCAGAATCTTCTTTAACTACAATATGAACATCAAAATTAGCATAGTTATAATTTTGAGTTTTAAGACTTTCAATTAAAGGTAAAACTGTCTTTCCTTCATTTCTAGCCGGTATGACAATAGCCAACCGATTATTTTGATTATATTCAATTCTTTTTTGAGGTTTACTACAAGTGAACCACCAAACTATTCTTTTGCGATAAGCTAACAAAAATAAAATTGTAGCTAAGACAACTATCCCAAGTGAAACATAAAATAATATTTTCATAAACTATTCCCCTCTTTTCACATATTTAATTTTTTCATATGTAGAATTTTTACTTCTTTCTAGCATTGTTTCATAGATTTCATCACGTAACTTTTGACCAGCTTCCTTAGGTGAAACACTTTTATCATAATAAAAAGGTCCATCAACATATGCTGTTATCTTTATACCAAACCGGCGTTTTTGATATGTCACTGTAAAACAGTAAGCAGGAACATCCTCCTTAATTGGATAAGCAAAGGATGTAGCTTTAAATGGTCGAATACCTGTGTAGTAAGGCCAAATATGTGCCTCAGGATAAATCATGATAACTCTTTTCTTTTCAACATAATGGTGAATAGCTGCCATAAAATTCCGCATGCCATTAAGTCTATTAGGAATTGGTGTCCCACCAATCATTGCCATAAAATTTTTTGTTCCGGGCAGACTTAAATTATCAGCATTAACTATTACCATAACACGCTTAGGAAAGCAGATACAGGATGGCATATAACCATCAGCAGGTACTAAAGTATGATTAGCATACATAAAATAGGCTTCTTTGCGATGCTTTTTCAAACTTTTTTTATTAACTATCTTAAAATGAAATTTAATTTTCATATAAAGAAAAGCTATAGGAGTCATAATAATTCGATAAAGAATTATACTAAAAAAATTCCAAATAAAATTTCTTTTATACTTATACTTTTCATCAATAACAATGGTATTACGCTTTAGCCCTAAAAAATCATCATTAAGCTCATCACTATAATAAATAATTTTATCCAAAGTATCACCACCTTTTTTATTATACAATAATTAATCTGAAATTTCGTCCTAAACCATTCTATAAACTCTCGAGAGTTAAAATAATTAACTCTACTCACAGTAGAGTCATTATTATAGACTAGTTTTTTTGTTTTTTTTATGCTAAAATAAATAATATGGAAAATTTAAAACAGATTATAGGCCAAAACCTAGTTGAATTACGCAAATTAAAAAAATATACTCAGGCAGACCTTGCTGAGATACTTCAATATTCTGATAAAGCAATATCAAAATGGGAAAAAGGAGAATCATTACCCGATATTGAGGTTTTATATCAGATATGTAATCTTTATGGTGTTACACTTGATTACTTAACACACGAAGGAAATTATGAAGACAAGCAAGAATATGTTACCGATGGTAAAAGCCAAATAAACAAAATTGTTGTCACTCTTCTTTCTATATCATTAGTATGGTTCATGGTTATCATCGGATTCGTTTATCCATTAATTATGAATGGAATAAATCTTTGGATACTTTTTGTATGGGGCGTACCAATTTCATGCATAGTCCTTCTAGTTTTCAATAGTATATGGGGAAAGAAAAAAATTAAATTTTATATTTTAACTACATTTAACTGGACATTAATAACTGCTTTGTTCCTGCAGTTTATTTATTTAGATTTTACCTATCAGATATGGGCACTATTCCTTTTAGGGATACCAGCCCAAGTCGCTATTGTGCTTTGGAGCCAAATAAAACGTTAAAAAAAGCTTAGCATATTTTTGTATAGTACCCCTAAAGTTGGACTAGAGTAAAATCTAGAAAGACTTAGGGGTATTTTTTTATGAAATTAAAA
>CANQBD010000022.1 GCA_947589245.1 uncultured Anaeroplasmataceae bacterium
GTATAGGAGATGATGCATTCTATAATTGCAGCAACTTAGATAATGTCTATTATAATGGAGCTATAGAAGATTGGTGTCAAATTGGTTTTGAAGATTATGACTCCCATCCTATGTCTCATGCAAAACATTTCTTTTTAAAGAAAGATAGTGTTTTTGAAGAAGTAACAAGTATAGAAATACCAAATACTATAACTGTAATAGGTGATTATCAATTTCATGTATTTAATAATGTTACTTCAATTACACTTCCAAATACTGTAACAAGTATAGGCAATTCTGCTTTTGATCATTGTAGCAGTTTAACAAATATCACAATTCCAAATAGTGTAACAAGTATAGGAAATTCTGCTTTCGATTATTGTAATAGTTTAGACAAAGTATATTATGATGGGAGTATAGAAGATTGGTGTAAAATTAGTTTTGCAAGTGATTACTCCAATCCTATGCGTTATGCAGATCACTTCTATTTGAAGAAAGATAGTGATTGGGAAGAAGTAACCAGTATAGAAATACCTAATACGATAACTGAAATAGGCAATTATCAATTTTATGGATTTAATAGTGTAACTTCAATTACAATTCCAAATACTGTAACAGCTATAGGAAATTCTGCTTTCTCTGGTTGTTACAAGTTAACAAATATTACAATCCCAGATAGTGTAATAAGTATAGGTGCTGATGCTTTCTCACGTTGTGATAGTTTAAAATATTATGTATTTGAAAATGGCTTATATTTAGGGAATAAAGAAAATTTAACATTAGTATTAGTAGAAGTTAAAAACAATGATATAGAGGAAATTAATATTTCTGAAACTACGAAGCTTATTTATAGTTTTGCTTTCTGGAATTATAGCAGTTTAACGAGCGTTACAATTCCAAATAGTGTAACAAGTATAGGATATGGTGCTTTCTATAATTGTAGAAATTTAACAAGTGTTACAATAGGTAATAGTGTAACGAGTATAGGAGATTGTGCTTTCACTGATTGTAAAAGTTTAACAAGTATTACAATACCAGATAGTGTGACAAGTATAGGAAATTCTGCTTTCGATTATTGCAGCAGTTTAACAAGTGTAACAATAGGAAATAGTGTAACAACTATAGGAAATTATGCTTTCAGAAATTGTAGCAGTTTGACAAATATTACAATCCCAGATAGTGTAACAAGTATAGGAGATAATGCTTTCATAGATTGTAGTAATTTAACAAATGTAACAATAGGAAATAGTGTCACAAGTATAGGACAATCTGCTTTCTCTGGTTGTAGCAGTTTAACAAGTGTGACAATAGGGAATAGTGTCACAAGTATAGGACAATCTACTTTCTCTGGTTGTAGTTTAACAAATATTACAATACCAGATAGTGTAACTAGTATAGGAGAAAAGGCTTTCTGGTATTGTAGTAGCTTAGATAAAGTATATTATAATGGAACACTAGAAGATTGGTGTAAAATTAGTTTTGAAGATTCATATTCCAACCCAATGTTTTTTGCAAATCATTTCTATTTAAAGAAAGATAATGATTGGGAAGAAGTAACCAGTATAGAAATACCTAATACGATAACTGAAATAGGCAATTATCAATTTTATGGATTTAATAGTGTAACTTCAATTACAATTCCAAATACTGTAACAGCTATAGGAAATTATGCTTTTGATCATTGTAGCAGTTTAACAAATATCACAATTCCAGACAGTGTAACAACTATAGGAAATTATGCTTTCTTAAATTGTTTTAAATTAGTGGAAATATATAATTATTCTGTTTTAGAATTTACTATTGGTTCAGAAGATCATGGAAATATTGCAGAATATGCTAAAGTTATTCATACTCAAGAAGAACCAAGTATCATTAAAACAACAGAAGATGGATTATATGATTATATAATTTTAGAAGGTAAATATTACTTATTATCTTATAAAGGTAAAGAAAGTAATGTAACTTTACCAAATGATTTAGAAGGTCACAATTATGAAATATATGATTATGCATTTTATAAAAATAATTTTAAAGAAGTCAGAATTCCAAATAGTGTTACAAGTATAGGATTTCGGGCTTTCGATGGTTGTAGTAGTTTAACAAATATTACAATACCAGATAGTGTAACTAGTATAGGAGAAAAGGCTTTCTGGGATTGTAGCAGTTTAACAAGTGTTACAATACCAGACAGTGTAACAAGTATAGGATATGGTACTTTCTATGGTTGTATTAGTTTGACAAACATTACAATACCAAATAGTGTAACAAGTATAGGAGAAAGGGCTTTCTATAATTGTAGCAGTTTGACAAGCATTACGATACCAAACAGTGTAACAAGTATAGGAACTTTTGCTTTCTATGGTTGTGTTAAATTAGTAGAAATATATAATTATTCTAATTTAGAATTTACTATTGGTTCAAATAGTTACGGAATAATAGCAAAAAATGCTAGAATAATTCATACGAAAGAAGAACCAAGTTTCATTAAAACAACAGAAGATGGATTATATGATTATTTAATTTTAGAAGGTAAATATTACTTATTATCTTATAAAGGTAAAGAAAGTAATGTAACTTTACCAAATGATTTAGAAGGTCACAATTATGAAATAAATAACTATGCTTTCTATGATTGTGATAGTTTAACAAATATTACAGTTCCAGATAGTGTAACAAGTATAGGAAATTCTGCTTTTGCTAATTGTAGCAGTTTAACAAGTGTTACAATACCTAATAGTGTAACAAGTATAGGAAATTATGCTTTCTCAAGTTGTGATAGTTTAGATAAAGTATATTATAAAGGAACAATAGAAGATTGGAAATCTATTGGAATAGGTTCAGATAATTATGATTTAATATATGCTACTAGATATTATTATAGTAGTGATAGACCTAGTGATAGTGGATATTATTGGTATTATGATAGTGAAGGTAATGTAGTAGAATGGTAATAAATGGGCTCTAAGAGGAATCTTAGAGTCTTTTTTATTTTGGGTTAAGGTTGCAAAAAAGGTCAGTTTTTTGTATAATTAAAAATAGGTGATTAATGATGAGACAGTATTTAGAATTGTGTAAAACAATCTTAGAAAAAGGAACTAAAAAAGAAGATCGAACAGGGACAGGTACAATCTCTTATTTTGGTTATCAGATGCGTTTTGATTTGAATGCTGGCTTTCCATTATTGACAACCAAGCGTGTTCATTTAAAGAGTATTATTCATGAATTATTATGGTTTATATCTGGCGATACTAATATCAAATATTTAGTTGATAATGATGTTAAAATTTGGAATGATTGGCCTTATGCTATCTACCAAAAATCAGCTGATTATCATGGTGAATCAATGGATGAGTTTGTTCTTAAGATTAAGGAGGATGCTGTTTTTGCTGCTAAATGGGGGAATTTAGGGCCAGTTTATGGTAAGCAATGGCGTGATTTTTCAGGGGTTGATCAATTAAGTGAATTGATTGAGCAAATTAAGACTAATCCTACTTCAAGAAGACTTATAATTTCTGCTTGGAATGTTCCTTTAATTAAAGAAATGGCTTTACCACCATGTCATTGTTTTATCCAATTTTATGTGAATGATAATCGTTTATCATGTCAACTTTATCAAAGAAGTGCTGATGTTTTTTTAGGGGTGCCTTTTAATATTGCAAGCTATGCTTTATTTACAATGATGATAGCTCAGGTTTGTGGTTTAAAATTAGGTGATTTTGTGCATACTCTGGGAGATGCTCACATTTATTTAAATCATTTAGAACAAATTAATAAGCAAATTAAAAGAGAGCCTAGAGCTTTACCTAAGATGCTTATAAATCCTAATGTTAAGTCAATATTTGATTTTAAATATGAGGATTTTGAATTAGTGGGTTATGATCCTCATAAGAGTATTAAAGGAAAGGTGGCTGTCTAATGATTAATTTGATCTGGGCTATGACTGATGATTATCTTATTGGTGATGGGGCTGTTATACCATGGCATATCAAGGAGGATTTAATTTATTATAAGGAGCACACTGCTGGTAAAACTGTGCTTATGGGTGATACAACTTATTATTCCTTAAAGGGTTATTATAAGAAGCGCCCTTTGCCTTACGGGAAGATTTATGTAGCTTCCTTAAATAAGGATTTAGTCTTAGCTGATGCGGTGGTGGTTAATGATGTTGAAGATTTTTTAGATAATTATCAAGAAGAGTTGTGGGTTGTTGGTGGAGCAACTATTTATGCTTTGTGTTTACCTTATGCTGATTACTTATATATTTCGTTTATAAAAGGGAAGTATAGTGGTAATAAGTATTTTAAGGAAGTTGATTTTAAAAAATTTAAATTAATTTGGGATAAGGAAACAAAAGATGTTCATTATACCCTTTATGAAAGAGCTTAGATTATGATTATATTATTTTTAATTTTATTATTAGCGGCTATTTATTGTTATAGTTTTTATTATACGGGTTTAAGTCTTTGGTTTTATTTTTTATGGGTTTTAGTTTCCCTTATCTTAGCCTTTTTAACATTTGTTATAATTGTTATTGGGTTATTTCAGGTTTGGAAAAGAACGGATCCTAAAGGCCAATTCAGACATCATGTTTTACATCAGGTTTGTGGAATGATTTTAATATTATTGAATGTTAAGGTTAAAGTTATCGGTAAACAAAATGTTCCTGATGAGACCTTTGTTTGTTATGCAAATCATAAATCGGATTTAGATCCCATTTTAATTTATTATTCTTTAAAGAGAGTTTGTTCAGCCGTTGGTAAAAAATCACTTTTTAAATATCCTGTAATTAAGCAATGTCAGTCTGTTTTTGGATGTATATCCTTAGATCGTGATAATGATCGTGAGGCTGCAAAGGCGATTATCGAATGTATAAGAAATATTAAACAAGGAATGTCTTATATAATTTTTCCTGAGGGTGGAATTAAAAGTAGAGAAACCGAAGAAATGGTTAATTTACGGGCAGGAGCCTATAAGCTTGTTACGAAGAGTGAGGCCTTACTGCTACCGGTTACAATTATTGGTTCTTCCAAAATAAAGGGGCGGAAGAATCTTTTTAGAAGAATTAGGGTTGAAATTGTTATTCATCAGCCTATTACTAGTGGGGAATATTTACCTTTAACAACCCAAGAGATTGGTCAAAAGGTTATTGATATTATTAATAGTGATATAAATAATTAAATTTTAGTAGAGGGTGATTAAATGATTTATTGGATTATTCCTGTTGTACTTTTAGTTATAATTGGCATAGTAGCGATTATAGTGTATCGAAATTATCAAAGTAAAAAGCGAAAGAATGATATTTTTAAAATTTTTTGGCGAGCTTGTCAGGAAAAAGAAATTGAAAATTACAAATTAGAATATGTCAAAAAAGATACCTATGATTTTTATTTTGAGAGTGAGAAAAATATCTATTACATTAAGGTTATTTATAATTTTTCTAATCAAGAAATCTGCATCAATAATGCGATTAAATGGCAATTAAGGGGTTTTAAGGATAATAATGAGGGTATGCAATTTGTTGAAGGCATTGAGTCTTTGATGCGGCTGGATTTAAATAATAAGGTAAAAAAAGAGCATAAGCTTTTTATAATATATCCTAACACACGGGCTTTATTAAAGGTAATCAATGAATGTGAGATGGTGTTTGTCTATCCTGATACTGATGTTTATGGTGCTACTGTTGTTCCTTATCTTAAATTAGTTGATGATGTTAGTATTTTAGAGATTTAAGAAGCGTGATCAGCACGCTTTTTTTAAAAAGAAAGGAGGAAAATTGATGTTTTATGATTATGAAGCTTTAGAAATGACTAAGGTCTTAAAGCTTTTAGCTGCCTATGCTAAGACTAATTATGCTAAAGCAAAAATTTTAGACCTTCAACCACAAGCTAATATTGAGGCTGTGCGAATTTTAAATCAAGAAACCACCGAAGCTTTATTAGCTATCAATCGTTTAGCTGATGTACCTCTTGGTGGTCTTTATGAAGTTAAAGATGCTTTAAAAAGAGCTCAAATTGGGTCAATTTTACAAGCTCAAGAGCTTTTAAATATTGTTAGCCTTATTGATTGTGGGAATAATGTTAGTAAATATTTTTTACAGCTTGAAGGACTTAAGCTGGATTTAAAGGCTTTAAAAGAATATGTAAATAAAATAATTGATCTTCCTCTAATTAAGAATAATATTCTTTTAGCTATAGCTCCTGATGGTCGCGTTAATGATAATGCTTCAAGAGAGCTTTTTACAATTCGGAAGAGTATAACCTCGCTAAATAATCGGTTAAGAAGCAAACTAAATGAATTAGTTATTAGTAAAGCCAATATGCTTAGTGATAATATTATCGTTATTAGAAATAATCGGATGTGTCTTCCTGTTAAAATAGAATATAAAAATTCTTTTCAAGGAATCCTTCATGATATATCATCTTCGAATACTACTTGTTATATAGAACCACTAGTAACCGCTGAGCTTGCTAACCAAATTGATAGCTTATGTGCCAAAGAGGCTAAAGAAATTGAGGTTATTTTGAAAAATTTAAGTCTTTTAGTTGGTGCTCATAGTGAAGAATTAATAGCTAATTTAGAGGCCTTAACTAGCTTAGATGTTATTTATGCTAAGGCTTTAATGGCTAAGGAAAATGACTATAATAGTCCTAATATAACGGATGAACAATACTTTAATTTGCGAAAAGCTAAACATCCCTTATTGTCACCAACCAAAGTGGTTCCGATTGATGTTGAACTAGGTAAGAACTATCAAATAATTGTCATAACAGGACCTAATACAGGTGGTAAAACAGTCGCTATAAAAACTGTTGGTCTACTACATCTGATGGCCTTATGTGGTATGCACATACCAGCTGATAAGGACTCGACCATAAGTGTCTTTAAGGATATTTTAGTGGATATTGATGATAATCAATCAATTGAACAATCCTTATCAACCTTTTCAGCTCACATGATTAAGATGAATGAAATCTTAAATAAGGCCAGCTTTCAATCTTTAATTTTATTAGATGAGCTAGGTAGTGGAACTGATCCTAAAGAAGGTAGTAGCCTAGCAATTGCGATGATCGAATATTTTAAGAAAAAAGGGGCTCTTTTAATTGTTACTACGCATTATAGTGATCTGAAAAATTATGCCTATAATACAGATGGTGTCATCAATGCTTCAGTTGAATTTAGCAGTGAGTCACTATTGCCTACTTATCGGCTTTTAGTAGGTGTACCTGGTCGTTCTAATGCCATTGAAATAGCTAAACGCTTAGGACTTCCTGCTGAAATTATTGCTGATAGTAGAAAAAATTTAGATTTTGTTTCAAATCCTGAAACTAATAAGATGATGGCTAAATTAGAAGATGAAATTACTAATTTAAGAGCTCAAGAAGTTGAATTAGAGCATAAAATAGTAATGTACGATAGTTTAAATCAAAAGCTTTCGCAAGAACGATTAAAATTAGCTAAGGAAAAAGATAAGATTGTTAATAAGGCCATTTTAGAGGCTGATCGAATTATTTTAGATGCTAAGGAAGAAGCTAATAATTTAATAGCTGAACTTAAGAATATGACTGAAACTAGCTATAAGGAACATGAACTTGCTGATTTGAAGCATCGCCTTAAAGAGCTTAAAGCAACAGATAATACTGAAAGCTTAGTTGCTGAAAACTTAGAAATAGGTGATTATGTCTATATTAAGCCTTATGAACAAAATGGAACAATAACCAAGATTAAAAAGGATGTTTATACAGTTCAATTTGGGCAATTTACAATGAACTTTGCTAAAAAAGATCTTATCAAGGCTGTTAGACCAATTCAAAAGGCTAAACCTATCTCTAAAATGAGTGGCTATTCACCTAAGTCCCATGTTGGTTTATCGCTTGATTTAAGAGGTAAACGCTATGAGGAAGTTAAGGATTTACTTGATTCTTATTTTGATCAAGCACTATTAGGTAATTTAGATACTGTCTCAATTATTCATGGTTTTGGAACAGGAGCTGTTCGGAAAGCTGTTTGGGAATATTTGAAGGACTGTCCTTTTGTTAAAAGCTATCGCTTTGGTCAAGAAGGTGAAGGCTTAAATGGTGTTACTGTCGTCAAATTAAAATAAGGACGGATAGAGTGGTTTATGAGTTTAGTGGGGGAAATCTAACGGATGGGTTACATTATTTTTATGCAGCATGGAATTCCAAATGCAATGTCTTAGCAGATAGAATCACGCGACTAAATTTGGAATTTCCTAATTTAAATATTTATAAGATTAATACAACGCGTTATCCTAATATTAAAAAGGAGTTTAATATCAGCAAAATTCCTTCCTATATTTTACTTAAAAATGGGGAAATAGTTGGAAGAAGAGATGGAAATATTGACTACTTTTCGCTCAAGAGCTGGTTGAAAGAAAAAAATTAAGATGGAATATGTAATAATAATTGGTCATGATGTTGATTTAAAAAAGTATGATTATAAGAACAAATATGTCATTGCGGTGGATAAAGGCGCTATCGATGCGTTAAGAGCAGGAATCAAAATTGATTTAGCTTTGGGTGACTTTGATTCTATTAATAGCGAGGAAAAAGAAGAACTTAAGAAGCAATTTAGGCTTCTTGAGTTACCTTCTGAAAAGGATGAAACGGATACTTTAGTGGCTCTTAAATATTGTAAAGATGCCACTAAAATAACAATTATTGGTGGTATTCAAGGAAAACGGATAGAACATTTTTTAGCTAATCTTAGTCTATTAGTTAATAATCCGTTAATTGAAATCATTGATAATAATTCGCATATTTATTCCCAAAATAGTAGCTTTAATGTCAAAAAAAATAATTATAAATTTTATTCATTTATGGCTTTAGAAGAGGCAACTATAACATTAAAAGGGTTTAAATATCCTTTAACAGACTATCATTTAGTTAAAAATGATATAATTGGCATTTCCAATGAATTAGTTGCTGATTTAGGACAGGTTATATTAAAAAAAGGGCGTCTTTTAGTTATATGTACAGTTAGTGATGAAGAATATATTTCAAAAAGCAACTAGTATTAGTAACTAGATTTAATAATTATAAATATTTTAAAATATAATTAATAGATTTAATATAACTTGTTTTTGATATTATTTTATCAATGAAAATAATTTATTGCTTATATAGTTTTTAAAACTATTATAATTAGTATTTTATATTTTAATTTTAGTAAATTTTTTTTGATATCTAGTTTTGATTATCATTTTGTTGGTGAAATATATTTTATGCTTAACCTATGTCTTAAGGAAGTGAAAGAAATGGATGGCTTTTTTCTTGTGGACAAGCCTAAAGGAATTACATCACAGGCCGTTGTCAATAGAATTAAAAAAAAGTTTAATTTAAAAAAATGTGGTCATACAGGCACTTTAGATCCTGATACAACAGGTTTATTAGTTGTTGGCTGTGATAATGCTACTAAGCTTATTAAATATCTAAATGAGCATGATAAATGCTATGAGACAACGATTGTTTTTGGTTTTGAAACAAGCACTTTAGACATTTCAGGTAAAATTGTTCGGCAAAAAGCTATGGATATTTCAATAGTGGCAGTCGAAGAAGCTTTAAAAAAATTAAAGGATAGTCGTTTTCAAATACCGCCAATGGTTTCAGCTATTAAGGTTCAGGGTAAGAAACTTTATGAGTATGAAAGAAATAATATTCAAATTGAAGTTTCTCCGCGACCAATTAAAATTTATGAATTGACCCCTATTTCAACGTTAAGAATGGTAGATAATTTCTATGAAATTGATATTAAAGTTGCTTGTTCTAAGGGTTTTTATGTTCGAAGTTTAGCTCGAGATTTGGGACATCTTTTAGGTGGCTTTGCTACTATGAAGAGCCTAAGAAGGATTAAGAGTGGAAATTTTGTTGTTTCGGATAGTATTCCTCTTGATAGTTTAAAAGCAAGTGATATAATTTTAATTGAGGATATTTTTAAGGATTTTGCGTTATATGAATGCAATGACTTTGAAGCAAATTTGGTTTATAATGGGGTTGTTTTAGATGAGCGGCAAATCAGTACTGATCGACCTTTTTATGTGAAAAATAAAGGTCGGGTTATTGCTATCTATGAGCCTTTTGAAATTAGGCGTTATAAACCTGTTGTTATTTTTAAGGAAGAGGCGATAAAATGAAAATAATTAATGTCAAAGAAGAAAATTTTGAAGCTATTTGTGAGCCTCTTTGTGCCGCTATTGGGAATTTTGATGGTGTTCATTTAGGACATCAAAAGCTAATTGAGGAATGTAAACGGCATGGTTATAAGTCAGCAGTTTTAACCTTTTATCCTCATCCTTCTGTCTTTTTAAAGAAAATACCTGATTATAAGCTAATAACTCCGATGGAGCATAAGGCTGATATTTTTGCTAGAATGGGTATTGATTATTTGATTATTGTTGATTTTAACGATGAAGTTGCTAAGGTTAGTAAAGATGATTTCATTATTTGGATGAAGAAGCTTAATATTAAGTCATGTGTTTGTGGTTATGACTTTACATTTGGGCGTAAAGCTGAGGGAACAATTATTGATCTTATGAAGGAATTTGAATTCTATGAGGTGAAGAAATTTGTTTATGACGATGTAAGAGTTTCATCAACTTATATTCGGGAATTGTTATCATTTGGCCAAATTGAAAAGGTAAATCGCCTTTTAGGAAGGCCCTTTTCTATTCGAGGTAAAGTAATATATGGAACCCAGCAAGGTCGTTTAATTGGTTTTCCAACGGCTAATATTGATTATAAAAACTATTTTTTACCTGCTAGTGGTGTTTATTTTGTTACTGTTGTGGTTGAGCATGTATTTTATTATGGTATGTGCAACATTGGGAATAATCCAACTTTCAACTTTTCTTTAAAAGAACGTTTAGAGGTTCATATCTTTGGGTTAGATGCTGACATTTATGGTTCTAGTATTGAGGTCATTTTCCATCAAAGAATTAGAGAAGAAATTGCGTTTAGGTCAAAAGAAGAACTAATTGAGCAAATGAAAAGAGATAAACAGAAGTGTTATGAACTATCTAGTGATATGAATTTCACAAAATAATTAAGAAGTCTCTTGATTTATTAAGAAAAAATGCTATAATTAAAAAGGTCGTTTTCTTTGTATATAGTTTACCTTCAAAACTTATACTAGGAAATACGCGTAAATTTAGAAAATGGAGGAAAGAAAATGTTATCAAAAGAAAGAAAGCAAGAATTAGTTAAACTTTATGGTAAAAACGAAAAGGATACTGGTTCTACTCAAGTTCAAGTTGCAATTTTAACTGAAGAAATCAATCAGTTAAATATTCATTTCCAAACTCACATTCATGATTTCCATTCAAAACGAGGTCTTATGTGTAAGATTGGTCAAAGAAGAGCTTTACTTGACTATTTAAAGAAAAAAGATTTAAAGGCTTACGAAGAACTTATTGTTAAACTTGGCATTCGTCGTTAAAGCTATTAGGTACTATTTTTAGTACCTTTTTATTTTTCTGTTTATTTTGGGTAAATTTATGATATAATATTTATGTTATAGAGAAAAAAAGAAAGAATTTTAAGGAGATTAAAAAATGAGTGAAGTAAAACGCTTCGAATACAATTGGGCAGGTCGTCCGCTTGTAGTCGAAATAGGCGAAGTAGCTAAACAAGCTAATGGGGCTTGTGTAGTTACTTATGGAGGAAGTACGGTTCTATCAGCAGTTTGTTCCAATAATGTTTCATCAACCGCTGACTTTTTTCCATTAATGGTTTTATACCAAGAAAAATTATATGCTGCCGGTAAGATTCCTGGTGGTTTTTTACGGCGTGAGGGTCGTCCATCTGAGCATGAGACATTAGTATCACGTCTAATCGATCGTCCTATTAGACCTTTATTTGCTGAGGGGTTTAGAAATGAGGTTCAGGTCGTAAATACTGTATTATCAAGTGATCCTGACTGTTCGACAGCTATGGCTGCAATGTTAGGTTCATCAATTGCTTTGATGATATCTGATATTCCTTTTGAAGGGCCAATTGCTGGGGTTGTTGTTGGTAAGATAGATGGTAAGCTTATCATCAATCCAACTCCCGAAGAATTAGAAAAATCCGATATTAATTTAACTGTTGCAGGTACTCATACCGCTATCAACATGGTTGAAGCTGGAGCACGCTTTGTTAGTGAAGATGATATGTGGGAAGCTTTAAAATTTGGGCATGCTGAAATCCAAAATTTATGTCAGTGGCAGCAAGAGATTGTGGCTCAATGTGGTAAAGAAAAGGTCGAAGTTGAATTATTTGAAGTTGATAAGGATATTATGAATGAAGTAAAGGCTTATTCTGAAGAAAAGCTTATTAAAGCTATTCGTATTGAAGATAAGCTTGAAAGATATGCCGCTATTGATGCAGTGAATGAAGAAACCTTAGCTCATTTTGATGAAAAGGTCTTTATTACAGAAGTTGGTGGGATTAAAGTCCTTGATACAGAAGCTAAGAAAGAATATTTAAAGCATGTTCAATATACCTTAGATGATATTTTACATAGTGAAGTTAGACGTTTAATTTCTGTTGATAAGGTACGTCCAGATGGCCGTAAAGTCGATGAAATTAGACCTTTATCTAGTCGTGTTGATGTTTTACCTAGAGTTCATGGCTCTGCATTATTTACAAGAGGCCAAACTCAGAGCTTAGGTACTGTTACTTTAGGTTCTTTAATCGATAGTCAAATCATTGATGGTTTAGGTGAAGAATCTAATAAACGTTTTATGTTGCATTATAATTTCCCTGCTTTTTCTGTAGGTGAAACAGGACGTTATGGGGCTCCAGGTAGAAGAGAAATTGGTCATGGGGCTTTAGGTGAAAGAGCCTTGTCTTATGTAATTCCATCTGAAGAAGAATTCCCATATACTATTCGTGTTGTATCTGAAATTTTAGAATCTAATGGTTCATCATCTCAAGCAACAATTTGTTCTGGTACTCTTGCGTTAATGGCTGCCGGTGTTCCTATTAAAGCTCCTGTTGCAGGTATTGCTATGGGTTTAATTATGACTGATGATGAGCATTATACTGTTCTAACTGATATTCAAGGCTTAGAAGATCATCTAGGTGATATGGACTTTAAGGTTGCTGGTACTAGAGATGGTATTACTGCTTTACAAATGGATATTAAAATTAAGGGCATTACCTACGAAATATTAAAGGAAGCATTATATCAAGCTAAAAAGGGTCGTTTAGAGATTTTAGACCACATGGCTCAAACTATTAGTGAAGTTCGGCCTAATCTTTCTGAATATGCTCCTAAAGTTGTCACTGATAAGATTAATCCTGATAAGATTAAGGATGTTATTGGGGCTGGTGGTAAGACTATTAACGCAACTATTGAGAAATTTGACAATGTTAAAATTGATTTAGAACAAGATGGTCGTATCTATGTAATGCACTCCAATATGGATACTGCAAAGGCTTGCTTAGCTTATATTTTAAATTCAATTAGAGAGGCTGAAGTTGGAGCTATCTACACTGGTAAGGTTGTTAGAATTGAAAAATATGGGGTATTTGTTGAGCTTTGGGAAGGTACAGAAGGTCTTTGTCACATTTCTAAGTTAGCTTTAGAAAGAGTTGAAAAGCCAGAAGATGTTGTTTCTTTAAATGATGAAATCATTGTTAAATGCATTGGGGTTAATGAAAAGGGTCAAATTGATTTATCACGTAAGGATGCCTTAAAGGATGCTCAAAAGCGATTAGAAAATAAATAAAAAGAAGATTATGAAGTTGGAAAATGTTAGTAGACATTAAAAAAAGTGTTTATTAACATTTTTTCTTTTATAATTAATTTTAACAAAATATAGTTTTTATCTATTGACTTTTTTATTGCATTTTAAAAATTAAATGCTATAATATTTTTGGTAGTTGGGTAACTGAGCTCTTAATAGGGTTAGGAAAGTCCATGCTAGCACAATCTGTGATGATTGTAGTGTTTGCGCCTAATGAAAAAATAAGTTAGGGCACCTTTTGGTGACGGCGAAAGAAACCTAAGTCTTTTAGATATGGTGTATTTCATAAAGTGCCACAGAGACGAGTCTTTTAGAAATAGAAGAATGAAACGTTGGTAAACCCCACAAGCTAGAAATCCAAATTATGGTAGGAGAGCTTCAGCAGGCAAAATAAGAAGCTATGCTGAGGGCATTTTTGCAGATAAATAGTTACCACCTTACTAATGAGGAACAGAACATGGCTTATAGGCTACTAGGAAGAGGATTTAAAATCCTCTTTTTTTTAGTTCATTTTATTTGAAAAAAGCTGGCATTGGGTTTATAATAATAATAGTGGAGGTGTAATTATGATTGATAAAAAAGTTGCCAAATTAATTAATGAACAAGTAAATAAGGAAATGTATTCAGCATATCTATATTTAGATTTTGCAAACTATTTTGAAGATGAAGGATTAGATGGTTTCGCTAATTGGTATGTCGTTCAAGCTCAAGAAGAAATGGATCATGCAATGAAAATGCGCCAATATTTAATTGATAATGGTTTACATGTTGAGCTTGATGCTATTGCTAAGCCAGATAAGAAGTTTAAAACTCATACTGAGGTATTAGAAGCTGGACTAGCCCATGAACAATATGTTTCTTCATTAATTAACAAGATTTATGATGTTGCCTTCGATGTTAGAGAATATAAGACAATGCAATTTTTAGATTGGTTTGTTAAAGAACAAGTAGAAGAAGAAAAAAATGCGGAAGATTTATTAAAGAAAATGGCTATTTTTTCAAATGACTCTAAAGGCTTATATTCCTTAAATCAAGAATTAAAGAACAGAAAACTTGCTTAAGTTAATAATTAATCTTTAAGCTGCTACTATTTATTAATAGTAGCCTTTTTGTTTCTTTGGGTTAAATTATGCTAATTTGTTGAAAATACTTATATATTTTGGTAAAATTAAAAGAAAGATTGGAAGTGATTAAATGAGTGATATAGAAAAGATGAGACAACGTCAAAAAATGATAAGAAATTTTTCTATTATTGCCCATATTGATCATGGCAAATCAACTTTGGCAGACCGTATATTAGAAATTTGTGAGTCTGTGGATAAGCGTGAAATGCAGGAACAAATTCTTGATTCTATGGACCTTGAACGGGAAAGAGGTATTACCATAAAGCTGAATGCTGTAAGCCTTAATTACCATGCTTTAAATGGTTTAGATTATGAATTTCACCTTATTGATACTCCAGGTCATGTCGACTTTACTTATGAGGTTTCGAGAAGCTTAGCAGCTTGTGAGGGAGCTATTTTAGTTGTTGATGCTACACAGGGCGTTGAGGCTCAAACACTTGCAAATGTTTATTTAGCACTAGATAATAATTTAGAGATCTTACCATTAATTAATAAAATAGATTTACCTTCAGCTGATCCAGCTAGAGCTAAAGCTGAGATTGAAGATGTTATTGGTATTCCTGCTGATGAGGCTGTCTTAGCCTCAGCTAAAACGGGAGTTGGAGTTAGAGATATTTTAGAACAAATCGTTAAATATGTGGCACCGCCAACAGGTAATATTGAGGCTCGAACTAGGGCATTAATATTTGATAGTGCCTTTGATTCTTATCGAGGTGTTGTAGTTCTAGTATGTGTAAAGGAAGGTATCATTAGGAAAGGTGATACTATTGTTTTTATGGCTACTAAGGCTAAATATCAAGTTGTTGAACTAGGTGTCAGAACTCCAAAAGAAGTTCAAAGAGATTATTTAATGGCTGGGGATGTTGGTTTTATAACTGCTTCAATTAAGGATATAAGTGATGTCCATGTTGGTGATACTATAACAACTATGGAAAATCAAGCATCAGTTCCATTAGAAGGCTATCGCCATTTAAATCCAATGGTCTTTTGTGGGCTTTATCCAATTGATTCTAAACAATACAATGATTTAAAGGAGGCTTTAGATAAACTAAAGCTATCAGATGCAGCTTTAGTTTTTGAACCAGAAACCTCCCAAGCTTTAGGTTTTGGCTTTAGAACTGGTTTTTTGGGTTTATTGCACATGGATATTGTTAAAGAAAGAATCGCAAGAGAATTTGGGATTGATTTAATTGCAACAGCCCCATCAGTTTCTTATCATGTATATTTGACAGACGGCTCAATGTTGACAATTGATAATCCAAGTGGTTTGCCTAATATTCAAATGATTGATCGAATAGAAGAACCATTTGTTAGAGCTACTATTATGTCACCAACTGAGTATGTTGGATCAGTTATGGATTTATGTCAAAAAAAGCGTGGGGTCTTTATTGATATGCATTATCTTGAAGAAACGAGAGTGGTTATTCACTATAACATTCCCTTACTTGAAATTGTTTTTGATTTTTTTGATAAGCTAAAAAGCTATACTAAAGGTTATGCTTCTTTTGATTATGAATTAGGTCAGTATCAGGCATCTAAGCTTGTTAAGATGGATATTATGCTAAATGGCGATGTTGTCGATGCATTATCAACAATCGTCCATAAGGATTTTGCTTATAATCGTGGTAAGATAATTGTTGAAAAGCTTAAAGAAATTATCCCACGCCAGCTATTTGAAGTACCTGTTCAAGCGGTTGTTAATCATAAAGTTATTGCCAGAAGTGATATTAAAGCTATGCGTAAAGATGTTTTAGCTAAATGCTATGGTGGCGATATTTCTCGTAAAAAGAAGCTACTTGAAAAACAAAAAGAAGGTAAAAAGAAAATGAAAGCCATTGGTAGTGTTGAAGTACCACAAGAAGCTTTCTTGGCAATTTTATCAACAGATGATTAGGTTTTAGATTTTCATGCAATTGTATCGTTTTCGATAATTTGATATAATAAAAATAATAGGAGGATAAGAAAATGAAAAAAGAAAATTGCCCATATTGTTATCAAAAAGAACCATTAGCTAAATTTGGTTATTTAGCATTTGAAACAGAAACATCTTTAGTTATTGTTTTTAAGGATCAAACGCATAAAGGAAGAATGATTGTAGCATATAAGAAGGATCATGTAGCGGAAATCCAAGACCTTTCTGATAAGGAAAGAGATGCCTTTATGAAGGATGTTGCAGATGTGGCTAAGGCTATTCAGAGGGCATATCATCCAAATCGAATTAATTATGGGGCCTATGGTGATACTTTAGGGCATCTTCACTTTCATCTATGTCCAAAATATGAGGATGAATTTGAGTGGGGTGGAACATTCCAAATGAATACTGGTAATTTAGCAAGTGAAGAGGAAGTAAAACAAGTTGCTCAAGAGATAATTAAGAACTATAAGGCTTAGTTTTTAAGCAATATTATTGATAAAAACAGCATTTTTGCTGTTTTTATTGTTTTTTTAAGTTGAATAATGTATAATTATAGATGTCATCTTAAGGGGAGCTCATTTTTGGGCTGAGAGGATACAATTGAGTATCGACCCATAACCTGATCTAGGTAATGCTAGCGTAGGGAATATATTTAAAATTATAATTATTTCCTATAGTATGTCCTAGTGGACATTTTTTATTTTTATAAAGGAGGAAATATGAAAAAAGAAAACTTTTCACCTAGAGTGATGGCAGAAGTGGCATTGCTTTCTGCCTTTGCGGTAGTGCTTGATTTATTACAATCAGCAATTTGTCGCTTTTTCCCTCTTTGGCCAAATGGCGGTTCGATTGGTATTGCTATGGTTCCAATCTTCATTTTGGCCTATCGAAGAGGTACAATTTGTGGTCTATTAGGAGGTTTTATCGTTGGTTTGTTAGATATGCTTGATGGTGTTGATATCTCACCTCTGGCAACTAATGGTTGGATGGTTTTTGCTTCTATTTTATTAGACTATGTTTTAGCTTGGACACTAGTTGGCTGTAGTGGTATTATGGGTAGCTTTGTTCGGAACGCCAAATCCAAAAAAGAAATGTGGTTATATGCTTCATTAGGTGTTGTGATTGGCGGAGGATTAAGATTTATTTCGCATTTCTTGTCTGGTATGTATATGTGGGAAAAAGGTACAGAAGTGTTACATATTGCTTTAGATGTTCCTAAATATGCTTATTCATTATTATATAATGGCTCATATTTATTACCATGCATTATCATCTGTGCTGTTGTAGTAAGCCTATTGCTATGCTATCAACCTAAATTACTTGTTAATAACGAAAATCTTTTGATAACTAAGGAGGCTCAAGATGAAAAAAAGAATTAGTTTAATTTGTCTAGCTGGTTTAGGTTTCATTTTAGCCTTAGTTGATTATGCTAGAAGCTTTACTTCGTATGGCGAGGTTGGTGATTATTTTGGTTTTGAAGCTTCAACTGATTCATTAATCATTACGTTATCTAGCCTATGTGTTTTAATTCTTACAATTCTTAATTTAGTAGGATATATCAAGCAAAAAAGCTATGCTAAAGAAATTGAATATACTACTTTAGCCTTAGTTGGCTTTAATGTTTGTTATAGCTTATTTTCCATGATTAAGGATTTGGCTAAAGCTGTAAATAAGCTTTGGGATGGAGGAGTATTCTCATTGGCCTATGCTGACATTGAACTATATTTATATTGGTTCTTGTTGTCTGGAGCTTTATTAGTTTATTTAATTTTTGCTTATTTAGAAAAACACAATCAAAAACAGTAGAAGAAGAAAGGGGCCTTTAGCCTCTTTTTTTTCGCTAAAAAAACCCTACAAAGTATACTTTTTTAGGGTCTACTTTATAGGGTCTATTTTATTATTGGTTTTAAAATTTACTTTTTGTTCTCTTTTAAATTATCTCTAATTTCTTCAAGAAGGGCAACAACAGGGTCTTTAACAGGCTCTACAACTTCCTCAGCAACCTCTTCAACAACAGCTTCAGCTTCCTGTTTTTTCGCTCTTTCAGCTAATTGCTTTCTCTTATTACTCATTACAGCAACTACCTTAACAATAACAAATAATGTTAAAGCTACAAAGAAGAAGTTGATGATAGATTCAATAAAAGCACTCCAATTGATATAGTTAACACTATAATATGAAACTCCATTAACAACGATTGGAGTAGCACCTTGATGGATAACTTCATCATAAAGGGTATAATTAGGTAAGACAGTACATAATTCAGAACCACCAGAAATATATGACAAAGCCCAGTTAATGATTGGCATTAAGATTTTTTGGTTTAAAGATGTAACAATTGTGTTAAAAGCACCACCAATAATAACGCCGACTGCTAAATCAAGAATATTGCCACGCATTAAAAATTCTTTAAATTCTTTTAAAAGTTTTTTCATCTTTTTTCCTCCAATTATCTTAATTATAGACAATTAAAAGTGTTTTGTAAAGATAAAAAGCACCAATAAAGACTATAATGTCTAAAAATAATCTTAAAGTATAGAATACAATTTAGAACTAAAGTAGTAGAATAGTGACATAATTTGTTTTGATAATTGCTATGACTTTTTATTTTATGATATAATAATAGCGTACATGAAAGGATAATCAATGTTTATGAAGGGTCTTTATGTTCATATTCCCTTTTGTAATTCAATCTGTAGTTACTGTGACTTTTGTAAGATGATAGCAAAAGAAGAAGTTAAAGAAAAATATATTGATAGTTTGATAGCTGAATTAGCTGATTATAAGCCTATTTTAACAGATGTGAGAAGTGTTTTCATCGGTGGAGGAACTCCTAATTCCTTAAATGATAGACTCTTGATTAAATTATTTGAGGCCTTAAAACCCTATCTAAACAGAAGTACAGAAAATACGATTGAAATAAATTCTGAACTTTTAACAGCTTCGCAAATCCAACTTTTTAAATTGTATAATATCAACAGAATAAGCATTGGTGTTCAAACAATTAATGATAAACTAATTAAAGCAATTGGTCGTAAGCATAATCGTTTACAGGTTGAAGAAGCCATTAATGAACTCAATAAAGCCGGTTTGACTAATATTAATATTGATATGATGTATGGTCTTCCTGGTCAAACGATGAGTGAATTAAAAAAAGATTATGATTTTTTAATGAGGCAAAAGATTAAACATTTTTCCTACTATAGTCTAATTTTAGAGGATAAAACCATTTTAAAATATCAAATTGATCATGGTCAAATTGGCATTCCTGATGATGATTTAGTTGCTGATATGGCAGAATATATATATCAAAAATCAAAAAAGAGTATGTTTAAACAATATGAGATAAGTAATTATGCCATTTTAGGCTATGAATCAATCCATAATTTGGGCTATTGGAATTGGGAAGAGTATGTTGGAATTGGTTTAAATGCTTCTGGTTTTATTAATGGTATTCGTTATCGAAATAATGATGTTATTGCCAAATATCAATTACAAAGGATTGCTGAAAAAGAAGAAATTGATAGGCAGGAAGGTAAGAAAGAATTTATGCTGCTTGGGTTAAGAAAGCTTGCTGGCATAAAGGTTGCTGATTATTATCAGCATTTTGGTTCTTATCCTCAAACAGATTTTAATCTTGATAAATTAAAAAAATTAGGATTATTGGAAATTAAAAATGGTAATATTAGAATAAAAGAAGAGAAAATATTATTAGGAAATATCGTTTTTGAGGAATTTGTGGGGTGATTTGATGCGGAAAGAAAATAATGATGAAATAACATTTTATGAATTTTCGGACTTTCGCTATCATCTTCAAACTGATAAACGCTTAAGTTCTAACACAATTAATGCCTATATGACTGATCTTAAGCTGTATGGTGAATTTTTAGTTAAATATCAAGGAATAAGCGATATTACTTATGTCGATGAGGAGCATATTAATCGTTATATTGCCTCTTTAAAGCGCTCAAATAGTTCTAAACAGACTATTGCTAGGAAAATTATAGCTATTAAAGAATTTCATAAATTCCTATATAATGAGAAGATTTGTGATAGGGATCCCGCCAAATATATTGACATGCCGAAGGCCTCTAAACCTCTACCTGTCGTTTTAACAAAAGAAGAAATTGCAAGAATGATTGATAGTATCAAAACTGATACACCACTCGGATTGCGCGATAAAGCGATGATTGAGACTCTTTATGCCTCTGGTTTAAGAATTAGTGAGCTAGTTAATTTAAAGACAACTGATATTCACTTGCGAGAAAAATATATTGTTGTTATTGGTAAAGGTAACAAGGAAAGAATGGTACCCCTAGGGGATATGGCTGTGGTGGCACTACGTAATTATTTAGAAAACGGGCGACCTTTTTTAGCAAAAAAGATGGGGGGAACGCTCTTTTATAACTATCAGGGAAATCAAATATCTAGACAATCACTATATAAATTCATTGTAAAGTTAGCGAAAGATAATGGCATTAATAAAGAAATATCTCCACATACAATAAGGCATAGCTTTGCAACCCACCTTTTAGAAGGTGGTACAGATCTGCGAATTGTTCAAGAACTATTAGGTCATGAAGATATTTCTACAACCCAAATTTATACGCATATTGACCGTTCTAGGTTAAAGGAAATGTATGAAAACACGCATCCTTTAGCCTTAAAAAATAAAAATAATGAAGAGTAGGAAGGAAGATAAAAATGTTTAAGAGAGTATTTTTAGTAGTAATGGACTCAGTAGGCTGTGGAACAGCTCCTTTAAGTCATCTATATAATGATGATGGTGCCAATACAATATCGCATATTGCTGAGGCTACCGGTGGCATAACATTACCAACATTGGAAAGCTTCGGTTACGGCAATTTAACAACCATTAAAGGTGTAAAGCCAGTCAAAAATTCTCTTGCGTACTATGGCAAAGCGGATGAATTATCAACCGGTAAGGATACGATGACAGGACACTTTGAGATGGTGGGTATTCATACAACAAAGCCATTTATGACCTTTACTGATACAGGCTTTCCCAAAGAATTAATTGACCTTTTAGAAGCAAAAACTGGTCATAAAGTGATTGGAAATAAGGCTGCTAGTGGTACAGAAATTTTAAAAGAATTAGGCGAAGAACATATTAAAACAGGAGCAATGATTGTTTATACATCAGCTGATAGTGTACTACAAATTGCCGCCCATGAGAAGTATTTTGGTTTAGATGAATTATATCGCTGTTGTAAGATAGCAAGAGAGCTTTGTTTAGATGAAAGATATAAAGTTGGCCGTATCATCGCTAGACCATTTATTGGCGAAAACAGCAATGATTTTAAGCGTACTCCTAATCGTCACGATTATGCCTTATCTCCAGCTCATGAAACAACACTTGATGCTTTAAAGAATGAAGGATTTGATGTCATATCAATTGGCAAAATAAATGATATATTTAACACTTGTGGTATTACTGAAGCTCATAAAACCGTTTCTAATCATAATGGTATGGAAATATTAAATCAAATTGCTGAAAAAGATTTTAAGGGGCTTTGTTTCCTTAATTTAGTTGATTTTGATGCCTTATATGGCCACCGTCGTGATCCAGAAGGTTATAAAAATTGTTTAATAGAATTTGACAATGATTTAAAAAATTTCCTACCTTATTTAAGAGCGGATGATCTTTTAATTATAACAGCTGACCACGGCAATGACCCTACTTGGACAGGTACTGATCACACTCGTGAATATGTGCCTATTTTAGTCTATGGAAAAGCCTTGAAAAATGGTGATTTAGGAACCCGTAAAACCTTTGCTGATATTGGTCAAACAATAGCTGAAAATTTTGGTGTAAAAAAGCAAAAAATCGGCACTTCATTTTTAGGAGATTTAAAGTAATGAAAGGCTTTATTTACAATACGCCAACAAAGGTCTTTTTCGGACCAAATGAAGAAGAAAAAATAGTTCAAATTTTAGAAGAATTTAATGCTAAAAAAATCCTCCTTCATTATGGTCAAGGATCAATTAAAAAAACAGGACTATATGACAAAATAATAGCTAGTTTAAAAGCCTCTAAAATAGTTTACTTTGAATTAGGTGGAGTAGAGCCAAATCCTAAATTAAGCTTAGTTCATAAAGGAATTGAGCTTGTCAAAAGAGAAAAAATTGATTTTATATTAGCAATTGGCGGCGGGTCAGTCATCGATTCGGCAAAGTCGATTGCTGTAGGAGCGGTCGTAGATTTTGATACCTGGTTGTTTTCAACTCAAAAAGCTACCCCAAAAGACCATATTAAAGTAGGAGTAATCTTGACGATAGCAGCCAGTGGTTCAGACATGTCTAATTCCTGTGTCATTACAAATGATACAACAAAGGAAAAAAGAGGCTTTAATAGTGAAGAGAATCGCCCTGCTTTTGCGATTTTAAATCCTAAACTAACCTACACAGTATCGAAGTATCAAACGGCCTGTGGGATTGTTGATATCCTTATGCACACCTTAGAAAGATTCATTGCAGCTGATGAGGAAAATGATTTGACAGACAATCTAGCGATTGGTTTAATGAAAAGTGTAATAAAGGCAGGAGAGGTTGCAATAGCTGATCCAAATAATTACAATGCAAGAGCCACACTCCTTTGGGCCAATAGTCTTTCGCATAATGGATTAACATCATGTGGTAGACCTTTTGTTATGTCAGTTCATCAGCTTGAACATGAGGTAAGTGGGATGTTTGATGCGGTTGCGCATGGGGCAGGATTAGCAGTCTTATGGCCAGCTTGGGCAAAATTCGCCTATAAAAATTCTTTAAAACAATTCAGTAAATTAGTCTATGAAGTACTAGAAATAAAAAAGAGTAAGGATAGAGAAAAAGATATCTTAAGAGGGATTAAAAAACTAAAAAATTATTTTATAAGTTTAGGAATGCCTAGTAGCTTATCAGAGTTTGGCATAACAGAAGATGATATAAAAAAGCTTGCATTAAATGTTACTTTTAATCATACAAGAGTCCTAAATGATGTCATCCAAATCGATGAAGATATGGCTTATAAAATCTATGCTGAAGCTCTAAAATAACCATAAATTAAGTCCTATTAATTAGGGCTTTTTTTTATACCAAAAAAATATTTTAAAAGGCAAATAGTTTTTAAAACTAGCTTTATAAATATCTTTAACGCTATTATTTGTTTTAAATGTTTAGATAGAATTTATCAAAAATATACATAAATAATGTAACATTTAAAACTATAATAAATGCTGAAAAAAGAGTATAAAATCAAGTAAATTATTTTATTAAATAACTCCAAAATAGTTGATTTATGAGAGATCGGATAAACTATATTCGACAAAATTAAAAATTTAAGAACCATAAATTTGATGGGTAAATTTAGGAGTAACTGTCTAAATTATTAAAAAAGTAGAATATTTTATTTAATACACAAATTCACATAAAAACAAAATAGCTGAGTATTTCAGTGTATTTTAATGGTTAACATAATATATATTATAGGAAGTAAAAAGCATTTTTAAAACCACCTCTTTTTGGTTTTGAAAAGATATTCATTTTGATGATTGAGCATATAAAAAGATGATTTTTTATCAAAATAATTGGGTTAATCACACTCAAAAAAAATGATTGATGTAGTTTAACAAAATGTGGCATATTTTTTTAGTAATCGACATTTTATTTTATGAGTAATTCTCCATCTCACCTTCTAATACGCTCTTAAATACTGTTTTTACTATTTTATTTACTTTCAATTATTTTTTGAAATCTTCCTCTTCTTCTTTTATATGTGATCCCTATTTTAATTAGGCAAAATAAAAGAGGACAATTTTAGTCCTCATCTAAATCCATATTAATTTCAAATAAACTCATCTGTCTATTTCTTGTATCAAATGTTTCCTCAGGTGTAATTCTAATCCAAGTGGCAGAACGACCTGTTCCATTAGGTCTAATTTTATTTTGCCTTTTTAAATTATCTAATGCTCGATTGATTGTTGAATCAGATAGGTAAGGATTACTTGCTCTAATTTCTTCTTTGGTAAAAATTTCACCAAGTTTAAGAATTGAGCTTTCAACACTATCTATTTTTTTTATATGTCGATCAAAGCTATATGCATGGGCACTGTTTTCAATTTGATTGTAGCCATCAAGGAGTATTCTAATTGTCAACCGATTGAGAATGGCTGTTTGGGCAAATCCTGTCTCCCAATTAAAGCTTGCTGATACTAAGGCATTTTTAAATTCTTCTTCTGATTCATAATATAATTCAAAGAAACTAACATACTTAAATACGTTGAACCTTTCTTTAAATAAAAGACAGTAATAAATTAATAAACAAAGAAAGTCATTCTCAGCATTATAAATTTTTAAGTTATTGATGTCAACAAAAAGGTTAGTTGCTAACTGTGTGGCTTCTACTTTTCCTCCACTTAGATGTTTTTTATAGATGCCTAAAAGTTCTTCAAATTTGCCTCTAAGTGATTCTCTTCTTTTTTCTCTTAATAAATTAACCTGCACTTCGACTGTCTGGGTAGCATAGCCAACATTTTTAATATTGCCAAAAACTCTTTCAGCAAGTGATAAAAACTCATTAGAAGTTAATTCGAGTTCAGTTCCTTTGTCTTGGATTATTTGAAATACTTCTCTTAAGTTAGCTACTAGCTTCTCATCATTTGTTTTGGGAACACCATTTTTCTTGGCTATTAATCTTAACCTGTTCTCAGTTATTTTTAGATTTAACACCTTTGCAGCAAAGGTTGTTTCTCTTTCTATAGTATCTTTTATTATTGTCTGCATATCAGACTTGAAGATATCTTCGTAGTAGAAATCCTTACCCTTAAAGCGATAAAGCTTTGTAAGCTCCATTACTAGTTCGGCAGGATAGCTTATACGATCTATATTTTCTAAGCAATACACGCTATCACCTGCTTCATTTTTCATCAAATAAATTATAACAAAATTATTGTTTTAAAACAAGGTATTTTAAGTTATTTGAGTTCCCCGTTTTTCCATTTTCAAAAGAAAGACGGGGAGTATCATTTTAAAAGAAAGGATAACACTAAAA
>CANQBD010000023.1 GCA_947589245.1 uncultured Anaeroplasmataceae bacterium
TTATTAACTTTTAGGCTGTTTTTTCTTGCTTTTTTCTTTTTCCTTTCATCTCAGTGAAAAAAAACGGGGAACTCAAATGTTAAAATAGATTGACAATTTATAGAAATATTTGTATCATAAATTTATAAATGATTGTTAAATGACCACTAACAATCAATTAATAATAAGGAGAAGAACTAACAAATGGTCAATGTTAGGTTTTAAAAATGAAAAAATACGTTTGTAAAGTTTGTGGCTACGTACATGAAGGTGAATTACCTGCTGGTTTTAAATGTCCAAAATGTGGTAAGGATGCATCTTTCTTTGAAGAAGTAAAAGGAAATCCGCGTAATAAATATGCTGGAACTAAAACGGAAAAGAACTTATGGGAAGCTTTTGCCGGTGAATCACAAGCTAGGAATAAATATACTTATTTTGCTAGTGTAGCTAAAAAGAATGGTTACGAACAAATAGCTGAGCTATTCTTAAAGACAGCTGAAAACGAAAAGGAACATGCTAAATTATGGTTTAAGGCTTTGGGTGAGCTTGGTGATACAGCAGAAAACCTATTACATGCAGCTGAAGGTGAAAATGCGGAATGGACAGATATGTATGAAAGAATGGCCAAAGATGCTGAGGAAGAAGGCTTTTTAGATCTTGCCAAACAATTTAGAGCTGTTGCAGCAATTGAAAAGACTCATGAGGAACGTTATCGTGCATTACTTAGCAATGTAGAGACAATGCAAGTGTTTGAAAAGAGTGGTGTTACAGTGTGGGAATGTCGTAACTGTGGTCATATAGTAGTTGGTACTAAAGCGCCAGAGGTTTGTCCTGTATGTAATCATCCTCAAAGTTATTTTGAAGTTAGAAAAGAAAATTATTAGAATTATTGAAAAGAAGCTTTGGCTTCTTTTTAATTTTTTTAAAAAAAATATTGCAAATAATTAATATTAATGTATAATTGTAAATAGATTGTATACAATTAAATATTATACAATTTAGAAAGGAAGAAATTTATGAATATTTATGATTTTACTGTATTAAATAATAAGGGTGAAGAGGTAAGTTTAAGAAAATATGAGGGAAAAACTCTTTTGATTATTAATTCAGCGACAGGTTGTGGTTTTACTCCTCAATATGAAGAACTACAAGATTTATATGAAACAAACGTTGATAAGGGGTTAATTATTTTGGATTTTCCTTGTAACCAATTTGGTAATCAAGCCCCTGGCAGCAATGAAGAGATAGTAGATTTTTGTAATTCGCGTTACGGCATTACTTTTCCTATCTTTGCCAAGATTGAAGTTAATGGTGAAAATGCTAGTCCATTATTTACATATTTAAAAGAAGCTCAAAATTTTAAAGGTGTTAAGGGGCATCCTTTTAAAAATATGACTATGAAGGCTTTGAGTAAGCTTAGCAAGACTTCCAAATCAGATAATGATATAAGATGGAATTTTACTAAGTTTTTAGTTGATAAAAGTGGTAAGGTAGTAGCCCGCTTTGAACCAATCGAAAATATGAAAGATGTTAAAAAGAAGGTTGAGGAAATTTTATAATGGAATATATTTATAAAACGGAATGTACCTGTTCACAGGAAATTAAGTTTGATATAAATGGAAATGTTATTACTAATATTAGCTTTACAGGTGGTTGTAATGGTAATTTAAAAGCTATTTCCCGTTTAGTCGATGGAATTACTGTTGAGGAAATTGAAAGTAAGCTTTCAGGTATTCTTTGTGGTCGAAGACCAACATCGTGTAGCGATCAATTAGCTAAGGCAGTGAAAGAGGCTTATAATAGTCTTGCTAAATAAATCTATCTTTGTTAAAATATTTATTGAATTAGTGAGAGTGATTTAAATGGCGAAATATGATGTGTTAAAACTTGAGAATCAAATTTGTTTTCCATTATATGTTTGTGCAAAGGAAATAATTAGGCTTTATAAACCTTTTTTAGCCGAGCTTGATTTGACATATACACAATATATAACAATGATGGTATTATGGGAAGTAAAGGAAACTAATGTGAAAGAGCTAGGTCAAAGAATTTATTTAGATTCTGGGACTTTAACTCCTCTTTTAAAAAAGCTTGAATCGAAAGGTTATATTGTTAGAAAACGGGCTTTTGATGATGAAAGAAATCTTGATGTAGTAATTACTGAAAAAGGTTTAAATTTAAGAGATTTAGCTATAAATGTTCCCCAAAAGCTTTCTAAGTGTGTAAATTTAGATGATAGTAAAGCCCAAGCATTATATAAACTTCTTAATGAATTAATGTTTACTATTAATAAATAATATTGTAGTCCAATTATTTTATAGATTGGACTTCTTTTTATAATAACGATTTCAATTTGATTAAATATTTACAATTAAGTCATAATTTGATATAATTTTTAAAAACTAAAGGGGAAGATTATTATGAAAGTTGCAGTAGTTTCAGATAGTAATAGTGGCATTACTCAAAAAGAAGCTTTAGAGCTTGGAATTAAAATTGTGCCAATGCCATTTACTATTGAAGGTGAAGAATATTTTGAAGATATTAATTTGACTCAAGAAGATTTCTACGAAAAGCTTTTAAAAGATGTTTCTGTGTCAACATCACAGCCATCTATTGGTTTTGTGATGTCTATTTGGGATGAGCTTTTAAAAGAATATGATTCAGTTGTATATATTCCAATGTCAAGTGGTTTATCAGATTCTTGTGCTTCAGCCATAAGAGCTGCTAAGGCTGATTATAAGGGTAAAGTTTTTGTGGTTGATAATCAAAGAATTTCTGTTACGCAAAGACAATCAGTCCTAGATGCTATGGAATTAGCTACTAAGGGCTATACTGGTCAAGAAATTCATGATATTTTAATGAAAGTTAAAATGCAATCAGATATTTATATTATGGTTGATACTTTAAAGTATTTACGTAAAGGTGGTAGAATTACTCCGGCTGCTGCAGCTGTCGGTAATTTATTGAAAATTAAACCTGTATTGCAAATTAAGGGTGAAAAATTAGATAAATTTAGAATGATGAATAGAACCTTAGAAAATGCTAAACGAATAATGATTGATGCCGCTAGAGCGACTATTGAAGGTGAATTAAAGGCTATTGATGGTCGTACGGATAATGTCCATATTGCTGTGGCATATTCTGGAACTGATCGTTTAGTTGCCGAAGAATTTGTGGAATTGATTAAGAAGGAATTTAATGTTTCTGAGGTTGTATGTAATCCTTTATCTTTATCTGTATCTTGCCATATTGGTGATGGTGCTTTAGCTATTGCTCTTTCTAAAGCATTACCTGATAATTTATAAAATTGCTGGCCTATAAATCTTTTGGTGGTTTATAGGTTTTTGTTTTATTACCAAAAAATAACAAAAGTAGTGTAAAAAGTTGTTTAAATAGTTAAATTATTGTATAATTAAACAGGTGAGTGATGAGATGATTAAAAGAAATAAATTAAGAATTCATCCCTACATTTTAATAATAATGACCTTTTTAGGAGTTATTCTTTTAGGAACCTTTACTTTAATGCTTCCTATTTCTGTTAATGATGGTCAATTATTGAATTTTGTTGATGCTTTATTCACTTCCACATCATGTGTTTGTGTTACAGGATTAACAGTCATTAATGTGGCTAGTCAGCTTTCTATTTTTGGTAAAATTGTTACGGCTTTATTAATGGAAATAGGTGGTTTATCATTTTTAACTATTGCTGTATGTTTCTTTGCACTACTTGGTGGTAAAATAGGAATTGGTAATAGATATTTATTAAAAGAAACTTTAAATCAAAATTCAATAGCTGGCATAGTTGGACTTGTTAAGAGAATAATCTTTATTTCTTTTGTAATTCAGTTTATTGGAGCAATTTTAAATTATTTCGCTTTAATGAAATATTATGATTATAATTTTTTAAAAACATTAGGTTATTCACTTTATCATTCTATTGCTTCATTTAATAATGCTGGCTTTGATATTTTTGGTAGTGATAGTATGATTCCTTTTAAGGATGACATCTTGTTAAACATTTCAACGATGCTATTAATTATTTGTGGCGGATTGGGTTTTATTGTAATTTCAGAATTAGTATCGAAGCGCAGTTTAAAAAAATTATCTATTCATAGCAAGATTGTTTTAATAATGACTTTTGTTTTAATTATTTTAGGTATGCTTGTTTTTAAATTGTCAATGTATGATGATATCACTTGGCTTCAAGCCTTATTTACATCTGTAACTTGTCGTACAGCTGGTTTTACAACTGTTAGTTTAAATGAATTGCCACCTGCTGCCTATATTATGGCAATAGTCTTAATGTTTATTGGGGTATCCCCGTGTTCTACAGGTGGTGGTATTAAAACAACTACTTTGCTGGTTATTTTCTTGACATTTATTTATTATGCTCAAGGTAAAAAACCACGTTTATTCCATCGTCGTATAGCTGATAATTCCATTTTTAAAGCTTTTGTTCTTTTTAGTATTACAGTTTTATTTGTTTTAATTGGCGCTTTAATAATTGGTTTGATTCAACCAGAGTTAGGTTTTGAAAAACTTTTATTTGAAGTTGTTTCTGGCTTTTCAACAACGGGTTTAACAATGGGTATAACTACTTCCTTAAATACGGCAAGTAGATTAATTGTTTGTTTATTAATGTTCTTTGGTAGAATTGGTCCACTGACTATAATAGGTGTAGTCAACCATAATTGGATGACTGAATCAAAAGAAAATATACAATATGTGGAAGAAAGGATAATCGTAGGATGAAAAAAAGTTTTGTGGTAATAGGTTTAGGTCGTTTCGGCGCTTCAGTAGCTAGATCTTTAAATAATTTAAATTGTGATATTTTAGCTATGGATAGAAGTGAAGATTGTGTTAAGGACATTGCTAAGGATATTGAGCATTGTATTATTGCTGACTCTACTAAGATTGAAACTTTAAAGGATATTGGTGTTGCTTCTATTAATCATGCTGTGGTTGCGATTGGTAACAATTTAGAGGCTTCAATTTTAACAACGATGAATTTAAAAACTCTAGGTGTTAAAAATATAACTGTAAGAAGTGATTTTATCAATTATAAAGAAATGTTTTATAAATTAGGAGCTACTGATGTTATTATTCCTGAAGAGGCTTCAGCCGTCTCTTTAGCTAATCAAATTGCTAGTGATTCTATTTTGGATTATTATTCAGTAGATAGTAAATATGCTATTGTTAAAATTGCTGTTGGTGAAAAATTTGAGGCTAGAACTTTAATTGATCTAGATTTACGTAATAAGTTTGATGTAAACATTGTAGGGATAATTCATAATAATGAATTTTACATTCCGCGTGGTACTGATAATTTAGAACCTAAAGATGTTGTAGTTTTAGTTGGTACTAAGCCAAAGATTAGAAAGGTTGAGTCATTTATTAATCAAGAAGCAAAATAAGGTGATGATATGAAAGCTTTAGTTGTTTATAATGAATATAGTGGTAAAAGCAAAATCAAGAAGAACATTCATTATATTTGTGATAGACTAAGAACTAAATATGAAATTGTTGAAACCTTTAATTCAACTGGTCCAAATTCAATTCGTGATTATGTTTTACAAAATGCTATGAATTATGATTTGGTTTTGGCTGCTGGTGGTGATGGTTCAATAAATGAAGCGGTTAATGGTTTAATGCTTGTTTCTAAACGTCCAACATTAGCTTATGTACCAACTGGTACTTGTAATGATACTGGCAAAACTTTAGGGTTAAGACGTAGTTTACGTAAGACTATGAAGATTATTTTAGATGAGAATAAGACATTCTTAGATGTAAATAAAATAAATGGTAAATATTTTATTTATGGTTTAGCAGCTGGTAATTTAACCGATATTAGTTATGAGGCTAAATATAAATTAAAGAAGAAATTTGGGCGTGTTGCTTATTATTTAGAGGCTGTTCGTTCTTTAGGTAAGGATCGAACTATCGATATTAGTATTGTAGCTGATGATAATATTAAAATATCTGGACGATTTTTCTTGTTTTTAGCTACTAATACTCGTTATCTTGCTTCCTTTAAGCTTCATCGTAAGCATCGTATTTATTTAAATGAAGGTAAGCTTCATGTCACTTTAATAAGAAGAACTAATCGTTTAATGAATATTATTGATTTTGGTTTATTCTTATTAATTGGTGAAAGCTATTCTCATAATATTGAGCATTTTGAAACTAAGACAATGGTAATTACCTCTAATAGAGCTATTCCTTATAATACGGATGGTGAGGGTTTACCTAAGCTTAGCAGGATAGAAGTTATGGTTTTGCCAGAACAAATTGAGATGATAGTTTCAAAAAGAGTTCTAAAAAGACATTTTAATTAAATAATATTAGCTTATTTTAGGCATAATATATTTGGTGATATCATGACCAAATTGTCTAAAGTAAGCTTTTTTTTATTTGTTACAATCTATAATTACCTTTGGTTTAGAATAATTTTATTTAATTATATTTATAATAATTTGGGTAATATGGGTGTACTTGGTATTACATTAATAGCTGTTGCAGTATTATTTATTTTTGCAATTATTCCTAAAAAACTATTAGAAAATGATTATACAGCGGGCTTTAATAAATCAAATTTCAAGTACTTTTATTATATTATTTTAATTTTAGAAAGTATTTTTGGTTTATGCTTTTGTACCTATTTACTGGCAGAAGTGTTTATTTTAGGAGCTAATCCTTTTTGTATGTTGTTTTTTTTGTCATTGATTATGAGCATATTATCAAAAGCTAAACCTTTTGAGGTAATGGAAATATCAACTTTATTTAGTATAGTTGGCTACATTTTACTTTTTGCTAGTTTGATGTTATTTCCAAATATTGATTTTACTGTTTTATTACCTTTTAACAATGTCAATTTTCTTTTTTTCCCCTTTGTTTTACTAATGATAGTAGGGGATAATTTATCAATTATAATCAATAAAGAAAATCTTAAATTTTCAAAGTTGAATTACATCATGGGAATATTGACAGCTATTTTCTTTTTAGGATTGGAATATTTTTTGCTTATTTGCTGTTCAGGAACTGTCTTTTTCCAAAATTTAGATTGGGTGGGTTTTATAATTTTATCTATTGAGCCTGTCACTAAATATTTTGGTAATTTTGATTTTGCTTATATTTTTTTTATTGTTTGTAGTTCTATTTTTAAATATAGTTTTAACTTGAGTATTATTCGTAATAGTTTAAATTTAAATAAAAAGGTTATGAGTTTTGTTATGTTTGGTATTTTAGGAATATTAGGCTTTATCACATATAAATTTATTCCTTTGGGTAAAATTATGATGATAGTTTCTTCCGTTTTATTAATGCTTAGTTTTACTATTTTTATTTGGTTTTTAAAGGAGTGTTATTTTGTTAGAAAATCTAAAGAATAATTCAGATGTTATATATAAAAAAACGCGGGCAAACTGTACAATTTATTATCAAGAACAGATGTGTAATATACTTGAGTTCTTAAAGGAATTATACCCTAAATTAGAAAAGGATTTAGATAGCCCTATTGATGATGTGTGTCCTGGTATATCAAAAGAGATAGAACCTGATGAGGATAATATTGTAAAATTAGTTTTTAGTGGTCTTTTAGTAGCATATAGAAATGGTAAATATTATGCGTTTGATTTAGCTAAACCACCATCTAGAGCTCCAAGCGATTCAATTGCCGAACCGGATAATGTTATGGGTTCAAGGGATGGTTTTGTTGAAAATTTTAAAGATAATATAGCCCTAATTAGAACTAGGGTTAAGGATGATAAATTATGCATAGATTCTTTAACCATTGGGCGAAGAAGTAAGACCATTATATCTGTTCTTTCTATTAAAGATATCCATAATGATGAGATAAAAGCTAAGCTAATAGCTTATTTAAAGGAAATTGATATTGATGCGATTATCTCGATTGAAGATTTAATGGCCTATTTTCAAAAGAAACATATTTTTCCTTCTTATCATTATATTGGTAATCCTGATACGGCCAGTAGAAGACTTTATAATGGTGAATTTATCATTGTTATTGATCGTATTTGTATTGTTGTTGCTTTGCCTACTACATTA
This sequence comes from uncultured Anaeroplasmataceae bacterium, assembly GCA_947589245.1. Lineage (GTDB taxonomy): Bacteria > Bacillota_I > Bacilli_A > Acholeplasmatales > Anaeroplasmataceae > Pelethenecus. The sequence continues at coordinate 8,044 of CANQBD010000023.1, forward strand.
GCTTACTCATCAAGATTAAAAATTGATGGAATCAATATTCGTTTCTTTGCTTTTTTTGAAAGATTATTTGTAGTCTTATCAACAATTATTTCTATCTTTTTTTGTGGTCTGATTTCAGCTTTTTCAACTAATCAAAAGGATTCATTATCGCTGACAGTTATCTCGACTCTCAAGGTATCACAAATGGGAGTTTATTTGCCTGTCTTTGTGGAAATTCTTATTGTTTTAGGAATGTTTGAGCTTTGTTATCTCATTGGCTTTAGACAGTCAAAAATAACAGTTTCTTCAACAATTGTTTTAATTGGTGGTTTAATTGTTGGTCAAAACTTAATTTCTTCTGGTATAGCGGGAGTCTTTTTAATGACTGCCACTGCCATTTGCTTTTTGCTTTCATTTGTAGTGAGCTCAAATGTTAGTAGTATTGTTGCAATTAGCTTATCGCGATTATTTGTTCTTTTCGCCTCCTTGCTTTATGGTCTTTTTGGAGTGATTTTAGCGTCTATTATTTTGGCTTATTATCTTTATAATCAAACAACCTTAGGAGTCCACTTTTTTTATCCTTTCTTACCATTTGACATCAAAGGTATTCATCGTTTCTTTATAGCTTCATCGGATTTAAAAATGGATACTCGTGATAAACCATTAAGAGTTAAGAATGTTCATAGGAGGAAAATATAATGCATAAACTTTTAATATTATTAATAATTCCATTTGTCTTGTGTAGCTGTGGATTTAGTGATATTTCGGATAGTCTTTTTATTGCAAGTGTTGGTTTTGAAAGGGCGGAAGATTCTGAGGGTTATATAGGCTATTTTTATTTGCCATTAAGTAGTGACATAGGTAAATCGGAAAATATGGAAAGTAAGGGTCAAGGTGAATTTGTTAAAGCTAAAGGCAAAAATATTACAGAAATTTTTAATAATGCCGAATCTTCTGATTCATTAGATATTAATTTACGACATTTATCGAGTGTTATTTTGGATGAAGAATTATTAAATACAGATTTTTTAAATGAGCTTGTTGATTATGTGAAGTTCTCCTTTGATATTGATTTTAATTGGTATCTTTTTGCTACCAAAGAGAAGATAAGTGATATTTATTCTTTTAAAAAACCTAATAAAGAAAGTGTCTTAAATTCTATTCTTGTGTCAACAGGTGATTATCAAAGTATCTATCTTGTTGCTACACCAATGCATTTTTTAGAATTTGTTAGAAAGTATTTTTCTAATCGTAATATTATATTACCGATGATCATGCTAGAAGAGATGTGGACTATTGATGGTAAGGAATCTAAAAGTATTCATCCTCAAAGTGCTATTTATTATTATAGAGGTAAGACTCAAGAAGTGGTGAATAATTATAGTAGTCCTTATATGAAAGATAATTTGACATTTTATGATGAAATAAAAAAAGTCTCAATTCATTTTACAAACTATAAATTGAGACTTTCTTTTGAAGATAAATTATTGATTAATTTATCATTTGGTTATGAGCTTTATAAATCTGATTCAGATATTACTAAAAAAGATATTGAAGAATTTATTAGCAAAAAGATTGCCAATTATATTTTAGAATATAAAGAAATTGATCCGCTTGATTTAAAATATTATAACTATGTTTTTAATAAAAATGTTAATTATAACAATTATGAAATAAATTTTAATATCGAAAAAAATTAGCGTCGTTTACGATAGATTATAATTCCAATAATAAGAAGAATAACTGCTGCCCCAGCAAACCAATACAATTGTAAATAATTGGTGGTCTCTTGGGCAGTTTTTAATTCTATTTTAAAAGTATATTGTTCACTTATACCATCAGAAAAAATAAAATGAATAGTTGCAGGATATATACCATCATCAGTTGCTTCAAAATAATTAGAAATTATTTTAATTTCTTCATAGCCATTTGGCACTTCAAAATTTTCTATAAATAGTTTAATTATTTCTTCTTTGGTTAAAGTGGTAGAATTGACATTTAAGCTATCAGAAATTAAATGCTCTGTAATTGTTTTAATAGCCAAGATATTTAATTCAATAACGTTTGATTTGTTTGTTGAACTATCAATAACATAGCATTTAAGAGAATAACGACCAACCTCATCAAAGATAGCTTCTAAGCCTTCAATTACAATATTGTCAGATATGTCATCTAAATTATCTTCAATTGTTAAATATTGATAGATAGTATTTATATCAAACTCTTTGGAAATATCAATGATTATTTCATTAGCGCTAGAACTAATTTTGGGACTAATAAAGTCTCTAACTAAAATGATATCATGTTTTGTGGTTGTATAACCTAAAGAATTTGTTATCATAACTTCTAAAGCATAAGAACCTATTGAACAATTATCCTCACTATATTCAGTATTAAATTCAATTTTTTGAGTTAAATTACCATCTGTTAAATCATAGGCTTCGTAGCGTTTTTTAATTTCTGAAAGGGGAGTTGGATGAGCATAATTTACGAGATGTAAATGACAATATTCGCTTGCTTTTGTTGAAAGAGGTATCAATAAAGTCAAAAGAGTTAGCAGAAAAATTATTTTGATTTTTGCCATGATTTAATTTTTCTTCCTATCAAAAATGCTAAACTAAATAATGGTATTATGAGAATTAAAAACCAATAATTATTTTGAGAGGCTTCGCTATTTTTTTGATCATTATAATAATATAATTGAACAGTACCCTCTTTAACCTCTCCGGTATCTAATGTTTGAAAATAGCTTAATTCATAAATATCCTCACCATTTATGGTGGTTAGATAATTTGTTTCAAAGTTAATGCTTATATAATCAGTGGTTAATATTCCTGCTGCCTGTAGCATAGCTATTAATTCCTCATTTGTATAAATGGTTCCAGCCTGTAAATATAAAGTATCTTTAACAGTAATAATAGGAGCCTGTGTGTCGGTTAAATAATATTTAAAATTTTTAGTTGCCGTATTATTTGCTGCATCAGTAACTTGAATACTGATTGTAAATTCAACACCCTCAGCTCCATTGCAAGTATTACCTACTATCTTAAGACTAGATTTATCTAAGGTATAGTAGTTATCAGTTGGTGTAAATAGTGCTAAAATTTCTTCATCACTTAATTGATGATCAGCAATTATAGTATCGCCACCAGCAGTCAAATTGACATCTGGATTAACATTATCTTGAACGACAATGCTTAAAGTTGCTATTTCTGAACGATTATGTGCGTCATCGAAAGCTTGAGCAGTTATGGTGTATGTTCCTACTTTTTTATAATTATTTTTGTAATTGTCAGTAAAGCTAATTCTAATTTTATTTGTTGGAGTTGCGTTATCTGAAACAATGAAAAGCTGTTTGGCCTCTTCGGTAGTAAATGGTGTAAAAACATCTACATAATGTACGCTTTCTTTTAAAGTAATGACAGGAGGATAAAAATCTTTAACTGTTATGTAATCAATAGTTGTTGTGGTGTGATTACTACTATCTGTTACAGAAGCAATTATGTAAAAAGTACCTGGTGTTTTACTATTTTCCACATAATTAGTCTTAAAAGTTAGGCGACTAGTTATATCGCCATCTACGTTATCCGTTGCAGTATAGCGACCTTTAATTACGGATAGAGGTAAAAGATTGTCTATATCAACTATATGGGTCATACCACCAGATATGCCTGCAGTTGTATTCTTAATACTTGTTGGAGCATAAAAAAAATCTAATCTGTCAATGCTTCTATTTGTATTATTAAATATAACAGCATATGATCGTACAGATAGTAGCATTAAACCACTTGGACCATATCCAGTTTTATATTGTTCATTCATGCATTTAAATAAATCTTTAATTTTTTCTTGGTCATTAGGATCATATTCAAGATGTTCATAAAAAAAGTTTTCATCTTTTTGTCCAGAAAAATATTCACCATAAAAATCAAAATCACCATCAAAAATTGATTTGTCTAATTCCTCATCAGCTGTAAAAGCATAATAGCCACTTTGCAGAATTATGCACTCATTTGGCTCCAGATTATAACCAGAACTGCCAAAAAGATTTTCAATAATTGTTGCTGCATCTACTTGATTAGGCATTTTAGTCAAGCAGAAGATAAAGAGAAGAGTAAACATAATTAATTTTACTTTTTTCATTTTTTTCCTTTCTTTTAGACTACTTTTTTGGTGTCTCATCTAAATAATTACCGAAAGTTATAAAAAATTTGTCAACAACTTTTATTTTTTATAATTTTTTAAGTTAAGATTAGGTAATTTAAGAAAGAAATTAAATTTATATTTTTGCTAAATCAGAGCTTTAGATTTTATTTTTTATTCATCATTAATCCAAAATAACATCTAATGCTTTATTTCTTTGTTCAATTCTTGTTTTTCTTTTTCATGTAAACAGCTTAAGTATTGTTTAATATCTAGGGGTAATGATATTTTTTGCCCTTTCCAAGCTGATAAGTAAGCAGCATTAACTATAGCTAGAGTATTAGCACTATCAATACCAGGAGCTATCAATTTTTCTTCATTGATGATGGCATTTGCAAAGTTATTAAGCATTATTTCATAAGGCTTTTCTGGATCATTATATTTATACTGTTCAAAGGTGGTATTAAGTTCTTGGCGGGAAGTAACTGTGGCCTCTTTAGAATATTTTATAATATCACTACTAAAATAAGTAACTGTTAAAGTTTTTTCGTTAAGAGAAATCCGACCTTTAGTACCAATAATTTCTAATCGTTCGATTAAACTTGCCTCACCAGTAGATATGATAAAAGAACCGGTCATTTTATTAGGATAATTCATAATTATCGTTGCTTCATCATCAACATCAAAATTATTATATTTACCAAAAGGAATATTGGCATAAATTTCTTGTGGTAATCCAAATAGGTATTGCCACATATCTAAAAGATGATAGCCTTGATTGATTAAGGCACCTCCACCTTCTCCATTCCAGCTACTACGCCAGTTTGCTGAATGATGATAATATTCAGTTCGAAAATAATTACTATTTTCCATACTTACTCTAGTTATTTTTCCAATTGCCTTTTTATTTAATAATTCTTTTATTTTAATATAATACTCATATGTTCGTTGATGACACATCATTGCAAAAAGCTTAGAAGTCTTATTGGCGACAGCGTTAATTTCTAAAGCCTCTGCAAAAGTTATTCCTGCTGGTTTATCACACATAACGTGTTTATTGGCTTTTAAGGCTCTAATTGTCATTGCAGGATGAAGCTTATGAGGAGTGACAATTAATACAGCATCAAATAAATTTGCATCATTATACATTTCATCTTCGTTACGATATTTTTTGATAGAAGGATTTAAATTATTATTAGCCCAATTAATATTATCATCACTTCGACAACAAACAGCTACAAGTTCTAAACCATTGATTTTGCCACTATCAATCATCAAGGCATATTTTTTCCCCATTGAGCCAATTCCTATAATTGCACATCTTATTTTCATAAATTGTAAACCTCCTAAAAAAGTTTATTATTTAATAATTATAACATTCCCTTAATTTTCCCGCAATAAATCTAAAACTTATAAGTAATAAAAAAAGGAGAAAACTCTCCTTGTAATCATTACAAATGGCAGGGGCATCAGGATTCGAACCCGAACTAAAGGTTTTGGAGACCCGCGTGCTACCGTTGACACCATGCCCCTAAATATGCATTAAAAGTATAGCATAATATTAGCTGTTTTGCAAATATTTTTTGTAATTTATTTTGTGTAAATATTTGTATAGTTTTATTGTTTATTTGTCTATTTTTTGGTACAATATAATATATATATAAGAGTAGGGGGTTAGAGGTATGTCTGAGGATTTAATTAAATTTTTAATTCTTTGGGGACCAACGTTCCTTTTCATTTTAATAATCTTAGGAGGCTTTTTCATTGGCTTAGTACGGGGATTTAGAAAGAGCTTTATCCTTTTTATTCATATGCTTGTTGTAGGGGGGATTTGTTTAGGGCTTTATTTATACTTAATCAATAGAGATGATTTAGATCCATTTTTGTTTAAACTGATAAATAATATAATGTCCAATTTTGGTACTTCGTTACAGCAAAGCTTAGGAGTAAGTGAAGAATGTGAGAGTCTTCATGCTTCATTGCTGGAATTAATAATAAAGAATATGGATGCTAAAACTCTTGTGTATAATGTTATTATTGATGATGCTGCTTATATAAAAGCTTTGGTTGAATTAGCCTATAGATTGGTAATATTTATATTAATGCTTGTCGTTTATGGACTATTAATATTCTTACTTTACCTTGTTTATCTTATCTTTTATCCTGTTAGAAGAAAGATTAAGAAACATAATAAGAAGTTTAGACAAGGTGAGGTTTCAACACCTTATAAGAAGCGCCGTTTACTTGGTGGGGCAATTGGCCTTATTCGTTCAATGATTACCGGAGTTATTGCTTTTTCTTTTTTAGGTACTTTAATATATATTGTTTCTGGTGGTACCGGAAATACATTACCAGATCGTTATGATTCAGAAAATGATACTACTATTTCCTTTGGCGATGAAAGTTTTAATCAAGCTTATGATTATTATAGTATGATTTGTGAAATGGGCGATACTGGTATTTTTAAGGTTTTAAATAATATTAAGGATTTCAATAACACTCCTTATTATTTCTATGTTGCAGATATGGTTCTTCAAGGTAGTTTTACTGATGAGGGGTTAGATATTAATGACAAATTTTATTTGCGTGATGAAACGGGAGCCTATGTAAAATTTGCAAAAGATGTCATTGGGCTTTTAGTAAAATATGGTGGTGAAGAAAGCTATAAATTATTTGATGGCGAAAATCAATTGGGCTTTATTCTTAATGTGATGTCTAAGGAAGGCTTTGCTGAAGAGTTTAGTGAAATCATTGATAGTTTTGAAGCTAAGCCTTATATAATTAATCTTTGCTTGGCATCTTTAACATCCGTAGTTAATCATATTGACTTAGTCACAGAAGATGAAAAGATGGTTAATTTAATTAAAACTTTATTTGATTCTGAAAAAGGCATCAAGGTTACTGATTTAGCTACTGAACAAGATGTTAAAACTTTGTTTAAGGCAGTGATTGATGTTGTTGCCTCATCAGGTGATTCAATCGTTGATACTAGTAATGTAGAAACAAAAGTTTTGATTGGTTATGCTCAAAAGCTAATACCTGCCATTGAAAATTTGTCAATGTTTAATGACCGACAGGATGTTGGTAATAAGGTTTTGGGTAATCTTTATACTTATTGTGCTGAAAACTTCACTGATGGGTCAATTACTTTACCTGATTTAAATGACATTAACTGGGGTGAAGAATTTAGACTATTATTAAGTGCGGTAGACCCTTTACTAACTATTATGGGTGATGTTTATGATGATAACCAAGAAGTTATGATTGATAATCTTTTACATATTTTTGATGCTGAAAAAGAAAATGCTTCTGAGTTAGAAGCTTGTTATGATAAATTTACTACGCAAATATCACAGTCTAAATTATTAGATGTAGTTTTTAAATCTTCATTAGTTGGTGAACAAATTGATAATTTGATTTTAAATATGACTAATAATGCCGAAGCGGGTATTCCAAAAGATATTGATTATATTAGTGATGATGAAACAACTGGTGAATGTGAAATATTGTTAACAAGTTTAAAAATCTTTATTAAAAATGGTGGTGCTGAAATCTATAGCCTAATGACTAGTGGTGGGGATTTAGCTTCATCTGAAAATATTTCAAAGATATTTAGTTTGTTAAAATCCAATATTAGTAATGAAGAAAATAGTAGTACTTTAATTCACGAAATAATGAAATCTAAGCTGCTTCATTATATGATTTCAACATTTATCATTTATGGCGATTTTGGAGGATTTAGCATTTATGCTCCTGAACAAGCTGTAGATATTATTGTTGAGGGTAGTGGGGAAGATGCTAAGACTTATCGAATTGTTAAAAAAGATGAAATAAATACTTTAGTTGATATTATTGTCAATTGTGCAGAATTAGTTGTTCAACTAATAGATAATTACGAGAATATTGATTTTGGCAAGTTGTTTAGTAATAATGTATTATTAGATGGTTTAGAAAAATCACTTTTATTAAAGGGGACTATTGCGAATGTAATTGTTAATTTATCTGTTGAACAAGGAACTATAATTATTCCTTATGGTTATGATGATCCAGAGGCATGGTTAGTCAAGGGTAAAAACGATAAGGTTGAAATTGATTTATTAGTTGAGGCTGTCAAATCTTTAGCTAATTCTAAAGATGAAGAAGGTAATTCGATAATTAATAATCTTTTATCTGGTCAAATTAGTTCGGAAGTACTTTTAGGTCTTAGTGAATCAATCATTAATACTTTATTTGAATCATCAGTTTTACAATATACTGTTAGTTATATGATTACCGATTTAGGTAGTTCTAATTTTAAAATAGTTGTTCCTTATAGTGCTTTAAGTGAAGCTGATGCTTTAACAACTAATCCAGATGTTACTGTTAATGTTATTTCTTCAAGTGAATTAAAAATGGTCTTTAATGAGATTAAAAAGATAGTATCATTTGAAGGTAATGATATTAAAGTTAATTATTCTAGTATTTTCGATAATAAAGAAGATATTTTAGAAAGTATGACTATTCAGGCTACTTTAATGAATTTACTTATTGATTTATCAGTTGGAGAACATTCAGTTGTGGCTGTTCCTGTACCATATAAGGAAGATTTTAATGAAATTGTAACTCAAACAGATATATCTGGTAATTTATGGTTGGGTTCTTCCTCAAGTGTTTTAGATGATGAATTATATTTAATGTTTTCAGCGTTAGAAAAATTGATTACCGATGCAGAAGGCAATGTTCCAGAAGATTTTGATATAGCTAATGATTTAGACACTAGCATAAAGATAGCTCATGATGATATTGATACTGTTACTTCCTCAGCAATTTTAAATTCTACAATGAGTAATGTAATAATTCAAAGTCTTGTCGTTCCTACGAGTGTTTATCATAATGAAGCAATTGATAAGCCGGAATTAGTTGATTTATTTGATTGTGTCTTTGATATTTTAAATAAAGAAGTTTTATCCTTTAATGATTTTGAGGGGTTAGACTTTGACTCTTTGACATTTACTCGTGATTCTTTACACAATGTTAAGAATTCTGTAATATTACTAGCCACTGTTTCTGATATTTTAACAACGCTTGATAGTATCTTAATTCCTACGGATTTGACTATTTCAACAGACGTTATAGCTGAAACGGGAGAAGAAATTAAAGCTAATCAACTTAAGTCCGATGAATATGATGCCTTAGTTGAAGCATTATTTGGTCTTTATGCAACAGGCGATACAATATCTATCAGTGAAATTGCTTTTGATGAGTTCATTGTTACTAAAGAAAATATTGTTACATTAGTGGCCTCAGGTAGTTTAAGAGCTACTATTACTAATAAGCTCTCTGAAGTTGATGGTGTTTCTATACCAAAGAAAATCATAGTTGATAATGGTTTAACTATTAGTGATGAAGCTTATATCAGTGCGGATGAAAACGAACTTAAAGCCTTCATTACAATGCTTATTGATTTAATTGGCGGACCATCTGAATCTATCACTCCTAATCATATTGTGATTGATAATTTAGAGATTACCGATGATATTGATTTAACAAGTTCAGAAATAATGCGTTTGACATTATCATCTAAAATAAAAAATTTTGATAGTATTGTAATTCCTACTTTAAGCATGGAAAATATCGAAGTTGTTAATGGTAGTGGAGTTGCTACTTTTGAAGATGCAATTAAAGCCGCTGATTTAAGTGATTTATTACATAGCTTAATTAAAGTATTAGGTACTGATGGTAAATTATCAATTAATTTGAATGATAGTAGTAGTATTAATCCTGATGCGATTAGCCTAAAACAATCAGAAATTGCTGAGATATTAGAATCAAGTATTTTTAATGCTACAATGTCTGATAAGCTTGTAAGCTTTGATAGTGTGGTGGTTTTAGCAAGTTGTGCCCCATTAGTTGAGGTTTATCCTTCTTCAAATAAGCATGTGATTGAAAAAGCAGAACTTAATAATTTATTTACAAGTTTATTTGAAATATTTGATACTACTGAAATTGTAATTAGTGAGGTCGAAAATAAAATTGGTGATCTTGTTATTACCCAAGATGATATTGATGTAATTTTTGATTCTGATATTTTATATTCTACAATTTCAAGTAAGATTGTTGGTATGGATGGTTTATTAATGGCTAATGAAGTTATTTTAGTAAATCAAGCGACCATCAATGGTAATACTGATTTGGTTACAAAAGAAGAACTTAAAGCTTATTTTGATGCTGCTATTTATATCAATGGTGATATACATGTTAATGAGGAAGTTAATATCAGTGATTTAACATTTACTCAGGATAAAGTTTTAAAGGCTTTAGAATCAGAAATTTTAAAGGACACAATTGCTGATAAGATTAATGTTTCGGAGTTGTATATTTCTACTGAAATTGTAGAAACTAAGGATATTTATAAAGCTGGTTCTCATCAATTAATTATTAAGGATGAATTAGAAAAACTATTTGCTGGTCTATTTGCCTTACTAGGTAATGAAGTAACTTTTGCCGAAGTTGAAGCTGCAAATTATTCAAAACTTAGTCAAGTCAATAAGGATATTATTTTAGATTCTGCAATTTTAAATGCCACTATTTCTCAGAAGATTTTAGCATTAGATTCTTTAACAATACCTTCAAATGTTAAGGTATTAAATAAAGTATATTTGAATAAAACGGAAAATACAGAAATTGCCGCTAGCCAAACTAAAAAATTATTTGATGCGTTATTTATTACTTCTGGCGTAGAAAATGTTTCTGGTGTTAAAGAATTAGATTTCTCTTCAACATTTAGTTTAGATAGTATAAGTCTTCCTGATGAAGAAGCTGATGTCAATAATATGTTCGAATCTTTAATTGTGGCTGCCACATTCTCAACTCAAGCAATGCAAAATGCAAATGATATAATTGTCTTAGATGAATGTCAAGGTAAATACAATTTTAATGCTGAAGATAGCGAGGATGTTTATGTAAAAGTTGATTCACTTGGTCGTTTAATTTTGGCTCTTACTAAAGGTTTGGGTCTTCAAAAGGCTAGTGATTTAAAAAATTTCGATGTCAGTGTTCCTAGTACTGAAGAGGCTAAAGAAGCGCTTGTTAAAAGTGAAATAATTAGGGCTACTATTTCTAAAATTGTCTTAACCAATAATGATGCTTTTATGGCAAGTACATCTTCTGAGGCATATGATTTGAAGCAATATCACGCTTCTCAGGTATTAGTTTTTTCTGAGGCTGAGATAAAATATATTATGGAAGGTCTTGCTGTATTAACTACGGGTCAGTCATTTGACTCTTTAGGCTTTGATATTTTTAGCTTATTGACAATGGAGCATGATCAAAAAATTGCGGTATTAAAAATAATTGCTGGCAGCGTGGTATATCGTTCAATAGTTTCTAGTTATTTAAATGAAACAATGTTGGGTGTTAAAGTCTATCAAATACTTACTTCATCTAGTCAGACTTTTGAGTTGACTACTGGTGAGCTTTATAATTACCAAAGTTATCATGGTCGATATGTTATAAAAAATCCAATAGAAACAACCGGCTATACAAGCTTTGAGATGTCTACTGGTAATCGTTTGATGTTTACAGCTCAAGATATTTTAGCTTTAGAAAATGTTGTTGCTATCAATAATTAAAAAAGCTTTAAAGGGCCCTTTAACTTTTTAGGGGGTCAAGGGGGAATGGGGTATTTACCAAATTAGGGGGTACCCTATTTACCAAATTGT
>CANQBD010000024.1 GCA_947589245.1 uncultured Anaeroplasmataceae bacterium
GATTTCTTAGTTGTACTATTTGAATTTTTACCTGTACTAGTAGACTTTTTAGCCCCACTAGTTGATTTCTTAGTTGTTGTGCTTCTAGAAGTAGCCTTCTTAACAGGCTCAACAGCTGGTTTTTCTTCCTTTGCTGCTTGTTCCTCTTCTTCTTGAGACTTTGAATCTAAGGTATCGACAACAAGAGGTTCTTCATGAGGTTCACTCTCTTGGACAGGTGCTTCCTTCAATTCTTCATTTGGTTTAGCTGTAAAATCCCCATTAGCCTCAGCTTCTAGCTCAGCAAGTATTTGAGCTCTAAGTTCAGCTTTTTGAGCCTCTAAAGCCTCTTCATTCGCTATGGCATTTTTTTGTTTTTCCTTTTCATTCTTTAGGGCTAAAACGTTTTTGCCAACCATAAATAATTCAAACGCTAAGAAAATAACAACCGGAATAACAAAAATGAATAACCAATACTCTTGCATAAAATCTAGGGTTTTACCAGCACCACGCCAAACACCAGTCATTACACCCTTTATATCAGAAATATTACTGCGGCCAATAATCTGAACTCTTCCTTCATCTAATAAAACCTTATTAGAAACAGTTAATGAAGAGTCATCAGGATTATAGCGCCCATCATTTTTTACTGAGTAATCACCTTGAAGTGCAATATTGTTAATTTCCCCAGATGATTCTCTTTTAATATAAACAATTCTATGGCTATTTAATGCATTAATGCTCCTATCATAAAATGTTATAACTTGTCCAACTTCTAATTTGTCAAAATCCTCTTCATGAAAAACATTAACATAAATAAGGTCGCCAGCAACAAAGCTGTCTTCGTTATCACCTTTCATGGAATTAGATTGAACCGAAAGCATACCCTTACCAAAAATGTTAGGAAAGCCCTCTTGACGATTACCAGCATTAATATTCATTATTGAAAACAATAATAATGCCAAAATAATCAAATAGAAAATGACATTACCAACTATTTTTAAAACAAATAGAGGGGTATTTCTCTTTTGACGTTCTTCTCTTGTTACTGCTTCATTTTGCATAAAATCACCACTTCACTTATTATTTTTTTTATAATAACTAGATAATTAATATCTATTTATTTTGTAAAGATAAAATATAATTAATTTTATCCTTAAAAAATAAAGGCACTAATAGTGCCACTATTAGTCATCTTTTTTAGTTGAAAACATTAATCTTAAAGCAACAGGCATACCAGCGATAACCTCAAAACAATCACCATCAAAGCCTTCCATCCATAGCTTTACATTAAGCTTAATCATAGTTTTAGTATTAAGACCATCAGAATTATCAATGATCCACTTACCTTCAGCATCATAATCACCAATTGCAATAGCATCTTCAAACCCTGCTGCATCTTTACGACTATTTAATATTTCATTTAAAAAATAAACACTAACTTGTTTATCAGTATGAATCGTATTATATTCCGTAAAAGCTATATTATTATTTTCATTCATAATACCCCCGAAACTATAAACACCATTATTAAAGGTTGGTTCAGAGCTACCACCTTGAAAAATATAAGTTTCTAAAGGTTGAGTTGATAAAGTCGGATTACCTCTTTCGACTGCAGCATATTTGGTAACAGCAAGCCTACTAGCACTAGTTACATTAACATTGGCTGATGTAATATTTTCACCAGGAAAATAATCACTAAAAGTGTAAGGATTAGCTAAACCTACACTGCGAGTACTACCTGTAATCATATTTTTAACATTAGATAAATAGACATTATGATTATAATTTAAATCGGCCTCAGAAGGATCATTTAATATACATTCAAAGGATAAATAAATATCAAAATCAAAATATGCTGATTTAGCATATTCTGTTTCAGTCCAAGTATCATAAACAAAATCCTTAGTCGTAATATCTTCAAGAGTAACAAACTTACCAAGATTAGCACCTGTCCTTTTAGTTGTCACAGGATTCAATCTAACATTATTAAATGTATCTTCTACTGTCTCATCAGATACACCACTGACATCATACCCCATTTTAATAAGAATACTACGCTTTAAATCAACCATTTTTAAATAATCATTAAAATTAATGCCATCTAAAGAAATTTGCAATGAATAATTAGATTGTTGTTGTTGCAAAAGACCAACATCAAATGCCTCAACAGAACTATAAGAGAGGATTCCTGTCCAAGCATAAGTTGTTGTAGCCGTTACAACTAGCACCAAAAAGCAAGTAATAATACTCAAATTCATTTTTCTTATTAAATGTTTCATAGACAGCAATCCCCCTTTCTTTTTATAGTTCTAATTCTTTTCTAAATTAAGCAGCCTTCTTAGAAACTTGAACACTATCTTGACTACTTGTTAAAGAGAAAGTAATGCTGAATGTTTGTTTTTGACAAGCATCAAAACATGCTTTATCCCAACCATCTAACCAAATAGTGAAAGTAATCTTTTTAGCAGTAGTACCAGTTAATGTTGCAACAGTAATAGGAGTGCCTTCACCATCTTTTTGTAATTCTTCTGAAACATTAGCGCCTCTTGTTAAGTTAGTACCCATAACTGCATTATAATAGTCTAAGGCATCAAATGAATCTTTAAGATTTTTATCATCTTTGCCAAGTGCACTAAATTCACCAATTGAATAACCTTTATCTAAAGTTACAGTAGCTTCACTAGTTACATGCATGCTTAAGGCACGCGTTGCATCTATTGAATATGACTCACCAACATCTGAATCCTGCCATACATCAGCTCCTGATCCACCAACTTTATATGCAGCTAAAATTGGAGATTCTGGCAAAGATTCAGTTGTATTTGTAACAGTGATATTTTCTAAATAAACTGTAGTTGATTCCTTTGCAGTAGATTTGACATAAACTGAAAATTGAAGATAATCTGTATCAACTGCAGTTGTTCCTGCGGTACTATACTCATCTCCTGTTCCTAAACCTACTAAGCGATTTTCAACAACTTGTAATGGTCGTAATGTAGTACCATCATGGCCGCCCTCAACATGACCAGCTGCCGTCTTAACAAATGGACCACTCAAAGTTGATGCGATTGTTAAAGAAGAATCGGTTGTTTCACCAGTTGCACCTGTAATAGTTGCATTAACTGATGTATTGCTTGTGTACCAAGCGAATGTTGTAGTTGATAAGGTAACTACAGCTAAACCTAAAGATAATGAGCTTAAAACTAACTTTTTTCCTAATTTGTTCATAATTTTTTCCCTTTCATTTTTTATTTTTTAATTTATTGTGCGAAAGATAATCGCACTGTTATGGCTTTGGCAATGCCTTCAATACTATCAGCATCCCAGCCCTCTAACCATAATTTAAATGTTGCTTTTGCCGTGTCCTTAAAGCTTGTTAAGGTACAAATATTAACGACATTGTTGCCATCATTGTCAACTAAGTTTGTTATTGTTTTAGGCATTTTTTTATAATCAATAGCCGTTAAAGATACATTTTTCAAACCATTGTAATAAGTAAACATGGCATTTTTAGTGGCATCATATTTTGCTTCATAACCGATATTTGCATCATATAAAGGATTCGAACTAGTTGTATAATCGCTAATGTTAGTTGCATAGCTTCCTAAATCTAATTCATCAGCAATTTCCACAATTGTTCTAATATCCTCTTCTTCATTAGAAATACCAAGTCTTAAAGCATTGTGTGAATTAACGGTAATTTCATCACCCGCATTTTTGATAATGGCTTCACCAATTTTGGTTGGATCATTACTTTCCTTTAAGTAGGTAGTCAACATAGAACTTAAAGTAATTGTATCACTTTTAGCCGCTAAAACGCTAGTTTTAGGAACCTGATAGTCGATGCCATCACTATGTAATACCCTATCAGATCCGTTTAGATAGATTGTTACATCATTTCTAATTTGCGAAGAAGCTTTGAAATAAATATCAAATTCAATATATTGTCCTTCAGATATATCAATTAATGACCCAGCTAAATTTGTTAAAACCATATAATCTGAGCCATATGATGTCAATGGTAACAATTTGATATTATTAGCCATAATTTCTTCATAATCATTAATAATATTATGATATCTGTCAATCAAATCACCATTTTCATCAAATACGTATTCTGAATTATATTTTTTAACAATGGCCTTAATAATATCGGATTTAGTTAAATTTGATTTGTAGTTATTGTCATCTACAGAAATCAAAAATCCTTCTCCACCGGTTGCTTGAAACTCCATACCTTCAACCCACGCTTCAGAGTTTAAACTCATCCAAGCATAAGTTACACTAGCAAAAGTAGCAAGCGTTAATAAAATTGTTATTATACTTAAGAATAATTTTTTAGTAAGATTTTTCATATTGCTCACCAAACCTATTCTAAGACCTCGCTTATGTCAAATGACAATAAGCACGCAATTTTACTAGTATTTAAGCCTATTAAATTGTCTGCATCAAAACCATCAATCCAAAGCTTAAATGTCAACTCTACTTGATTATAGCTTCCACTAGTAGCATCATAGCTTAAAGTTCCTAATGACAAGTTTAAATCTTTTCTTAATTTACTTAATAAATTTTTTACATCTTCTTTACTGCTTGCAAGCTCTGAATCATTTTCATAATAGCCCATCGGCTTTAAGCAATTATTATTAATGTTATTAAAATAAGTAAACATAGCATTAGTATTACTATTGAAAGCCAAGTTATCATAGATACTTACATCAGCATCAGGATTTTGGTTTAACACATCGGCCTTAATAGCAGCCAAAACTCTCTCATCAAATGCATAGCTACCCAAATCATTATCATCTGCAACCTCATAAATAAAGTTTAGATCACGATTTGTGCTATCGGCTGCCTGACTACCAACAACAGCCATTCTAAGTGCATTGACAGGATTAACCTTTAATTCATCACCCTTCACCTTAGACCCCTCTAAAGTGGTTAGTGAATTCAATAAGGTTAAATTTTGGACTTCCGCTCCAAATGATGTAGATTTAACATTTGATGATAAAGCATCACCCGTCTTAAAAGTCAATTCATAATCAGGATGATGAGTTGATGTACTATTAACCTCAACAGTAAATATAAGCTTAAATTCAACATAGCTATTGATATTAGCATCCACATATTCGATTGATTGAACATTACGTTCATCGAAAATACTAACCTGTCGTTTAAAGCTTACAGCATCAAAGGTCGTGATAGGTGTTAAAGAAATATCGTTTAACTCTGCTATCCTTTCATCATCTTCACGCATTGAGTTGATCGCTCCAACTAAATCGACATTGGTCAACCCTTCCTTAAAGGCGCTTCCCTCATAACCGATTAACAGATTATCAGCATTGTCAATACTAAGTTCAAAGCCATCAACCCATGCACTGTCATTAAGGGAAAACCAAGCGAAAGTAGTTGCTACTGTAGCAACCAAAAAAGCCATCGCCGCCATACCAGCCAAAAATATTTTCTTTTTTAGAAACTTCACTTTTCCCCTTCTTTCCTATAAAACTGCTAATCGCAATGTAAAACGAATAGTTCCGTTCCTTACAGCATCAGTACAATCAGGATCATTTCCTTCTAACCAGAATAAAATCGTGTACTTGATAGATGTTTGCGGATCAAATGACAAATAGCTTTCTTCATATAACGTTGAATCATCGACAAAATTATAAATGACAGGATAATTTGCTCCATAATCATAATAAACATCATCTGGTGATTGATAACAACGTCTTAAGTTTTCTTGAGATGTAACAGTCATAATCCGAACAGCCTTATCAACATTATTCGTTACATTGGAGTAAAACATAGTTGCTTTAACATCTAAAGATTCATTACTGTCGTTAACCATATAGAAGGTATAGGAAAAGACATTTAAATCTTTATCAAATAAAGCACCATCCGTATTAATGTAGTCATCAAGCTTGCTTGCAAAACGACTATAGGTTGTATTTGTAATATCACTAACTCCATTGGTTTCTAGTCGTAAAGTGTAGTTAGGATTTTCCAAACTCTCCGTAATTCTAATCGATTTACGCACATTACCTGATTCTACTTGAATTACAAAGCTGCCTGCTTCTTGCCCCATAAATAAGGCCATGACGATGATAATGCACGCTAAAAATGTCAATGTAAGTAGACCAATTAAAACTTTTGGCTTTTTAAATAAACTTACAAAGCTTCTCATCATCTCACCCCGTTTGAGTAAAAAAGTTGCCATCTATAAAGCTTAAACAGCTCATCAAATGGCAACTGGCTATCTATTTCAAGACCCTTTAGCTTTGCGTCACCACATTTCTATGGTTTTGCTTTTTACATTTGCAATAATTATAACCCGTTTTTTGAAAATTGTCAACAAATTTAAGAAAGCGCTATTATTAAAATATAGTTATCTTAAAAAAATGGAAATAAACACCATTTTTTAAAGTAAAATTAAATAAATAAAAGCCCTCTGTTGCAAACAGAAAGCTTTTGCTATTTTAATATTTATGAGAATAATAAATTAATACACTAACAAAGATAACCAATACAGCTGCTATAATACTCAACAACGTATAAAATACAATTGAATTAAAGAATCCTGCCGTAATTAAAGCAATGCCACAAAGATAAATAAAAATCTTAATAACCATAGCATTCGTTTTTAATTTAATGAAATTTAATCTCTCATCAGTTTTACGTAAATAGAATAAATCAGAATATTCACTATCACATAAAAATCTAACATAACGATAAATTTTAAAACCAATATAGCCTTCTAATAAAACAAAAATAGCATATCTTAAAACAACTAAATCATTATAAACAACAAATTGATTTCTAAAAAAAGGTAACTCAAATAAAATTAAAAGAATTATCGGTAAAATCGTAGCAAGACTCATAACTACCAATCTAATCTTGATACTTTTTTCTAATTTTTCTCTATTTTCCATTAGAATTCACCTTCTTCCAAATTAAATAATTCTTCGACATTTATCGCAAAAATTTTAGCCATTTTTAAAGCAAGTGGTAATGAAGCAATATATTTACCTTGCTCAATAGAAATAATGGTTTGACGAGTGACTCCCAACTTCTTGGCAAGTTCTTCTTGGGTATATTTATTTTTTTTACGATATTCATAAACACTGTTTTTCAAACTTACCAGCTCCTTCTTTCCTATTATAGCCTAATTTTGTTAGAATTTCTAGAATATATTATAAATAGGGGATTATTATGCCATACGATTTAGAGTATCATAAATATCTTGATAGATCACATATCCTACCTAATATTCTTAAAGGTGCAAGAACAGGAATCATTACCCAATTCCTTTCTGATTTTTTTATTTCGCTTTTACTCTATAATGAAACCATTGTCATCAATGATATCCAAATCAGTGAAATAAACTCTTATTATGCCTCTGTAGCTAGCGGAATGCTTGCAGGCTTTTTAGTCATTTATCTTGACCCAATTGCTGTAGTTGTATTCACTACTGTAGCTTATGGCTATGTGTTTGAATTAATGGAATATCTTAAAACAGGAGAAAAAATCGAATTAACACCCGTTGAAGATGTTTTTGACATCGGAGTCAGTATCATTTTGCTAATCTGCTTTGATCCAACTGCTCGAAGTCAATATATTCGTTACAATCAAAAAAGACATTATATTGAACCAACTATTCCTAGAAATGATCGGACTCTAACATTAATTATTTTATTTTCAGTGTTGATAAGCACCTATGAATTTTTAAAAAAACAAAATAAAAATGAGTCTCAACCTGAGACTCAAAATTTAATTACTTAACCATATATAAAATACCAATTGTTCCTTTGCCACAGTGCGATGAAATTACACATCCTGCTGTTGTGGACATAACAGGAATATCACCTAAAAATGCTGATATTTTTTCTTTAATATAATCACAATATTCAAAAGCTAAAGAATGCGTTATAATGACAACATCAGGATCAAGTCTTGGTAAATCCTCTTTTAGCTGATTAATCATTACATCTAAAGCTACTTGCATCCTACCATGAGGCTTTTTAGCCACATGCATCTTGCCATCTCTCACAGCAATAATAGGTTTAATTTTTAAAAGTGTTCCAAATAACGAAGCAATGCTTGAACATCTCCCACCCTTATGTAAATAATCCATTGTTTCGATAGCAAATTGTGAAAGGACAAGCTTATTATCTTCATTTAATTTAGCGGCAATTTCAGAAGCACTCCAGCCACTATCACGATATTTACAAGCCTTTAAAACCAAAAGTCCAATACCAGTAGATAAATTCATACTATCTACAATATGAATCTTTTTTTCATTTATTTCCTTAGCTGCTAAAGCTGCATTTTCATAAGTTCTAGACATTTGCTTGGAAATGCCGGTAAAAACAATCTCATACCCTTCAGCAACATATTTTTTAAATACCTCTAAAAAGGTGTCAATAGGAATAGCCGCTGTCTTAGGTAACTCGTGATATTCTTCAACCTTTTTATAAAGCTCCTCAGTTGTTAAATCAACACCATCTAAATATGAGGCGTTTGTGAAATTAACAAAAAGCGGTAAAACTAACACATCTTTTTCAGCAATCGTTTTAGCATCTAAATCACAAGTAGAATCTGTAATAATTTTAACTTTCATAGCTTTCACCTCACTAATAACATTTTTATTTTATCATAAAATTTATAAATCTTAAAGATTTACCTTTTAATGCCATAAAAAAAGACCTAATAATAGGTCTAAATATCCAACAAATCAGCTTTTTTTATTTCATATTTCCCAAATTTATTTTTACGAGTAAATTCATAAAGATAATTATTAACCTTCTTTTTGTTTGATGAATCAATATCAAAATCAAAAGAAATCTCATAATGCATTCTTGATAAAGCCTTAACATATTGCTTGTTCAAGGTTTGATTCTTAAAACTGTCATTGATGATAACCTCATCATATAAATCATCATCTTTGATAACCTTATCTTTAAACCCTAAAGACTTCTTTTCACTAATTCCTTCAACGATAATTATGACATTATTTAAGTTGATTAATCGTGATTTTTGATCAGTAAAAAAACCAGTTGCTAGAAGATTAGTTAAAAAGCTTTGCACAACTCCGCTCGCACTCTTAAAATTCTTAAGAACTAAAATTGAGCTTGGATAGGCTAAAAAATGCTTAGATAATAACCCCTCATCCTCATAGCCAACATAACCTGGTGGAGCCCCAACTAAGCTAGACATCATAAAGCCATCCTTATAGCCTTCTAAATCTAAAATTAAAACAGCTTCTTGACCAACATTTAAAATACCTTTACAATCAGAAATTAAATTGTCAAGTCCACCATTATTACCCTTATATAAAAATTTCAATAATGGCTTTTCTTCTAATAAATGATTGTCATATAACCAACGATATTTATTTAGAACCTCATAATTTAACTTTATGCTGCCATTTAAAAGCCGATTACCCAAATAGGAATTAATCGCCTTATCAACATCTTCAATTGTAACTTCCTTCTTATTTAAAATATGGGCAAGAGAAAGCATATCATCTAAAATATCAATACACTTATCAGGGCGGTATTTATTAGTAACACAACGATCCGATTCTTCTATTAAATATTCTAATACCTCATCATTGATTTGAACATTATGGAATTTTTCATAATCAGCTCTAATACCATACATAATATCCTTTGTCTCAGCTAACGAAGGCTCATTAACAAAAATAGTTTGAAATCTTCTAGCTAAAGCCTTATCCTTTTCGATTGTTTTGTGATACTCTTCTAAAGTGGTAGCGCCAATTAATTTAATCCCATTTCTAGCTAGAAGCGGCTTTAACATATTAGCAACATCTAAATTACCATCTGTTGTGGCAGCCCCAATAATAGTATGAATTTCATCAATAAAAATAATAACATTCTTCTTACTTGCTATTTCTTTAATGAATTTGTCAAAACGTTCCTCAAAATCACCACGATATCTAGTACCAGCTAACATTGAAGTTAAATTTAAAGCCAAAATCGCTAAATCCGATTTATCAGCCACAAGCTTTCGAGCATAGCCCTCTACAATAGCTGTTTTACCTACACCAGCATTGCCAATTAATAACGGATTATTTTTATACTTACGATTAATAATAACATCTAAACGCTTTAAATACTCACTTCTATCAACAAAGTTATCTAATTCACCATTTTTAGCTTCCTTTGTAATATTGCGAATAAAAGTCAGCTCATTAGTATTAGAATGTTCAAAATCATAAATGTCTTTAACATCTTCAATTAATTCATCAATATTAAGACCTAAGCCTTCTAATATTGAACAGGCTATCGTGTTACGATTCATTAAGACCGCCATAAAAAGATGCTCTTCAGAAATACTAGCTTCCCCTGCTAGTAATTTAGCTTGCTGAACAATAGCTTCAATAGATGAATTATATTCACCTAAATCCTTACGTAAAATAAACACATCTAAAGTCTTTGACTCAATTTCCTCTTTAGTTACTTCATATTCATCTAATAAGAAATGACAAAGGCTATCCTCTGTTTCATACATAGCTAAAATTAAAAATTCACTACCAATGGTTTTGATATTATTTTGGAGTGAGTACTTCTTCATTAGGTTAAATACTTGCTTAGCTCGCGCATTAAGTTCTTCCATAGTCTAACCCCCTCGTATAAGTTATTATATGCGAAAAAAAACACTTACATACGCTACAAATATTGCGAAAAATCAGATATAATATGGATAAGAAAGTAGGTGCTAATTATGAATGCCATCTTAGTTGCTGTTACGACAACCTTTGACAAATATGATGTTGAATATTCTTTAGATGAATTGGCTAATTTAGCTTTAGCAGCTGAGATAAAGCCTGTTTTCAAAATTGCTCAAAAGCTTAATTCCCCTAATGCTAAAACCTATGTTGGTAAAGGAAAATTAACTGAAATTGCTATTGCTATAACTGCATATAAGGCGGACATTGTCATTTTCAATGATGAATTAACCCCCTCTCAATTACGCAATACGGCAACTGAATTAAACATTAATTGTATTGATCGTAGCTATTTAATCCTCCAAATTTTTGAAAAAAGAGCTGCAACTAAACAAGCTAATTTAGAAATTAAACTAGCTAAGAATCTTTATCTTTTACCGAGAATTGCTTTCTTAAGAGAACAAGAATCAAGAAGTGGTGGGGCAACAGGTGCTTTATCTAGTAAGGGTGCTGGTGAAACTCAAGCCGAACTAGATCGTAGGCACTTAATGGCTGAAATAAATCATCTTAGAAAAGAACTAAAAAATATGCAAGCAATGAAGGAACAACAAATTTTAAAACGTCAAAAAAATGCCATTCCTATCGTTGCTTTAGTCGGCTATACTAATGCTGGTAAGTCTTCTACTATGAATACCATTCTTAATTACATAGCTAAGGAAGATAAGGCTGTTTATGTAAAGGATCAGCTTTTTGCAACCTTAGCCACCTATAATCGCCAGATTAATTATGATAAAAAAGAATTTATTTTAGTTGATACAATTGGTTTTGTTTCCAAGCTACCACATAATTTAATTAATTCTTTTCAGCAAACACTAGCTGAAATTAAAAATGCTGATTATATCATTCATGTCGTTGATTCCTCCAGCAAATACATCAATGAACAATTAAATGTTGTTTTAGATGTTCTTAAAGCCTTAAATGCCAATCAAATACCAAGTCTTTTTCTTTTAAATAAATGGGATAAGACAATTGACAATAATATGCATATTTTAGGCTATGAATCATTAACCTTTTCTAACAAAACACAGCTTCATGTTCCCGAGCTTTTAGATACAATCTTAACGCATATTGGTCCATCTACGATTAGAACCAAATTATTAATACCATATTCTTTGGGCAAATTAAGTCATATTTTAGAAACTATAGCCTATATTTACCAAAAAGAATATCAAAACTATGGAACTTATTATGATGTTGAAATACCCATTAAAGATTACGCCAAATTTCAAAAATATGATTTAGATAATCTCATCAATTAAAAAGGAGCTGCTAAACAGCTCCCCTTTTTTATAACATTAAAGAAAGTTTAAAAAACAAAAATATAGTAATAAATTTTATTTAAATTGTATGGCATAAAAACATATCAATATCCGTAATAATTGCTTTAATATTTTCTAAATCCTTAGATTTGGCATTTAAAATAAAAATTGAAGGACCACTACCACTTATATGAGGAGTATAGCTTAAGCCCTCCAACTTAGAAAAAATTGCTTTAAGCTCCGGACTTAACCCAAGTGCCACTTTTTCTAAATCATTAAAAATAGCTTGATCTAAAGCATAATAATCTTTATCTTTTAATGCCTCGTAGAGCTTATTAATTAAAGCATCTTTAGCTATTCCATCGTACTCATAATTCAAATATACTTCCTTAGTAGATAAACCAAAGTGCGGTTTGATTATTAATATAGGAACATCTTTAAAAGCAAAATCCTTAACCTCTATTTTTTCACCTCGACCTGTACACATTGCCCCCTTATTATAAAGGAAAAAAGGAACGTCAGACCCCAACCTACACGCCAGCTCATAAAGCTCCTCTGTTGAGGCATTAACCCCAAATAAACGATTTAATCCTCTAAGTGTTGCTGCAGCATCTGTACTACCGCCAGCTAGTCCAGCCATAATAGGAATGTTTTTCTTAAGGGTTATTTTCACTCCTTGAGTTATCTTAAAATGCTCTTGAAAAAGCTCAACAGCCCTAAGACAAATATTATTGGCAATATTGACTTCACACTCAAGCTTATTAATATTGCTTTTTTGAAAAAACAATTCATCATAAAGACTAATCGGTATCATATAGTTTCTAACCTCATGATATCCATCAACCTCTTTTCCAACCTCTAAAGCTAAATTGATTTTAGCGTATGCTTTCTCAAAAATCATATAATCACTTCCTATCTCACTAGTAACCGCATTTTACCTAACGTTTCTATTCCCCCAATGCTCCCCTTTTGCATCTTAGAAAAATTATAAATACTTTCAAAATCCACTTCTTGATTAAAAGGTGTTATAGCTACCATTATTGCCACAATTGCCGGATCATAAGCTTCAATATTTTTTCGATCAAAGGATGAAGCAAAATTAGCACCTGCTGCTATTAAGCTTTCAGCATTACTACCACAAGCTCCTGCGAATATGCAAATGTCATCTAGGCTATAAAAACTGCGCACTTTAGCTATAGCTTTAATAAAATTAAGCGTATTACGATAATTTCGTAAATCCTCTAAGCCTTTATTGTTATAGGAATCATGACCTGTTATAACAATAATATTCGGTCTTATTTTGGCAATATAGTCTAAAATATTTTCAGCCATTGCTTCCTCGGCAAGCTCAACACCATAGGCATATAAGCCTAAAGATTTATAAAGATTAAGACATTTAGTTAAATAAAAAGCATCACTATCTAAATGAAGAATTTTACCAGTAATATGTCCAACTTTCTTTTTATATGAAGAAATAATATTTTGTTCATATTCCTGTTTACTTTCTTTATAACGATTAAGGCTAGTATCATCAATTAAAACTAAATCAGAAAGATCACTATCAGCTACTAGCCTCACATAAAGTCCTTGTAAATATGCTATATTACCAACCACATCATTAATTACAAAGATAATATCCATATTATGCGAAATTCTACCTACTATATCGCCCTTTTTCAAATTTATCACCTATAAATAAGGTATGTTAAATAGCTAAATTTTGTGTTATATAATCACTTAATAAAACAAAATCCTTAAGCTCTAAAGCCTCAGCTCTAATCGATGGCTTAATCCTTAAATCTTCTAACATCTTTTTAACAAATTCTTTATCATAACCCAAAATAAGATTATTATAAAAGGTTTTTCTTCTTTGCATAAAACTAATTCTTAAAAGCTTATAAAAATCTTCATCATTTAAGGCTTTAATTGGCATTTCTTGATAAACATCTAAACAAACTACTGCACTATCCACATTAGGTGCTGGAATAAAAACCGTTCTTGGAACCTTTAAGACTTTAGTGGCTTTGGCTCGATAAGCAACCACCACACTTAAAGCATTGTAATCCTTTGTTTTAGGTTTACCACAAATACGATCTGCCACTTCTAGCTGCATCATCACAACATATCTGGAAATTCGTGTATCAGCTTCTAAAAGCTTGAGAATAATTGGTGTCGTAATGTAGTAGGGCAAATTAGCAACAACATAAATATTTTTAAAATCATTTAAATATTGCTCAATATCTTTGGCAATATCAACCTTCAAAATATCTTCATTTAGAATTATAACATTACCAAAGGCTTGTAAATTGTTTTTTAAAATTGGAACTAAATCTTTATCTATTTCATAGGTTAAAACCTTACCAGCATTGATTGCTAGTACCTCAGTTAAAGCTCCTAATCCGCCACCAATCTCAATAACGGCATCTTCTTTAGTAACCCTAGAGGCGGCAACTATTTGCTTTAAAATATTTTGATCAGTTAAAAAGTTTTGACCAAATTTCTTTTTGGCTGTTAAATTATTTTGATTTAAACTTTTGTTAACAAAA
The DNA here is from genome assembly GCA_947589245.1 of uncultured Anaeroplasmataceae bacterium. Taxonomy (GTDB): domain Bacteria; phylum Bacillota_I; class Bacilli_A; order Acholeplasmatales; family Anaeroplasmataceae; genus Pelethenecus. The sequence continues at coordinate 14,532 of CANQBD010000024.1, forward strand.
TTCACATTTCCAATTCTTGACATAGTTTTACTAATTCCTCTTTACTTATTTGAAGCATATTTAATCGCTTTAAAAGAGTCTTACCATTAGGCCTACCAATATTAAGCTTAATAGCTAATTTTTCTCTTAAAATAGCACTATTAGGAACCCCCCAAAGTTTTATTTCAAATAAATCTTTGTTAGTTAACCTTCCCTCGTTCTCTTTATATTCATAAACATTAGCTAAAGAAGCTAAAAGCGCCTCATCAGAAGCGTGTTCTATTCCAATCTTCCTTTTATTAGTGCTTATTGCGTCCTTTTTTCTTAAGAAAGCATGCTTAGCATTTGGCACAATTAAATTAATTTTTTCACGGATTTTTTCACCAGGAAAATCTGGATCTGTAAAAATAATAATTTCATTACTTAAGCTTAATGTCTTAATTAATTTAAGGGTATCATCACTAATTTCTCTACCATTGGTTATTACAACATTAGCCTTTGGAAAAAGGCTTTTAATTCGCATCTCATCATGAATACCCTCAACAACAATAACACTATTCATCTAAACCCTCATAATAATAAATTCTTTCAACCTTACGATAGCTTGAAGAAACTAAGCTGTGAACAATATTTGAATACTCTTCCAAATCTTTAATATCACCATTAGGTAAAAGAATCTTAATCGAATTGATATCGTTACTAGTTTCAAAATGTAGATAAGCTACAGCTGATACAGTTATCTCATAATAATAATATTTACCATAAGGATTAGTCTTAGCTTTTGCTTTAAGGGCTTTTAAATAATTAGGATCAGGTCCATTAGCTAAATCAAAATATTTAAATAAACGGCGATTATTGAAATTGTTAGCCAATTTATTTAAAACCTCATCACTCGATTTACAAAGTTGCTTAATAAAACCATTAACATAAGCATCATCAATTTCAATATACGATTGAACATCATCAGAATTTTTAACAACATTTAAAAAAGCCGAAATATTAGCATCAATTGCTACATTAGCCAAAACTAAATCTTTAATTCTTTCATAAATGCTTTCTAAAACTAATTCATAGGATCTAGCTACCGGATGATAATACACCTGGAAATACATATGATAACGACTCATCAAATAAGATTCAATCGAATTAACTCCAGAAGCTCTACAAAGCACTTGCCCATTCACAATTTTCATACTTCTTAGCAAACGATGCATATCGATTGTACCATAGGTAGCACCTGTAAAATAGGCATCTCTTGAAAGATAATCCATTCGATCAACATCTAGCTGAGATGAGACAAAGGCTTCAAGCAAAGGAAACTTACCACTGTGAGCAATAATTCCAGCAACATCCTCTGCTAATCCCTGATATTTACTTAATATATGATTAACATCTGTAACATCAGATAAAATAATTTTAACAGTCATCGCTTCATGACTTGTCTTTAAAACTGTTTCAAAAGCATGTGAATAAGGACCATGCCCAACATCATGTAAGAGAGCAGCACACAAAAAAACAATCCGTTCATATTCAGTTAAAACTTCAATACCTTCAACATTTGCTAACACTAAATTAGCCATATGATAGGCCCCTAAGGCATGGGTAAATCTAGAATGTTCAGCTGTTTGAAAAACCATTGAAACACCACTTAATTGTCTTATTCTTCGTAAACGTTGCACTTCTTGGGAATCAATTAAGTCAGCTATTAATTTATAATCAACCTCAATATAACCATATAAAGGATCTCTAAAAACTTTGGTTCTTGGCAATCTTTCAAACATAAAATCAACTCCTCATAATTAAAATAATTATACCTTATTAGGTCTAAAAAGAAAAGGTAAGGAATAAAATAAAGCAATTTATTCATAAAAAAAGAATGCCAATTAAATATTAGCATTCATATTTTTAATAGTTTATTTTTAGCTTGACTAGGCAAATCACTTTTTAATACAATAGCCCCAACACTAACAAGCTTCTTCTAAAGAACTTTGGTCAGTTTGAACCTGTAAATCAGCCTTGATGTTACTATAAAGTTCAGCAAATGTTTCATTTGGTTCAATATAATTTAAAGAAACTATTTTATTTTCTTCTAAATAAAAACCACAATAATAAATGTTTTTACCCTGCAAACTAAAATCAGGAAGCTTTCTTAAAACATCTTCATCATAGGCTGTAAAAATTTCAACCCCAATGAATTTTTGACATTTAGCAAGTTCAGGATTAGCAGGAGCCTGTTCATTATTTTCTTCTTGATTAAAATACTTCTCAAAATTATTAATTACTGAAACACGATAAGCATTTATATCAACTATTTTTAAATAGATTGCTCCAAAAGGAGTATATCTAGGCTTATAACCATTCCTTTTTAAAACCACATCAAAATCTAAATTCTCAATACGATATTCAATTGTCGGATATTTTATTGGTTTAGCTTTATAACGAAAAGTTTTAGTTGAAGCCACTTGAATAGCTACGGTCATATAAATAAAAACCATCGCAATCAAAACTATAACAACATTTGTCCAAACCCCAGTGGTTTTGGTTACCGCAAAAATAAGTACACAAGCCAAAACAAAACACACTGCCACACTTATCCAAATATATCGCGCTTTTATATTTCGCATTCTAACACCTACCTTGTTGGATCAAAGGCTGCAATATCAAAATAAATCGCCTCAGCATAACTTTCATATAAATGATAAAAGTTAGGCACTGGCCGATAAAACTCTAAACGGACCTTTTCCCCATTATATACCAAAATTTGATTAAATTCTTTCTTATTATTGACCAAAATTTCTTTTGCTATTTTAGTTGTAATAGCATTTTTTTTATGGAAAATAATAATATTAACTGTTGAATTAAATTCATCTGTAATTTGCGCAACAATTCTCGATTTTAAAGCCGTAAAATTAAAATTGTTTAAATCAAAGTCTTCTTCATCTTCAACTAAAGTAAAAACAAGCATTGTCTTATGAAAAACTCTAGCATATATACAATACTTAGGATTCTTTTCAATTAAAACATCTTTAGCGTAAATTAAATTTGTTTCCAAAGAATGATAAAGCTTAACATCATAATATCCTAAACAACCTATTAGTTCCTTAGGTTTCTTTTTTAAAAAGCCAAACATCAAAAATCAACTCATTTCTTTAACAAAGATTATACTAGGTTTTTAGAGGCTTGTCAAAGCCTGTAAACAAATATATAATAAGGAAAAGGAGTGAGATTATGCAACCAAAATATCTAAATTCCAAATCACAAATTTATTTAGTAGCCCCTTCCTTTGGCTGTGCTACATCACCATATAAAGAACGGCTCACCAAAGCTATCCCTAGACTTGAAAAACTAGGTCATCACATTATTGTTGGAAAAAATTGTTTCCTTAATTTAGGAACCTGTGCCTCTAATACTCCTCGCGAAAGAGCCCAAGAATTTATGGAAGCTTATCAAAGCTCAGCCGATTGTATCATTTCCGTTGGAGGTGGGGAAATGATGACTGAAATATTAGACTATATTGATTTTGATTTAATTAAAACATTAAAACCTAAATGGTTTGTTGGCTTTTCTGATAATACCCATTTAACATTTACGCTAGCCACTATCTGTGATATTGCTACTATCTATGGTTCTTGTGCTGGAGGATTTCATTTTAAAAAATTTACCTATGATGTTAAGGATACTTATGAAATGCTTTTAGGCAAAAAAGAATTTAAAGGTTATCCTAAATATGAAGCTGTTGCCGATAAAAGTAATCCCTTTAATAAATATAATTTAGATACTAAAAAGATAATTACTGCTTACAATTATCAGACTGCTTTTAGTGGCACTATGATTGGTGGTAATTTAGATTGCCTACAATTAATCTGTGGGACAAAATTTGATAAAATGGCTGAATATTCAAAAGCCCATACAGAAGGCATAATTTTTTATTTAGAAGCCTGTGATTTATCTGTTTTAAGTATTAAACGAGCCTTAATTCAATTGAAAAGAGCTAACTGGTTCAGCAACATTAAAGGATTTTTAATTGGTAGACCATTATGCATTGATCAAGAATTATTTGGTATTGATCACATCAATGCTTGTGTTGATGTTTTAAACGAATTTAATGTACCTATTCTTTTAGATATTGATTTAGGACATTTAGCCCCTTCCCTACCTTTTAAAAATAATGTTTATGCCACTGTAGCTTTGGAAAAAAATAATATTTTCATCGAATATAAAGAATAAAACTAAATTTGCCCATGTAAAAGTTTGCTATAAAAAAGACTGTTAACATCTTTACTCTGTCTGAACTGACCCTTGTCAAGTAGACACGGAATAAAAAAATAATTAAAAATAAATAAAATTACAATTGGCATGATAT
>CANQBD010000025.1 GCA_947589245.1 uncultured Anaeroplasmataceae bacterium
ATATCATGCCAATTGTAATTTTATTTATTTTTAATTATTTTTTTATTCCGTGTCTACTTGACAAGGGTCAGTTCAGAATAGCCTTTTAATTTTGTTTAAGTTTTTTCATAAATTCTTTGATACCACGTTCATAGGCTCCTGTATCTTTAGCTTCGTAATATATTTTACCGACTAATGCATCGGGCATATATTGCTGATTGACATAGCCATTAGGAAAATCGTGAGGATATTTATAATTTGCCCCACCTTTAATTTCTTTATTAAGAATGTGTTTAGGAATTTGCATTGAAGTCAGTTCGGCTAAATCAGCTGTTGCTTTATCAATTGCTATATAGGCTGAATTACTTTTAGGAGAAGTAGCTAAATCAATAACTGCATAGGCTAAAGGAATTCTAGCTTCTGGTAGTCCAACTTCTAAAGCAGTATGACAGGCGGCATAAACTCGTGGTCCAACACTTGGGTTGCCAAAGCCAACATCTTCGTAGGCTAAAATCATGAGTCTTCTAGTGATGAATTCTAAATCTTCAGATTGAAGAAGTCTAGCTAAATAATGAATAGCTGCATCAGGATCACTACCTCTAATTGATTTAATCATTGCTGAAGCAATATCATAATAGGCTTCCCCTTCTTCATCGATAGCAAAGCTTTTTTTACCTATTAGTTTTTTTACATTTTCTAAAGTTATTTCTTCTTCATCAAGCATATTAGTTATTTCTAACATATTCAAACTTGAACGAACCTCACAAGAAGAGACAACAGCTATATAATTTAAAACATTGTCAGGAACATTTTTCATATTTTCTTTTTTGATTGTGCGTTTTAGAAGCTTAATAATATCTTCTTTACTTATTTCGTTTAAACGATAAATATGAGCTCTTGAGCGGATAGCTGGATTAATTGAACGATAAGGGTTTTCCGTTGTTAAGCCAACAATTGTTAAGGCTCCTGATTCAACAAAGGGAAGAAGAAAATCTTGAACATCTTTTTTCATTCTGTGAATTTCATCGATGATAAGGATTGTGTTGCCATAAAGCTTAGCAGCATCGGAGATTTCTTTAAGCTTAGCTTTGTTATCACAAGAAGCATTAAAATTAAAGGAATTTAAGGCAAAATAGCTGGCGATTATTTCGGCAATAGAAGTTTTACCGACACCAGCTGGTCCATATAATATCATTGAAAAAAGTTGATTATTTTCAATCATTCGTCTTATTACACCTTTAGGTCCAACAAGATGGTCTTGCCCAACAATATCATCAAAGGTTGTAGGTCTAATTCGATAAGCAAGTGGTTTCATTTACATCACCTATCTTTTATTTTACCATAATCAAGCTTCTTTTAAAATATTTTCTTAATATTTACGCCTAATAATCCACCAATACCGCCTAAAATAGTGTAGATAGCTAGTAATAAAAAGTTGAAGTCAAAACTGCCTATAGATAAGTAGATGATTGCTTTAAATAATAAAACGTGAATTAGAGCTACGAGTAGGCCTATAAGCAAGCCTTTTTTATGGATGGCATTACCATAGGCTAGGCCTAAAACTAAGAAAGTTGAACCACCAATGCCAATCTTAGCAATTAAACTTATGTCTTTGCTAGTATTACTTAAATAAAGACTATAACAAAAACAAACTACTAAAAGGAATATAATTATGAATAGATAGATTTTAAGGCCACTTTTAATTTTACTTTTCATTTTTCTTCACCGCTAAATTATATGAATAGTTAAAGCGGTTTATGTTAAAAATAACTATGGTGATAGTGTGGATTACGCATTTTTATTTGTTAAAATTACAGCAGTTTATTTTATTTTAATAATTGTTTTAAGAATACTTGGTAAAAGAGAAGTTGGTGAACTTTCAATTTTTGATTTGGTTGTCATTTTAATTATTGCTGATATTGCTTCGTTAGGTATTGATAATGATAACTTTGTTTTGCCTAGCTATTTTTGTGTTTTAATATTAGTTGTTTTTCAAAAAATCTTAAGTATTTTATTATTGAAAAAATCTTTTTTTAGAGGCCTTATTGATGGTGAACCAACAACCATTGTGATGAATGGTAAGATGTTAATTAAAAATATGCGTAAGGAACACTATACAGTTGATGACTTAGTTTCACAGATGCGTTTTGAGCATATTATGGATATTGATGAAATTAAATTAGCAGTATTAGAAACTAATGGTACTTTATCAATATTTAGAAAATCAAGATTTGCTGAAATTAAGTTGCCAGTAATTCTTAGTGGGCAAATAGTTAAAGAAAGCTTAGAATTGCTTAATTTTGAAAAAACGGAATTTATTGATCTTTTAGCTAAGCATGGTCTAAATTATAAGAAAATTATTTATGCTTCATTTCATGAGAATAAGCTGTTTTATTACTGTAATAAAAATAATAAACAAGACCAATTAGAAGGAATCCAAATCCAGTTGAGATAGCTAGGGTTATGATTCCCGTAAAAAGATAATTAATTAAAAAGTAGGCTCCCAGAATTAAGGCTGTTAGTAGGAGTCTTTTTTTATTTGGTTTAAAGTGCACTGATTTTTGGGCAATATAAAGAAGAAGACAGAAGCGAATAATATTAGGAACAATGATAGCATACATAAAGCCATCAAAGCTGTATAGGTAGGTAAAAACAAAAACTAAGCTTAATTCAATAACGGAACAAATGGTTCCTGTAAGAAGCAGTTTTTTTTCTTTTTTATAGGCTTGGAGAATGACAATAAATAAGGGATTAAAATAGGTTCCTAAGAAGAAAATGGCCAGACGTTTAGCGATATTTGCTGATGAAGCATCATTATAGAGTAATTTGAGCGTTTCTTCGGCATAAAAACAGCAGATAACTAAATTGAATATTGCTATTACAATACATAGAAAAAGTGCTTTGGATAAAATGTCTTGAAGTGTTTTAGTATCTTTGTATTTAGTAATTTTAGGAAAGGTGAATTTAGCGATGCTTAAAACACCAAAGTGAGCAAAGATTAATAAAGGAATGGCATAGGATACTACCTGTGTATAGTAAAGAGATGCTTCATACATATTGTAGTTATGTAGTCCGATAGCATAATAGAAAATAAGTGGTTCTAAATAGCCGGTAACTGTGCCTATCAACTGATCAATTGTTAGAGGTATAGCTTGTTTTAGAATGTTTTTTTCATAGCCATTAGTTTTTATTTGTCTAATATTTACTTTTTTTATTTTAGCTATTTTAATGGCTAAATAAGTAAAGGATACTACTTCTGATAGCATCATTGCTAGGAAGCACATAAAGATTTTAAACTCAACTGATTGTTTTTTAAAAATTAATAGCATGGAGAAAGTAAAAATAAATTTAGCTATTTGTTCAAAAAAATTAGAATAATAGGTTGTTTTAAATTTATTATTAGCTTCTAAATAGCCTTTTAAAATACCAGAGGTATTAGAGAGATAAACTAAAGGAATACAGATTAGAAGAGGATAATAGATGAAGGAATTATCATAAATTATTTTATAGATTGGGAAGGAAAGTAATAAAATTATACAGATGATTGAAGAAGAAACAAAGGTAATATTAAAAGCGGATTTTAAAATAGTTCGAGAATTGTTAAGCTTGGCAGCTACATTTTGATTGACAACTGTGGATATAGATAGAGAGGAAAGACATAAAACAAGACTTAAGGTTGGAAAGATCAAAGACATGATTCGCATACCCTCAATGGTAAGGATTCTTGTTAATAATATCTTATAGATAAGGCCAAAAACCTTGATAATTGTTCCGAATATTAAAATTACTTCTACATTTGTAAGATTTTTTTTCATTTAATCAACCTTTTTTATCAATTTTTATGTTATAATAGAATATATGTTTTGGAGGTTTTTAATTATGAATTTAAAGGACTATGTTGCAACAATAAATGATTATCCTAAAAAGGGGATAGTTTTCAGAGATATAACACCTTTAATGGGTAATGGTGATGCTTATCGTTTTTCTGTTGAAGAAATCACTAAATTTGCTAGAGCAAAAGGGGCAACTATGATTGTTGGACCTGAAGCTAGAGGTTTTATTTTTGGTTGTCCTGTAGCCACTAATTTAGGTATTGGCTTCGCTCCAATAAGAAAGCCTGGTAAATTGCCACGTAAAACCTTAAATGAAGAATATGATTTAGAGTATGGTTCTAATACTTTATGTATTCATGAGGATGCCTTAAAAAAAGGTGATAAAGTCGTTATTATTGATGACTTACTTGCTACCGGTGGTACTGTTAAGGCAACAATTAATCTATGTGAGCGTTTAGGAGCAGAAGTTGTTGGCATTGCTTGTTTAATTGAATTAGTTGATTTAAAGGGCCGAGACCTTCTTAATGGTTATGATGTTTTTTCATTAATGGCGTATAAGGGCGAATAGTTTAGTAGAGATTTTAGGAGTTAATGGCGATGAGTGTAGAGTATGAAGATTTATATGCACTTACAAGTCAATATATCCATTCAGCTAAAGATCAGGCATTGATCAGAAAGGCCTATGATGTGGCTTGTAGGCTTCATGAAGGGCAATTTAGACAATCAGGTGATGCTTATATTGTTCATCCTTTAGCTGTAGCAATTATTTTAGCTGAGCTCAATGTGGGACCAGCGACACTTTGTGCTGGCCTATTACATGATACAATTGAGGATACTAAAGAAACTAGAGAAGAAATAACAAAAGAATTTGGTGAAGATATTGCTTCAATTGTTGATGGTGTTACTAAGCTTACGCAAATGAAGTTTACATCCTTAGAACAGAAGCAGGCTGAGAATCATCAGCATATGCTACTTGCGATGGCTAAGGATATTAGAGTTATTGTTGTTAAGCTGGCTGATCGTTTGCATAATATTAGAACATTACAGGCTTTACCTTTGCCAAAGGCAGAAAGAATTGCTAAGGAAACGTTAGAGATTTATGCCCCATTAGCTCATAAGCTTGGTATGTTTAAAATCAAAGCTGAGCTAGAAGATACAGCTTTAAAATATGTTGAACCGGTTTGGTTTGCTAAGATAACTAACCAAATTAAAAATAATACGGTCGTTCGTTTGAATTCTATTGATCATACAATAGCGGAAATTAAAGCTTTTTTAGAACCAGAAAACATTACTCATTTGGAGATAAAGGGGCGAATTAAAAATACCTATAGTATCTATAAAAAGATGATTAATCAATCAAAGTCTTTTGAAGATATTTATGATATTGTTGCTATTAGAATCATTGTTGATACTGTGGCAGAATGTTACCAAGTTTTAGGTATTATTCATGCTCATTATAATCCTGTACCAAAAAGATTTAAGGACTATATCGCTGTACCTAAGCCAAATATGTACCAATCATTACATACTACAGTTATTGGTAGTGAGGGTTTAATTTTTGAGGTTCAAATTAGAACTGAAGAAATGGATAAGGTTGCTGAATTAGGTATTGCTGCTCACTGGGCTTATAAAGAAAACGTTGAATATTCGAAGGAAAAAGAGCAATTTGAAATTGCTTCAAAGCTGAAGTGGTATGCTGAGCTTTTAAAATTTTCAGAAGAGGATAAATCTAGCGAGGCTCAAGATTTTGTTGAGACTATCAAAGAAGATATTTTAACTAATACAGTGTATGTTTATACCCCAACTGGTGAAGTTATTGATCTGCCAATTGGCGCCACTCCTTTAGATTTTGCGTATAAGATTCATACTAATATTGGTAATAAAACAGTAGGCGCCACTGTTAATAATCGAATTGTTCCTCTTGATTATACATTACAAACGGGTGATATCATTTCCATCAGAACCAATAAAAATTCCTTTGGTCCTTCAGAGGATTGGTTAAAGCTTGTTAAAACTTCCCATGCTAAGCATAAGATTAAGAGTTTTTTAAATAAGCAAAATCGGGATATTTTAATTGCTAATGGTAAAAAAGCTTTAGATGATGAATTTAGAAATGCTAAGGTTACCTATGAGCTTACGGATGCTTTTGTTAGTGAAAACTTTGGCAAGAATAATCTAAATACAGTTGAAGAATTATTATGTGATGTTGGTAAGGGAGCTATTTCACCTAAAACAGTTTTGAGTAAATATGTTGGTGAACAACGTAGTAGTGATGAAGTTTTAGCTAAGCAGATGGAAAGATCTAATCGGATTTTAACTACTAATTCCGAAACAGGTGTTGTTGTTGAGGGACTAACTAATCCCCAGCTTAAGCTTGGTAGTTGTTGTAATCCTATTCCTGGTGATCCAATAATGGGTTATGTTACTAAAGGCTATGGTATAGTCGTTCATCATTGTAACTGTAAAAATGCTAGTAATTTTGCTAAGGAAAGATTGATCCATCTTGAGTGGGCAACTAATCCTAATCGCAAATATCCGGTTTGTATTAAGCTTACCGCCACTACAACACCTAATCTTTTACTAGAGATTATGAATGTTGTTTCGGCTAATGGTTTATCAATCTTAGCAATTAATGCCACCAATAATACAAATTTAGAAACGGTGGTCAAACTAAAAGTTTTAACTAGTGGTTTATTAGATTTAGAGAAAATGATTGTTAATATGAAAAAAATTAAAAATGTTTATAACATTGAAAGAGATAATCTATGAGAGTAGTTGTGCAAAGAGCAATCGATGCTAAATGTGTTGTTGCGGGTAAAATAGTTGGTCAAATTACTAATGGTTATGTTCTACTTGTTGGTTTTACACATAGTGATACATTAGCTGAAATTAATCTTTTAGCTAAAAAAATTGCTGGTTTAAGAATATTTGAAGATGAAGCAGGCAAACTAAATTTAAGCTTAAAAGATGTGAGTGGTTCAATTTTGGCTATTTCGCAGTTTACTTTATATGCCGATGCTAAAAAGGGGAATAGACCATCCTTTACAGAAGCAATGAGCTATGATTTAGCATGTGATTGTTTTAAGAAGTTTGTTGCTGTATTAAGAAGCTATGGCTATCAAGTGGAAACGGGAGTGTTTGGGGCCGATATGCAGATAAGCTTTACAAATGTTGGTCCAACAACTATCTTACTTGATAGTGCTTATTTATAATTTTAGGAGGAAAGTAAATGAAAGCTTTTGTTTTTAATGATGTGGAATATGGTGAATTAAATAGCTTAGGGGTAGCATTTGCTAAGGAATACAATAAGGCTTTAGAGGCTTTAAAGGATAAAAAATTTTTAGCTTTTGCCAAAAAATTCAAGAAACAAAAAAGTAATGTTTATAGCATTTTATATGAAACTCATTATTTACAAAATGCTTTAACCTTTCTTGTCTATATTTTTACTGAACCTAAGCTATTAGTTGTAGGTGGTAAGTTATATTCTGATTTTAAAGAAATATGTTGTGATTTAAAAAATAATCCTGGTTTTAAGTTATTTTTAGTAGATCAGGGCTTTAGAAAAACAATTTTTAATGATTTAATTGATGAAAAATTAAAGGCTGATTTAATAGCTTTAGAAGAAAATTATGAAAATGAGTTTGCTTTAGATTTTATTGCTGATTATTACAACTACGATTCTATTGAGGATTTAGCTAGTTCTTTTGCAGCTTTAAAAGATAGTAATGAAAAATTTAAAACAGCTTTAAATCTTTTTAAGGATGAGGAGCTTCAGTTACATTTAGCTCATAGTTATGGTTTGGCTGCTGTCCTTGAGCTACAAAAAGCTTATTGTCCTGTTTTTAAAGGAGCTAAATTGATTAAAAATTTAGTTGCTGAAACTGAAATTAAGAGTTTTTTTGATAATAGTTTTTATTGGTTTTTAGCTAATAATTTAAAGGAATATAAATATAAGAAAAAGGCTAAAAATTTAGTTAAAGAATTTAAGTCTTTTCAAAAAGAATATAAGAAAAAATTAAAAAAGAATGATGATTTAGATTTATATATTGATTTAAATGAGAAACTTCATCAACTTTATTTAAAATTTGTTAACCTATATCAAAAGAATTTAATTGTTGCTAGAAATTCAAGTTTTGAATTAAATATTCCTTATTGTGATACATTAGTTCCTAATTGTTTTGGGGAAAATAAAACGGTTGAGGCTACAAATGAGGCTTTAGAAGAAGTTGAGGTTAAAGATGAAATAGAATATAACCTTAAAAAACTTCAAAATTCAATTAAAAATCATAAGTATTTTGCTAGATGGTTAATTTTCTTTAGTTTAATTTTAGGTATTTATTATGGTGTTGCTAGCTTTGTTGAAGGGCTAAAGCCGGTATTTTTAGCTGAATTTGGTTTATTTGATATTTTATTTATTGCAGGCTGTGCTGGGGGATTAATTGTCAGTATCTTTATTTTAATTATGAAGGGCATTGCTAATCGTAAATACAATAAATTATGTTTATTAGCTTATTATCGCAATAACAAGCAAATCTTAACTGCTAAAGAATTAAAGAATCAGGAAAAGCTTTTACAAAATGAGAAGAAGTATGCTAAATCTATTGATCGTTACTATCGTTTTTATGGAGCAATTGGCGCTGGTTTATTGGCTTTAGCCATTAGTACCTTAGTCACTGGCGTACTAGCTCATTTTGGTGGTAATATAATGGCTGATTTAGAGGTTAACGCTAATGTTATTTTAACAGGTGACAAATCTTACTTTATTTATTTGCCAGCAGGAGTTGTTTTACTACTAGGTCTTATTAGACATAAGAAAACTGCTTGGTCATGTATTTTAGCTTTCTTCTTAAGTGCTATTTTAACTGTTGGAGTTGTTTATTTAGTTGGCATGATATAGGAGTTTTTTATGAAGTTGTATATGCAAAGTCTTGGTTGTGTTAAAAACCAAGTTGATAGTGAAATGATTTTGGGGGTTATGAAGGAAGCTTCAGAGCTCGTAGCTACTCCAGATGAGGCTGATGTTATCATAATTAATACCTGTGCTTTTATTGAACCAGCCCGTAAAGAGGCTATTGATACGATTTTGGAGATGGCTCAATATAAGGCTTTAAATAATTCTAAATTAATTGTTTGTGGATGTTTGGCCCAGCGTTATAAAAAAGAAATTAGTGAGTTACTACCAGAAGTTGATCGTTTTATTACGATTGATGAATATGGGCAAATAGGTTCAATTTTAAATAGTGTAATCGAATCGGACTATCATTTTAATAATGATTTTTCACCGCTTAATAAGCTTGTTTCAACTCCTAACTATATGCGTTATATTAAAATATCTGAAGGTTGTCGGAATCGTTGTGCATTTTGTGCAATTCCTTTAATTAGAGGTAAACTTAAAAGTCGAACAATTGAAGATATTGTTTTTGAAGTGAAAGAGGCTATTGCTGCTGGAGCTTATGAAATAAATTTAATTTCTCAGGATACAACAGCTTATGGCTATGATCTTTATAAAAGGTTTGCTTTAATTGATTTATTAAAAGAATTAGTTAAGCTTGATGGTGATTTTAAAATTCGTTTATTATATTTATATCCTGAGCTTGTCACTGATGAACTTCTTAGTTTTATTAAAAAAAGTCCTAAGATTTATAAATATTTTGATATTCCAATTCAGCATTCAGAAGATAAAATTTTAAATGCTATGCATAGAAGAAGCAATAAGAAATTAATTACTGAGCTGATTGCTAAAATTAGAAGAGAAATTCCAAATGCAACCTTAAGAACAACTTTAATGGTTGGTTTTCCATATGAAGAGGAAGAAGATGTTGCTAATTTAATTGCGTTTATTAAAGAATTTCAATTTGATCATCTAGGAGCATTTTGCTTTTCTTTAGAGGAAAACACCTATGCTTGTAATTATCCTAATGTTATTAGTGAGGCTGAAAAGGTCAGACGTTATGAACTTTTAATGGAAGCCCAAATGACTATTGCCCAGGCTTTGAAGAAGGCTAAGCTTGGTACTATTATAAAAGATGCTTTTATCATTGGCTATGATGAAGAAAGCTATATGTATATAGCAAGATCTGAGGAATTTGCTCCAGATGAGATTGATGGTTGTATTTATGTGGCAGCTAAGAATGAACTAGCTTTGGGACAAAGAATTAATGTTAAGATTTTAGATGCTGATAGTTATACACTTACAGGTGAACAAGTTGAGTAAGATTTTTTTATTTGATGTAGATGGAACCTTAAGCGTTAATGGAATTATTCCTACTAGTGCGATAAAGATTTTAAAACAGCTAAGAGAAGCTGGTAATAAGGTTTTATTATGTACAGGTAGATGCTTAGGTCAACTAAATGATATTTTAAATAAAATTGAAATTGATGGAGCTATTTTAAATAATGGTGCTTATGCTTATGTAGATAATTTAGTTATTTATGATAATCCTATTCCAACCGACCTTATTTTAAGTTTAGCTCAAAAGGGTCTATGTTTAGGAATATTATCTAAGGATTGTTATGGCATCATTAATTTTGATGCTGAGGTTATGGCTGCTTTCATTAAGCATTTTGAGTTAGCAATGCCCGAAAGGTTAAGTCTTGATTATGTCAAAAATAATCCAATTTACTCTTTAGGTATTTATACTTTTGATAGTTTGGTTGATACTATAAATGATTATCAAGATTTAAATTTTATCAAGGTTTGTGATGTTGGTTATGATATTGTTAAAAAAGGTGTTTCTAAGGCCTCACCAATTGCTAGTTTAAAAACTATTTATCCAGATCATGAGATAATTGCTTTTGGTGATAATTATAATGATATTGAGATGCTTAAAGCTTCTGATGTGGCGATAGTTATGCCTACTAGTCCTAAAAAAGTAAAGGAAATAGCTGATTATATTACAACTGATGTTTTAGCTGATGGTATAGCTAATGCAATTAAATTTTATTTAAAGCTTTAGAGGTTAGTTTATGAAATTAAATGTTGTACTTTATCATCCAGAAATTCCCCAAAATACTGGTAATATTATGCGAAGCTGTGTTGGCTTTCATGCTAGACTGCATCTTATTAAGCCTTTAGGCTTTAAGCTTGAGGACAAGTTTTTAAGACGAAGCTGTCTTGATTATTATGAGTATTTAGATTATCGAGTTTATGAAGATTTTACAGATTTTAAAAAACAGAATAAGGGTAAGTATATCTTTTTGACTCGTTATGGACATAAGAGTCCAGCTTCTATAGATTTTAAGGCTATTGATGAAGATATTTATTTGATTTTAGGGGCTGAGTCAACAGGTATTGCCTATGATATTTTAAAAGAAAATTTGGTTGATTGTTATAGAATTCCCACAACTAATAAGATTAGAAGCTTAAATTTATCTAATTGTGCAGCTATTATGCTATTTTTAGCTTCTAGTCAAATTGAGGATGAAGAAATTTTTAATGAAGAACCTGATAATTTTAAGGGCAAAAATTTTATTGATGATTTAGATATTGATAATACAAATGATTTTTATAAAGAATATAAAAAGGAGTAATGTTGTATGAAAATTATTGAAGTTAATGCTAGTAATTTTGAAGAAGTTACTAAAAAAGGAGTAATCCTTCTTGATTTCTGGGCTAGCTGGTGTGGTCCTTGTAGGATGCTTAGTCCGCTATTAGAGGAATTATCTGAAACCGAAAATATTACAATTGGGAAAGTTAATGTTGATGTTGAAGAAGAGCTTGGGGAAAAGTTTGGTATTTCATCGATTCCAGCTTTATTTTTAATGCAGGATGGCAAGGTTATAAAATCAACGATTGGCTATCAACCACTAGAAGAATTAAGGAACTTTATCAAATGATTTATGATGCAGTAATAGTAGGTAAAGGTCCAGCTGGAATAACTTGTGCTATCTATTTAAAACGCTATGGCTATAATGTTTTAGTTATAGGTAAGGATGGCGGAGCATTAGAAGGAGCTTCTTTAATTGAAAATTATTATGGTATTAAGCAAATATCAGGTAAAGACCTAGTAAAGTTTGGTATTGAACAAGCTATTAGTTTGGGGATTGAGGTTTTAACTGATGAGGTAATCAATATTGATAAGGAAGTAAATTTTAAAGTTACGACAGCTAGAGGTTTATATGAGGGTAAAACTTTAGTTTTAGCTTGTGGGACATCGCGTAATCGCTATCCTTTAGCTGATAAATATGAGGGAGTATCTTATTGTGCTACTTGTGATGGTTTTTTCTATCGAAAAAAAAGAATTGCTTTAATTGGTAATTCCTTATATATGTTGCATGAACTTGAAGTATTAGCTAATATGTGTAAGGATATAACGGTGTTTACTGATGGATTGGAACTAGAGGTCAAGCTCCCAGAAGGAGTAAAGGTAGTTAGTGATAAGATCATAAATGTTGATGGTGATACTCATATTAAAGCAATCGTTACCAAAAGTGGTCGCTATGAAATTGATGGCTGTTTTATTGCTAGAGGTAAGGCCTCAGGCTTTACACTGGCTAAGCACTTGGGTTTGGGGCTTAGTGATAATGCCTTAAGAGTTGATGATAAACTAATGACAAACATTTCGGGACTTTTTGCTTGTGGTGATGTTACAGGTGGTTTACTTCAGGTAAGTAAGGCTGTTGGAGAGGGTGCAAATTGTGCCAAAAGTATTTCTGATTATTTAAAGAATAAATAAGCACCTTGAATCATAAATTATACTAAGGTGATAGTAATGAATAATGATCCAACGTTATTTATTGATAGTGTAAATGATAAAAAAGAGGGTAGCGAGAATCAAGATTTTTTTGATAGTCGCAATGTCAAAAGAAAAAAGGTAGCTCATCATCGACTTGAGGATATTCAGGCTATGCTTTATTACAGAATTCATGTTTTAGCAGAAATCTATACTAAAAATGCCACCTATGAGGGCATTGTTGAAGAGGTTAATGATTTAGGATTAAAACTGCAAATGGATAATGAAATTAAATTGATTCCGATCGTTGAGATAGAAGATATTAATATTTTAAAGTTATAATTTTCAAACAATCGTCAGGTACGATTGTTTTTCTTTTTAGAAAAAAAAGGTTTGACACAAATGTATCAAACCAATGATTTTATTATGTCTAGAAACATAACATTTAATACAATTTCGTACCCCTTCGTACCCTAGCCCAATTTCCGTACCCTTTCGTATCCCTCCATTTAGCAAAAGAAAAGCCACCCACAATAATCGGATGGTCAATTTCTACAGGACTGCCCGCCTGCAAGCGTACGGCTATCTATTACGGCCCATAGGTACTTGAATGCCGAGCATCACCATGACTTAGTGCTATCTAGGGAGAGTTCTAGAACCCCTCACTAATATAATACGCAAAAAGCTGGGATTTTTCACCCAGCTATTTTAATTTCTTTTCCATTCCTGAATTGGAAGGTTATGCTTTTATCCCTGTTGACGATGGCTTTATCAATAAGATAACTCCAGACATCTTCATCATATGCTTCTAGAATATTTGGTCTGTTGTTTAAGTCTTCTATGAACGCTTGTAGGTATTTTGCCTGAGCGTTTTTCTTTTCTATCTCAAGCCCTACCGCTTCAATTTCATTTATGACTTTTTTATGTTCCAAATCGTATGAATCATATTTCTTTTGAAAATCATCCTGATCCATGACCTCTGTACTGTTTTGGTCTATAAGGTTTTTGACTAGGACAATTATATCCTCTGCCTTTTGATTAAGCCTTGCTAGCTTTGCTTCCAACTCTTCTGTATTGTCAAGAACCTGAATCATCTCTTTGAAATCCTCGATGAGTTGTTCTCTGTTACCGATGAATTCGTTGTATGCAAGGATGAACTTGGATTTCACTTCATCTTCGGTCACAAATGGAGTTTGGCAGACATGCTCGTTATTGTACTTCCTGTTGCAGCGGTATTTTACAGAGCGGTATTTGTCGTTTGAATGAAGCACCTTAGCGCCATAATAGGAACCGCAGTCTCCGCAGATTAGTTTGCAAGAAAACTCGTTACAGCTGTTATAGCCTTGAACCAAAGTGCCTCTTCTTTCAAATTCAAGTTGGACCATAAGCCAGTGGTCTTTTGAAACGATAGGCTCGTGATGGTCCTCAACGTATATCTTCTCAAGTTCGCCATTATTCTTTACCGAAACATGGTCTAAGAAGTTTTTAACGTAGGTTTTCTGCATTTCGCAGTCACCCTTGTACTTTTCATTTTTTAGAATTGATGAAATTGTTGTAGTTCGCCAATGGTCCTTATGCCCTGGAGTCTTTATTCCTTGTTCTTCGAGCATTCGGCAGATTGTGTTCACTGACTTTCCTTTAAGGAACTCCCTGTAAATGAATCTTACAACAGTAGCTTCTTCCTCGTTCACCTTAAGACCAATCTTTGCATTCTCATGCTTGTCATAACCTAAGAATGTGCTGTAGCCTACTTGGGAATACCCATCTACCGCTTTCTTTTTCTTCCCCCACTTAACGTTCTCTGATATGTTTCTGGATTCCTCTTGGGCCATAGATGCAAGAATGGTAAGCATCAACTCTCCATTGGAATCAAAGGTATAAACGTTCTGTTCCTCAAAGAATATCTCTACTCCTTTTGCCTTTAATTCTCTAGTTAGGCTTATTGTATCAAGAGTGTTTCTTGCAAAACGGGATACCGACTTAGTGACAATCAGATCGATGAGACCTGCCCTTGCATCAGAAATCATCTTATTAAAACCATCTCTATGCTTTAGGTTCGTTCCAGATATTCCTTTGTCTGTGTAAATATCAACGAGTGTCCATTCAGGTCTGTTCTTAATGAAGTTCTTATAATAATCTACTTGGGCTTCATAGGAATTTGCCTGCTCTTCTTGTTCTGTTGAAACACGTGCATATGCAGCGACTCTTCTTTTATGAAGGGAATTATTAGGAAGATTTGTCAATGGGTTTATCTTGCTTGGTATGATTCTAACATTTGCCATTTTTAGAGCTCCTTTCTTTCGCTTTAAGCTTCATTTCATTTGTCCAGCTGTCTCTTCTTGAAGGATTGTTCCAGATAACTTCTTTTGATATTCCGTTGATAAAATGAAAAACCAGTCTGTTGCCGTTGAATGCATCTATTCTCCTGATGTTTTCCTTGAATGTTGTTTCATCAAATGAATAAATGCCCAACGCTTCAGCACAGGCTTTTCTCAAGACATCGTCTCGGATTTTCTTTGAAGCACAGTAGGCTTTGCCTAATTCATCATATTGAGAACAGCACCAGCTTTCGTAGTATTTGGTAGTCTTGTGCTTAAATAAGTGTCCGCACTCCCCACAATAGATGAGACCTGTGAATGGATAAGCTGGGCCTTTTCTTTTACCGCTTTTGCCTACTGCTTTTGTTTTTCTTATTTCCTGTGCCTTATCGAATATCTCCTGACTTATAATCGGTTCATGGTTACCTTCGACTATGTATAGTGGTTTTTCACCTTTGTTCCTCATGGTCTTTTTGGTCATGTGGTTTTCTCTATAAGTCTTCTGGAGATGAAGGTTACCAGTGTAGGTGACATTGGATATAATCTCGCCTAACGTTGATTTGTTCCATGCTTTGCCAGTATATGATTTGATACCATCGTTCGTTAAAATCCTAGCGATTTTGCAGAACCCATTTCCAGCAAGGTATAAATCAAATATCTTTCTTACAATCTCGGCTTCTTCAGGTACAACTGTAAACCTTCCTTTTTCAAGTTTGTAACCAAGCATGCTGGAACCTCCATATGGTTTGCCTTCCTTGAAGTTCTTTCTAACCCTCCATAAAGTGTTCTCGCTACATTGTCTTGATTCCTCTTGTGCATATCCAGCAAGCAAGGAAATCAAAAACTCTCCATTAGCCGATAAGGTATGGATGTTTTGTTCCTCAAAGAAGATGTCGACGTTGATAGCCTTCATTTCTCTTATCGTCTTTAGGCAGTCAACCGTGTTTCTGGCAAACCTTGATAATGACTTGGTGACGATGATGTCGATTTTACCTGCCTTTGCATCTTGAACCATCCTTTGAAAGCCATCCCTTTTTATCTTGGTTCCTGTCATTCCTTCATCTGAATAGACGCCTACATATTTCCAGGAGTCATGGGATTGGATCATCTTGCTGAAATAGCTAACCTGACTTGACAGTGAATGAAGCATTGCATCCTTATCACTTGATACTCTTGCGTAGGCTGCAACCTTCACTAACTTTGGCATTTGTTTTTCTTTCGATATAATCTTGATTTCTGCCATTTAGTTACTCCTCCTTTCGTATCATAGTAATCACTCTAAAAGAGGAATTTATCAAGTCATTTGCGCGATATAAACTGGTCTTTTCCAAATTATATTTTTTGGCCATCTTATCTTCGATTTTTAGGTACTCTTCCCAACAGATTAATCCCTTTGAGAACATGGACTTGGCTTGCGTTATGGCGTTTAGGTAATCGATCTCATTCTGCTTCATCAGCGCCACCGCCTTTTCTAAAAGAGTCATAGCAAGCCCTGGAGCAGAACTTCCTTTTAAGGCTCCTATACGAGTAGAACTTTTTATGGCAGCATAAGCATTCAACCTCAAAGTCGGTCTTCAGAGACTTGCCTTTGTTCTGCAGCCTTCTGTATTTGTACCTGCAACTATCGCTACAGAAAAGTTTTGTCCTCACGCCAGTGGGCTGAATGTACTTCTTGCCGCAGCATCTGCATATGGAATTGTTGTCTAGCGATTTAAGGAATGAGCTAATGGTGCTTTTGGAAAGACCGAGCTCTTTTGCAATGTAGCCATATCCCCTTCCAGCATCTTTTAGTTCGACTATTCGTTTCTTTTCAAAATCATTCATTGCCGTTTCCTCCTTCGCTATATGGAGAAAAATCAGTCATTTTGTTGAGCGTCCTTAAAGAATTTCTTATATTTTTTTACTATTTGATCCTTCGAATCATGAATGGCTCTCACATTAGTTCCTTCAACTGATGCTATTTCCCTTTCGCTCATTCCTTCTTCAAGCATCTCAAGTCTTCTTAGCTGTACTGCCGTTAGGGTTTTCTTGAACTCGACCACTCTTCTTGCGGATTCATCCAGTTCATATTGTTCCTCTGGCGTAGGAGATGGATCGGCAAACCACTCGCCTTCATACTCAAGTGAATCAAGCGATACCGTTACCCAATAGCGATGCCTTCTTTCTGCATTTTCCTGTTTTCGTTCTTCTTCGATGTACCACTCACAAAAAGCGTCATCTACTTCAACTTCTTGAATGACTCTACCGTCATTGTCTTTTAATTTGATTTTCATTTGAAAAACCTCCAAATCAGAATTTTTTGTTTTCCTGAAATGGAGGCTCTTCAGCTTCTATCTGACGCATTTATGGCGTGGCAAAAAAGAATGGCTTAGATTCATCCATTTCAGTTTTGCATCGTGTCTACCATAAAGACTTCAGAT
>CANQBD010000026.1 GCA_947589245.1 uncultured Anaeroplasmataceae bacterium
TATTTCCTTAAAGTGTTTCTTGACTCTCTTTTGTTTCTTTTCGTTCCGTTATATATAGTTTTCAAAGACTAAAGATGGTGGTTGGGGACGGTTTCGAACCGCCGAACCCTAAGGAGCAGATTTACAGTCTGCCGCGTTTAGCCTCTTCGCTACCCAACCATGTATAAGATTAAGCACTTTTTCATACAAGTGCTTTTACATTTTACTACAACACGAAAAAGAAATCAAGAACTTTTTTTATTTTTTGTGCTTTTTTTGATATTTAATTAGGATAAAAAAGAAATGGTCCATTTTTTGATTTTTCATTTTACCGAAATACTTTTTAAGGACCATTAATTTTATTTTTTAATTTTTTTATCAAGCTCATAAGAAGCCAACATAATAACTCTCTTGCATTGACAGCATTCAAGCTTAATATCAGCTCCCATACGAATGATCTTCCATTCATTAGAGCCACACACATGAGGCTTTTTTGTCTTGATAATTTCATTTAATGTGTACATATTATAATGGTTTCTCCTTTATTTTACCAAAGCTTCTTGGATATTTCTTCGGTGTATCTTTAATTTTCCTTATTATAATAAGTTGTCTTTTATCAGCATCATCAGGAAGTTCAAAGTTTAATATCTTTTCGACAACGCCACCTAACACTTTAATAGCATTACTTGCTTCAATAAGCTCTGTACTCCCTGAGCCTCCCTTCATCGCCAAAAAAAGACCATTTACTTTGACTAAAGGTAAACATAATTCTACTAACACATTTAATCTAGCTACAGCCCTTGCAGTTACCAAATCAAAGACAGCTCCAACTTCCTTTACATAGTCCTCTGCCCTCTGATGAAAGGCTTTAACATTACTTAAATTTAATTTTTCAACTAAATCATTTAAAAAACTAATTCTTTTATTTAACGCATCAATAATGGTTATCCGTAAATTTGAATTAACAATAGCCAAAGGGATAGCTGGAAAACCAGCCCCACTACCAACATCACAAATAGCTAAGCTAGCATTGGATTCTATAACCTGAAATAACTGTAATGAATCTAAAAAATGCTTCCGATAAACATCTTCTTTTTCCGTAATAGATGTTAAATTTAAATATTGATTAACTTCTGTTAATTTTTCATAATAGATTTCAAATTGATTTAATTGTCGTTCACTTAGATTAATTCCTAGTTTAGCAACCTCCAATTCAAAATTCATTACTGTGTCCTAACCTTTCTATATAAACTATTAAAACGGAGATGTCAGCCGGATTAACACCACTTATTCTTGAGGCTTGACCAACTGTAGCTGGACGAACCTTTTTTAATTTTTCTCTAGCCTCTAAAGCTAAATTATCAATTAAATCATAATCGATGTCAACAGGTATTACTTTAGCATCGTAGCTACGCATTTTATTAGCTTGCTGTAAGGCTTTAGCTATATAGCCCTCATATTTTATTTCAATCTCAGCTTGTTCTAAAACCTCATCAAAATTAGGATAACTAATTTTTAATTCAATTTTATTTGCCTTCAATATTTCTTTAATAATTAAATAATTAATCTCTGGCCTTTTTAATAAAGCATAAATTGGTGTACTTTCTGCCAAACAGGAAGAATTATATTTTTCTAGAACTGAATTAACAGCATCAGGCCTAACCTTAAGTATTTTAAACTTTTCGATAACATCTAATATTTCTTTTTGTTTTAATTCTAACAATGCATAAGCCTTATCATCAATCAAACCAACTTGATAACCATATTTTCTTAAACGTAAATCGGCATTATCATGTCTAAGCAACAAACGATATTCTGCCCTTGAAGTCAAAAGACGATAAGGCTCTTTAGTACCCTTAGTTATTAAATCATCAATCATTACTCCAATATAGGATTCATCTCTACCCAAAATTAATGGCTCTTTATTTTGTAATTTTAAACCCGCATTGATGCCGGCCATTAATCCCTGAGCTGCTGCCTCTTCATAACCTGAAGTCCCATTAATTTGACCAGCAGTGAAAAGATTTTTAATGCGCTTTGTTTCAAGATTACCTTTTATTTCTAAGGGGTTTAAAGCATCATATTCTATAGCATAAGCATATCTTATAACTTCACAATTTTTTAATCCCGGTAACATTCTAATCATCTTATCTTGAACATCAACAGGCATTGAAGTAGAAAAACCTTGAATATACTCTTGATCTAAGTCTAAAGATTCAGGCTCAAAAAAGATTTGATGTCTTTCTTTATCACTAAATCTGACTATTTTATCCTCAATAGATGGACAATAACGTGGTCCAACACCTTCAACAACTCCGCCATACATCGCCGATTTATTTAAATTTGCTTTTATATAGTCATGTAATTCCAAATTGGTATAGGCCAGATAACAAGGTACTTGCTTATTTAAAATTGCTTTATAGCCTTCATCAAAGCTATAATGCCAAATTGTAGAATCTCCCTCTTCTAATTTAACTAAAGAAAAGTCAATAGTTGAAGCTTTAATTCTTGGTGGTGTACCGGTTTTTAATCGCTGAAGTTCAAAGCCTAAATTCCTTAAAGCCTTAGATATTCCAGTTGAGGTCGGTTGACCATCAGGTCCTTCTTTAGAGGTCCAGTGACCTCTTAAAATTCTACTATCTAAATAAGTACCGGTTGTTAAAATAACTGCCTTACTTAATATCTTTTTACCATCTGGCATAACAACACCTTTAATTTGCCTATCTTCAACAAGCAAATCATCAACATAACCCTCAAGCATTGTCAAATTAGAAACCATCTCTAAATGTTCCTTCATGGTTTTCATATATAATAATTTATCTTCTTGGAAACGTAATGCTCGCACAGCTGGTCCTTTTGAACTATTTAACATTTTAGTTTGAATCTGACATAAATCCGCATTTTTCCCCATATAACCACCTAAGGCATCAATCTCTCTAACTACAACACCTTTGGCAGGACCACCAATCGAAGGATTACATGGCATAGAACCCAACATATTAAGATTACCAGATATTAATAATGTTTTAAATCCCATCTTACTAGTTGCTAGACAAGCTTCACATCCTGCATGTCCACCACCTACAACTATAACATCATACATTGAGCTCACCACCTTTCTCTGTTTTAATACACTATAATCTATCGATAATTTCTTGCTAAAAAAAACATATTATGATATAATTTTTTTCGAAAACGATTTCATAGGAGGCTTATTATCATGGAACAATTTTTGGATAAATTACTAATTCTTCATAATGATATAACTTTAAACATTGATTTTGCAAATAAAATTGTCATCAAAGCTTTCAAGTCTAATAATATTTTAGCACAAAATATGGATTTTGTAACATTCATTGATTTATTTTGTGAAGAAGAAAATTTAGATCATTCAGTTAAAATTAAAATGCTTCCCTTTTTTGAAAATCTTAAGCCTTCAAACGAACCTTTTTCATTAATAGCTAGTTTTAAAAAAAAGAAATTTGACTCGGGTTCTGAATCAACTCGTTATGAATTTAGAGGTTTATTAGACAATAATCAACTAGTTGTTACAATATCTAATTTAGAAAATCAAAATATTGATTCTTTTGATACTGTCACTAAAGTATATAATAGAGAAGTTGTAATCAAGAAAATCAAAGCGGAAATCAATGATAAACATCCTTTTGCTTTACTAATTTTAGATATTGATAATTTTAAAGATTTTAATGACACCTATGGTCATATGTTTGGTGATATTATTTTAGTAGAAACTGTTGCAAGCATTAAAAGTACTATTGGACCTAAGGACTATATTGGTCGAATTGGTGGCGATGAATTTTTAGTTGTCATTCATACACCAAATAATAGTTATGAGGAAATACATACTATGTGTAGTAAGATGAAAACCGCAATCCAACTACTTTCTCATAATAATATCAAACAAGCGAGTATTACTGCCACTATTGGATGTGCAATTTATCCAAAGGATGCCGATAACTACGAATTACTTTTCAAAAAGGCTGATAAAGCTTTGTATCGTGGTAAAAGAAAAGGTCGTAACTGCTTTATCATTTATACTTTAGAAAAATGCGGAGCCATTGATGATTATGCATTAAGTGAAAGTTACACAGATATTGAAACAATTGATAAAACATCAACAAATGCTCAGGTTATAGTTGGTGTTTATGAAATCCTTGTTAGGAACAATTCCATTAAAAAGAATTTAATGGATGCTTTATCATTAATAGGTAACTTCTTTTTAATTGAAAGAATCCATCTTGATATTACCAATTTAGGTCAAGATAAAAATGTTGTTATTGAATGGGTTAATCCTCAAATTAAAGAATATGGTGGGTTAATCAAACCAATAAGTGAATCATATAATTTATGGGTTGATCAATTTGATCAAACGGGCATGATTAAATATAATCAAGTAAAAAAAGAACAAGTTGATTTACCTTATATAAAATTATTACTTGAACAAAAAACTACTTCTATCTTAGCTTTCCAATTAAATTTCATGGAAAAAGAATTAGGAGTAGTAAGATTTGATACTTGTACAACAAATAAATTTTGGCAAGCACCAGAGGTTTCAACTTTAATGGTTATATCTAAAATATTGGCCGTTACAATCAACAAATTTAATGAACAAACAGCTATTGAACAATTTGTTTCTTATGATATTTTAACTGGCCTTTATACATTTAGTAAATTTAAAAATGAAATTTTTAATTATAAAAAGAATAACAAATATTCCCTTATTTATATTGATATCCAGCATTTCAGTGAAATAAATAATTCATATGGTACACTTTTCGGTGACAAAATACTTAAAGTCTTAGGAGAAGCTATAAGAAAAAAAGCTTCTAATAACTTATATTGTCGGATATCCAATGAAAAATTTTTAATTTACACTACTACCTTAGATCAAAAGAAAATAAAAACAATGTTTTTTAATATTGCTTCTACTGTTCAAGAGGAATTCAAAAGCGATTTAAAACTTATCATTAGAGCTGGGGTCTATAAGACCACCACAAACGAAGATTTGAATACAGCAATAGATATGGCTCATAATACTCTTTATTCTATTGGTCAAGTTGATGAAACTACAATTCTTTTCTTCGATAAAAACTTGGCTGAGAAATATCAGTTTGAGCATAGTCTTATCAATCATATGTATAAAGCATTAGAAAATAATGAATTCCTTTTATACCTTCAACCAAAGGTCGAAATAAAAACAGGAAAGCTATATGGGGCCGAAGCCTTATCACGTTGGAATTATAAGCATGAGGAACTCTTATATCCTAATACGTTCATTCCAATTTTTGAAAAGACTGGTTTTATTAATAATTTAGATTTCTTTATTTTTGAAAAGGTCTGTGCGTTTTTACAAAAACTTAAAAAAGAAAATAAAGAATTAATCATTATTTCGGTTAATATATCCCGTTATCAAACCAATTTAGATAAATATATTTCAACTATTGAAGATATTAGAAAAAAATATGGCATTGATGCTAGATACATTGAAATAGAAGTTACCGAAGGTATGTATATCAAAGATGTTAATCGTATTGAAGCCCTAGTTAATCGACTTCATAAATTACATTATCATGTTTCAATGGACGACTTTGGTTCAGGCTATTCTAACTTGTCATCACTTGCCCAGTTGAATTTCGATATGATCAAGCTGGATAGGAGTCTTATTGCTGAAAAAACAGAAGGAAAAGGAAGACCAATTTTAACCTTTATTAAAGAACTTACTAATAATTTAAATGTTAAAGTTTTATGTGAAGGTGTGGAAAGCCAAAAGGTTGCGGAAATTTTAGATTCTATTGGGTACCATTTAGGTCAAGGCTTTTTATATGATATGCCCCTTCCTGAAGAAGAATTTAAAATTAAATATTTAAACAATTAATGTACTTCTTTTATCAAAAAGGCTCAGTTTGAACTGAGCCTTTTAATTATTTATTTAAAGCTGCACCTATAAATTCTCTAAATAATGGATGCGGTCTTTGAGGTCTAGATAAAAACTCTGGATGAAATTGGCAAGCCACAAACCACGGATGATTTTTTAATTCAACAATTTCCACTAAATCAGTTTGAGGATTAGTTCCAGCCACTATAAAATTATCATCAAAAATATTTAAAAATTTATTGTTAAATTCATAGCGATGACGATGCCTTTCTTTAATCAAAGTTTGTTGATAAGCTAAAGCCGTTTTTGTATTAGGTGTTAGCTGACAATCATACAAACCCAGTCTTAGTGTTCCACCCATATTTATACCATTATATTGATTAGGAAGATAATCAATTATAGGATTTTTAGTTTGGGCATCAAGCTCTGTTGAATTTGCATCTTTTAAATTTTTAACATTTCTAGCATATTCAATACAAGCAAGTTGCATTCCAAAACAAATGCCTAAGAAAGGAATTTTATTGATTCTAGCATATTTAATTGTGGCAAGTTTACCATT
The DNA here is from genome assembly GCA_947589245.1 of uncultured Anaeroplasmataceae bacterium. Taxonomy (GTDB): domain Bacteria; phylum Bacillota_I; class Bacilli_A; order Acholeplasmatales; family Anaeroplasmataceae; genus Pelethenecus. The sequence goes on from CANQBD010000026.1 coordinate 6,435, forward strand.
AGTACCACGATTACCAAAACCACCAGGAACTAAAATACCAGAAAAACCATCTAATATTTTTGCAGCATTAGCTTCAGTTATTTCATTCGCATCAAGAGGTACGATATTTACTTTAACACCATGATAATACCCGGCAGCCTTTAAAGCCTCATTAACAGAAATATACGCATCCTGCAGAGTTACATATTTGCCTACTAGGGCAATTTTTACTTCTCCTTTGAGATTCTTTATTCGTTCAATTAAAGCATCCCATTCTTGCATATCTGCAGGTTTTAAATTTAAACCAAAATGATTACATATAACATCATCTATTTTTTGAGTATGCAAGCTTGTAGCTACTTCATATAAAATCTCCGAATCTTTTGCTTCAAAAACCGCATTTTTATCAACATCACAAAATAACGCAATCTTTTCTCTTTGTTCCATATTGATAGAAACTTCTGTTCTTAAAATAATTATATCTGGCTGAATACCAAGACTCCTTAATTCCTTTACTGAATGCTGAGTAGGTTTAGTTTTGATTTCACCTGCAGCTTTTAAATAAGGAACTAATGTATTATGAATATATAATGTATTATGGTAACCAAATTCTCTTCTGGCTTGGCGGATTGCTTCTAAAAAAGGTAAAGATTCAATATCACCAACAGTACCACCAATTTCGGTAATAATGATATCGGCATGACTCTCTAAAGCGGCTTTCTTAAGCTTATCTTTAATCTCGTTAGTAATATGCGGTATGACCTGAACGGTGGCTCCAAGATAGTCACCATGACGTTCTTTAGCTATAACAGATGAGTAAATCTTACCAGCAGTTATGTTGGAATTTTTGGTTAAATTTTCATCTATAAATCTTTCATAATGACCTAAGTCTAAATCTGTTTCAGCACCATCATCAGTCACAAAAACTTCACCATGTTGGTATGGTGACATCGTACCTGGATCAACATTAATATATGGATCAAATTTTTGCATAAAAACCTTAAGACCACGATTTTTTAATAATCGACCAATACTTGAAGCGGCAATACCTTTCCCTAAGGATGATACCACTCCACCTGTAACAAATATATATTTAGCTTGCTTCATAATACTATCACCTCTATAAAAAAATAGTTCTCCAAATTTGGAGAACTCTTTGTGCCCTTTTAAATTATATTATAATCTAAATATTTTTTCAACCAGCAAATTAAATTGCCCAAGTGCCATCTTTAAAAATTTGAACCTTTTGACCATCGTATGTTTCAGCAATAATTGATAAATCAGCTGTACCAATCATAAAATCAACATGAATCATTGAAGCATTTAAGTCAATAGCCTTAATCTCTTCTTCACTCTTATGCTGATAATCCTTAATACATTCCGTAAAAGCTCTACCAATTGCCAAATGACAACAAGCATTTTCATCATAAAGAGTATTATAAAATAATAAATTAGTTTTGTTGACAGGTGAATCAAATGGTACTAGTGCTACTTCCCCTAAACGCGATGCTCCCTCATCAGTAGCCAATAGTTTTGTTAAAACATCTTTATACTCAGAATTATCGCTGATAACCTCAACAACCTTCCCATTTTCAAATCTAAAGCCAAATTTATCAACTAAAACACCCCGTACTGATAGTGGCTTTGAAGCCATAACAACACCATTTGCACTATCCTTAATTGGTGAAGTAAAGCATTCTTCTGTTGGCATGTTTGGATTATAAAATACACCACTTAAGGTTGTTTCTCCGCCAGCTAGGAAATTCATATTTTCATTAATATCAACTGTAAAATCTGTACCATTAGCTGCTTTATAAGTCAAAGTCTTAATTCTTAAATCATTAAGTTTTTTTGTTTTGTTAGTTAAATTGGCATTATGCTCTGCCCAATTTTTTAATGGATCACCTTTAACTCTGGTAACATCTAAAATAGCAGCCCATAAAGCCTTAATAGCTTGTTTTGAGGTTAAATTAGGAAAAATCTTTTTAGCCCATTTTTCTCCAGGAATACCAACGATAGTCCATTGATATTTATTATCCATTTGCTCACGATATTTCATACTGATTGGCCCAACAGCTCTTTGAACTTCTAACACTTTTCCTTGATCAATTCCAACTAGACCATCTGGATCTTCCGAAACAATATAGATACGAGCAGGTAGGGTTTTTACGTAATATTCATTTTTCTTATGCAACCACTCTGGAAATTCACTTAATGTTTCAACAGTTTCATATTGATACTTTAGCTTTGAAATATCTTGGCAACTCCAATCGATACTTACTTTTTTAGCACCAGCTTTATACGCAGCCTCCACAACGTACTTTACAAAGTAAGCATCATCAACAGAGGCACCAATAATAACCTCTTGATTTTTTTGAACATTAACACCAACTTTTACAATAAGTTTAGCATAATTTTTTAATATTGTCTTATTCATTATTTTCCTCCATAAACTTTTCAATTTCATCTACTTTTTTTAGTATATCATAACTTAGGTTAATACAACCATCTTCTGTAACCAAAATATCATCTTCAATTCTAATACCAATACCTTCTTCAGCAATATATATTCCTGGCTCACAGGAAATAACACTATGAGGCTTTAATGGTGTATAATCACAAAGATCATGACAATCTAAGCCAATGTGATGTGAAACACCATGATAATAATATTTAGCTACCTCCTTATCTTCTTTAATTAAACCAATTTTCTTGAATTCTTCTGCATAAAACTTAACTAAGATTTGATTTAATTCTTTAGTTGTAATACCAGGTTTAATATGCTTTATGACATGTTCCTGACCAGCTAATACAATATTGTATAATTCTTTCTGACGAGGGCTAAATTTACCATTTATTGGGAAAGTCCTTGAAATATCTGAACAATACATATTATAAGAACAACCTAAATCAAATAAAATTAAATCACCACTCTTAGCCATATCTTCATTAGCCATATAATGCAAGCAACAAGCATTGTTACCACTGGCAGCGATAGTTGGAAAGGCATAGCCTGTAGCTCCATGATATTTAATTGCCTGATCAAAATAGCTTTCCAATTGATATTCATAGCTTGGCTTCATATTCTTTAAAATATTTTCAATGCCCAACTTAGTAATACTAATTGCCTTTTGCATTTCAGCTACTTCCTCAGGCAGTTTAATTGTTCGACATTTTTTAAATAAATTTTCAGCATTATAAATTACTAAATGCTTAAACTCATCTTTCTTCCTTCTAGCAAATAAAAGCTCTTCACTATAAGGATCTTTTTCAGCTTTTAAATCAACATATAATTTACTTATATCTTTTAAATAGCCATCAACAACACTCTCAAATTCTGTTAAATAATAAACATCATTTATACCGGTTTCTAATTTAATTTCTTCTTTAGATTTAGGAGCTCCAACCCACATGGCCTTAAATTCATCATAAGGGTTAATAAAAATCATTTCCTTCAAATTAGACCCATCTTTTACTAAAACCACTTTATTTTCATATTCAAAATTTCCACATAAATAATAGTAATTACGGTCAACATCTTTTTTAACATCAATCTTTGGTTTAGATAAAACAACTAACAAAGATTTATCCATCATTTCAGTTAAAATAGCTTCCCGATGCTTTTTAAATACATAACTTTCCATTTTATTCCACCTTTTTATTTTATTCTTAAAATTATACATTTTAAATATAACTGTTCATCACCAACTATCAACGCTGGATGATCAGGTGCTTGAACTCTAAAGTCAATGAATTGAACACTTCTTTTACTATCAACCACAGCTTCTTTAATCATTTGCATAAACAACTCTGGTGTCATGTGCTGACTACAGGAAAAAGTTAATAAATATCCACCAGATTTAATTATTCTTAAAGCCTGTCTGTTAATCTCTTTATAGCCAAGATAAGCCTTTTTAACCGTTGTTTTATCTTTAGTAAAGGCCGGTGGATCTAACACAATCAAATCATATTTATTAATAATGTCATCTCTCCGCAGATAATCAAACACATCCGTACAAATAACATTTAATTGTTTGAAATTATTTATTGCAGCGTTAATTTTAATCTCTTCACAGGCTTTGGCAGAAATATCACAAGCATCTACAGAAGCTGCCCCATACTTACAAGCATGTAACGCAAAACCACCAACATTACTAAAAGCATCTAAAACAACTTTATCCTTAGCATAAAGACGAAGAATATCTCTATTTAATTTTTGATCTAAAAAATAACCTGTCTTTTGACCATTTTCTAAATCAACATAAAATTTTAAACCATTTTCTGTAATTAAAACTCTTGGATCAAATTGACCATATAAATAACCCTTACTTAATTTTAATCCTTCTTTTAGTCTAACTTTCGTATCACTGCGTTCATATATACCTTTACAACCAGTTAATTCTACTAAAAGCTTTACCAGCATTTCTTTGATTTTTTCCATACCTAAACACAGAAACTGAACGACTAAATAATCACTATATTTATCCACTATCAAGCCTGGTAAAAAATCAGCCTCAGCAAAAATCAAGCGATAACAGTTAAAGCCTAAATTTAACCGATGTTCTAAAGCATACCTAATTCTCTTGCGATAAAATTCTTCGTCAATAATTTCTTTTTCATCTAAGCTAAGAACTCTAACCATAAGCTTAGAATTCAAATTTAAAAAGCCATAACAAACAAATTCCTTAGTAAATGATTCTACTCTAACCACTTCACCATTGATAATATTACCAACAAAAGAATTCACTTCATTATTATAAATTCAAGGGAAGCCATTTAAAACATTAAATTCTTCAGCCTCATTAAGTCTAACTATTAACAAATAAATCACTCTCCTTAAATTGCTTCTGATATAGCTTAGCATATTCCCCACCCGAACTTAATAGCTCTTGATGAGTTCCACTTTCTATAATCTGACCACCAGAAACAACATAGATGATATTGGCATTTTTAATGGTTGATAAACGGTGCGCAACTACTAATGTTGTTCGCCCTTTGGCCAATTCCTCTAAAGAGGCTTGAATATACGCTTCTGTAATATTATCTAAGGCACTTGTGGCTTCATCTAAAATTAAAATAGCCGGATCCTTTAAAAATACTCTGGCAATTGATAAGCGTTGTTTTTGCCCACCCGAAAGCTTTACACCACGCTCGCCAATCTGAGTATTATAGCCATTTTCTAAAGTTAAAATATAATCATGAATATTTGCGCGTTTTGCAGCCTCAAATACTTCTTCATCGGTAGCGTCTAATCGACCATAACGGATATTTTCCATCAAAGTGCCATTGAATAAAAATACATCCTGTTGAACAATTCCGATATTCGCTCTTAATGAATCAAAGCTTAAATCATCTATACTATATCCATCTATCTTAATAGTTCCAGCACTTACTTGATAGAAATGGGGCAATAGGTGACAAATAGTTGTTTTACCGCCACCACTAGGTCCAACCAACGCAACAGTGCACCCTTGATTAATTTTAAAAGAAACATCATTTAAAACACCCTTAGTTGTTTCATAATCAAAATATACATTTTCAAATTCAATATTTCCTTTTAATACTTCAACCTTAATGGCAGTTTCTTTTTCTCTTTCTTCAGGTTGGTCTAGAATTTCAGTAAATCGCTTAAATCCTGTCACACCCTCTTGATATTGCTCAACAAAATTAATTAAAGTAGTTAACGGATTAATAAAAATATTAATGGAAACCATAAAAGTTGTCAAAACAGCATAATTGATTTGACCATTATAAACAAAAATAGCCCCAATAATCAACACAACAATATTAAATAAATCTGTAACAAAGGCTGTTGAAGAACCAAATTGACCCATCGCTTTATAAGCTCTACTCCGCGCTTTCACAAATTGCTTATTACCAATTTCAAACTTTCTTAATTCTTCTTCACTATTATTAAAGGCCTTCGTTACTCTAACACCAGTAATTGAAGATTCTAAAGCCGCATTAATTTCTGCCACTGATTTTCTAGTTTCCATAAAGGCTGTATTCATTCTTTTGCGCATTATTAAAGAAATACCAATCAACAGAGGAACACAAGCAAAAATAATTAGCGTCAATAGCCAATTTAATGTCATTAAATAAGCAAAAGACAAAATGACTGTGGCTCCACATATAAAAATATTTTCAGGACCATGATGAGCTAATTCAGATACCTGCATCAAATCATTAGTCATTCTACTCATAATTTTACCTGTCTCGTTTTCATCATAATAGGAAAATGGCAATTTCTGAAGTTTTTTAAACATTTCGCTACGCATATCAGCTTGCATTTTGACACCCATTACATGACCATAATATTGCACAAAATAACGTAGTAACATTCTAATTAAATAACAGCCTAATAATAACACACCAAAAATAATAATATAATTATATTTTTTTTCCGGTATAAAGTTTTCTAAAATATTATTTGTCATGATTGGATATAATAAACCAACTAAAGATATGAGTAGTGCCGCTAGCATATCTAAAAAAAATATCTTTTTATATGGCTTATAATATTTAATAAATCTTTTAAACATTTATACCACCTCTAATAACCTATTATACAATAAAAGACAATTATTTAAAAGAAAAAAAGCCTTAATAAAGGCTTCTGTCTAAAACACTATTTTGCTGGCACACACTCTACTTTTTTATAAATGAATAGAAATGTTCTTTGAAAATAATCATAATTACCATTACTATTCTTAAATTTTAAAAGTTTTGTATTACCATCAAAAATTTCTGTAATTTTAGTATTTCCATAATTTGTATTTTTCTCAATAAATTGATATCCTTCATAAGAAAATAACATACACGTTGTCGCAATCAATAAAAGAAAACCACCAATAATTTTATGTATTAATTTTCCTGTGGTAATCATTTTTACAGCCAAAATCATCAAAGTAATAATAATTACTAGCAAGAATACTAAAAGTATAAATTCATTATAAATTTCTTTAGTAAATAAAATTAGAAAATTATTAGCCAAAAGAATTGAAACAATAATAAAAGAAATTATAGAAAGTACTATAATCGTGATGAACATTGCATTTGATTTTTTCAAAATAATTATCCCCCAAATCATGAATTTAAATGCAACTAAAAATTCAAAATATACAAAGTATTTTTTTATCTCCCACTTACTCATATCACACTTTGAAATTTTAGACTATCATAAGATATCAATTTTTCATTAAAAAATTTGTCGAAAGGTGGAATAAAATTAATATTATTTTTCAATACATAAATAAATTATATCGGCATTGCTAGCATTTGTATCATAAAACGTAACTCCAGGATTCCAACCATCAATCATCTGAAAAAGATAAATAGTATTTTGAGTATTTAAGGTTGTAGATGTATCAAGGTAGGTATATCTATTATAGCCTATTAAACAAATGGCATGATTACCATAACTATCGCTGTTGGCAAGAAGCATTATTGTTGCTAGACCACCATCTAAGTTAGACTTTGCAGTTATTTTATTAGTGTAACCTCTAATGGAAATATTATAGCCATAATAGGTAGCCGTTTTTTGCATAATATGAATTAATTGGTCTTGAGTAAGCCCATCTGTTGGACTATACATATGATAATAAGTGGCCATATACCTTAAGCGATAATATAGTTCAAAAGAGACTGGCACAAAATTATTATTTACTGTCCAATAATAACCATCATCACATAGTCTACCAACACCATAAATATCATAAAAATAGTCCGTTTTAATATAATCTGTGGCATCGATTCTTTCATTAGTACTTGGTAAATTTGGTAAATAATTAGCTCTCTGCATACTATCAAGCGCTATAAAAGCAGCCAATAAAGCACAATTATTTTCACTTCCTACTGAAGTGCCAGAACCGGAATATTTAATATAAAAAGATGTTTGAAGTTGAGTTGTTAAGGTTATATAAGCATGGTTATAAATAAATCTTTGCTTACTATATAATTCATATTCTGGATATCTGTCTTTCATATAACTATCGACATCATATATCTCCCCTTCGCCATCAGCAACTTGACCATTATAGCCATATGCAGTACTGGCTTCTTCTTCCTCATATCTATAGCTTTGATAATTAAAGCCATCATAATAGACAAATCCATCCATTATTGAATATAAAACCAACTCAACATCTTTTAAATAATCTAAATCTACATTGCCGTCAATTTTATAAAGAATTAAATCAAGTGAGGCAATAAGATAACCAGCATCGCCCTTAAAATCAGCATAAATAGCGTAACAATCATCATCTAAAATATAAGCTAAAGAATATTGTTCTACACCATCAATAGTGATATATTCTTCTCTTGAAGAAAGAGTATTATTATAATCATTTTCAATATTTTGTAAATTATCGTTGATAAATTGTTTTGCATACTCAAATTTATTCGTTAATATATCATCTGCTTTGACAATAAATAAACTACTAAAGGCTATTGTAATAACTAAAAATGTTGTAATAAAAAGTTTTTTCATTCTATCTTTTCCTCCTTTCTAAAAATATATACGCCTAAAAATACCATTTTTTTCCAAAAATATTTTTAAAAAATAAAAAAAGTCGACTAATTTTGTCGACTTTCAATTAAATTTGTTAAAACTTGTCTAAATGAATCTTGATCTAATTTTGATTCTGCTGAAGTAATTTTTAAATAATATGAACTCCCCTGATATATTGTATTAGCGACAGCCTCATTTGAATCATAAGTATATGAAAAAACAAACTCATTTATAAATGTACTATTATTCAAAACAAATTGAGTAAGCACATCTATATTTTCTTTGAAATCAATTATAATATATTCTTCAATCACATATTGATCATAGGTACTATGTTCTTCAAGGCCAATAATGGTTTGGCCATCTGCTAAGATATAAGACTCTGTAATGTTAGTCATAGTTAAATATAAATAGCTTGTACCTTCTACAATATTATAATATTCTATAGATTCCGTTTCTAATTTATTTAAATCTACATAATTATATATATCACTTTGATTTGAATCATTTTTATAATAAATATCTAAAATTTTAATGCTAATAGTAATAATTGCTATTAAAATTAATGATGTCAAAATAGGCATATAAAACTTCATATTTAAAAGAATGCTTTTCTTGGGTTTAAAATTAGTCTGATTATTAGCCATAGTTATGCGAGCAGTATCTAAAACTGAATCCGGAACATTGTTTTCATTTTTGATAAACTCATTTATTTCTTTTTCCAATTTTTTATATGTCATGCTATCTCCCCTCCATTTCAGACAATATTTTTTTCAACTTGGTTAAGGCAATCTTATAAACTCTATAAACACTACTAATTGGCATATCTAATTCTTTAGCAATATCTTTAAGCTTATTGTTTTCCCAAATTCTTAAAACTACAATTTTCTTTTCTAAAGGTTCTAAAGAATTTAATGCTATATTAATGGTAATTTTACTAGCTAAATTATTAGTTGTTTTATCCGAAATATGATAATCTTCATTAAATTCAATATGACTGTTACGCAAATCTTCTTTATTAGCATCTAAAGCTACATTCTTAACAATTTCATATATCCAATTAAAGCCATTATACTGCTTATTAAATTTGGCCGAGTTTAAATATATTTTCTCATAAGCACGAGATAAGACATCATCTGTTTTACTTGTATCTATCAAATATTTACAAGCAATATAATAAAGTTTCTCTTTAGTTAGATAAAATAATTCTTCTAAGGCTTTCTCATCATTGTGAGATATTTCAACTATTAATTTAAGTAATATAATTTTTTGTGGGGTTTTAAATAAGCTTTACCAAATTAGGGGGTAAAAGAAAGAATTTAGAGCCTCA
>CANQBD010000027.1 GCA_947589245.1 uncultured Anaeroplasmataceae bacterium
TTAACATTTGGAAGTAATCCCATAGAATCATAATATCGTAAAGTTGATGGTGCAACATGCATCATATCAGCAACTTCTTTAATAGAATATGACATCTTAATTTCTCCTTTCGCTTTATATTATACAAGTTAAAGTGAACTTTAAGTCAATACTAAGAATGAAATAAGTTAAATTTTTAACCTATTCATACAAATTTCTGTTTATTTCTATAAATGTATCATAAAATTGCCCCTCACGTCAAGAGACTGGCTTTCGTTGGCTTTAACTAGTTAGCAGCGTAACTTGACAAAGTAAAATATAGTTTTTTGAAACAACAACATTTACTGCCTATATATTGCATTCATATGTATAGTTCAATATAAATACAAATACCCTTTCATCTACTATCGTCACCACCCTAATTAAGGCATCAAAAAAGTCCTAAAAAATGCAACTTCTGCACTTCCTAAGACCTATTTTTCTTTAAAACCACATAGACGTTGGGAGTAGAACTCAATAAAAAAAACAGACTAACACCATAGCATACTTGTATGCGTTTGTATCAATCTGTTAGGAATACCGTTGGTGGGCCCTTGGAGACTCGAACTCCAGACCCACTGATTAAGAGTCAGTTGCTCTACCAACTGAGCTAAGGGCCCATTTTTTTTACTTGCAATTGTTATTATAGCAAAAATTAAAGTATTGTCAAGAAAAAACTCACTTTTTTATAGTTATTCTAAGTTGTAAAATTTAAATTGACAGTAATAATGGACAAAAAAAGCACAGATTTTTCAGCCCAACTTGAATTATTCTGTGCTTTCTTTCCCTGTTGTCTTATCAACTGAGTTTTTAAAAAAATAAATTTTTAAGCATCTAGCTATTTTGGGTATAACTTAACCTTCTTACTTAAGTAGCGGAATTTACTTTTATAATTAACAATTATCTCTTTTTATTTAAATTGAAAAAAGCTAAGAAAATCTTAGCTTCGTTCATTTATTAAAAATTCTCTTGCTTGACTTATAAAATGAAGAGACCCGGTAATGACAATTATACAACTGTCCCTAAAATTTATAGCAAGATCTATAGCCTCTTTATAATTTGTAAAAAGCTTATAAGGCTTAATAGTTAAGCTTTTAAATATTTCAGTTGATGTAGCTCTTTTATCATCAATAGTAGTAAAGAAATAAAAATCAGTAATTTCATCTAATAGTTTCAACATATCTTTAATTGCTTTATCTTTAAGAGCTGTAAAAACAACTTTTATATGTCGATTAGGATACTTCAACTTCAAACTATTTACTAAGGCAAATGTCCCATCTAAATTGTGGGCTCCATCCAATATTACATTAGGTATTATTTCTTCAAAACGGCCTGGCCATTTAGTATTTAAAAGAGCCAAATCGGTTAAAGTTTTGGGAAAATTAGGATTTAAATATTCCATAACAGCCATTGCTAAACTAGCATTATAGGCTTGATAAGAACCTACTAGTGTAGTCATATATGATTTTCCTTTATAACAAAAAGACAATTGGTTAGCATTATAATGAATATTATTAACTTCTTCTTCAATAAAGGTTATTGGAGCTGAAAGATTAACAGCATAAGTCTTAAAATATTCCTTTAGTTCAGAACTAACACCTGTAAAACAAGGGCGATTTTTTTTAATAATTCCTAGTTTATGGTTTGCAATTTCTTTTAAGGTCGAACCTAGTTGTGCTTGATGATCATAACCAATATTTGTAATAACTGAAACTGTTGTATCTAAACAGTTTGTGGCATCAAGGAGACCACCAAGTCCACATTCGATAATGGCAATATCAATTTTTTTAGCTTGAAAATAAAGCAAAGCCATTAAAAATGTGAGTTCAAAAAAAGGAATTGTATCATTGAATTTAGTTTGATATTCAGCACTAAATTTTTTTAGAATAGAAAGGTATTTTAAGACATTAGAGTCAGAAATATATTCATCATTAATTTGGATTCTTTCATTGAAACATATAACATAGGGCGAAACAAAAAAACCTACTTTTTTATCATCAAGCATCAACATATTTTTTAAATAGCTAGCAGTTGAACCTTTGCCATTGGTTCCAGCTATGTGAATAATCTTGTAAGGTGTCTTAATTTTTAAAAGCTCAATGCATTTTTTAATTCGGCTTAAATCATCTCTTGGTTTAAGTTTTTTTTGATTATATAGCCAATCTAAAGCTATGGATATATCTTTAAACATCTTCTATAATTTAGCTAAAGCATCAATTACTTCATTATATTGAGCTTCATAAGAAACAAGCTTAGCTTTTTCAGCATCAATTTTACTCTTTGGAGCTTTTTGGATAAAGTTAGAATTAGAAAGCATATTACGACTTCTTTCCAGTTCCAATTCTAGCTTTTGCTTAGTTGCTAAAAGCTTAGCCTTTGCTTCTTCGACATCAACAAGATCACTATTAGGAATATAAATATTGGCACAAGCAATAATCACAACAACCATACCATCAACTTCTACATCATCTAAAGTCAAGGTTAATTTTTTAGGATTAGTAAATCTTAAAAGGTAGCTTCTTGCAGCTTCAAGATGCTTTAAGACTGCTTCATCTTTACACATGATTGTGATATCAATAGGCTTGGAAGGGGCCTTATTAGCCTTTGCTCTTTCATTACGAATACTTGTAATGATTTCTGTCAAATCATCAAAAGACTTAATAGCCTCATCATCATCATAAGCCTTGATATCTCTAGGCCACTTAGCAATAGTAATTGATGGTGCACTATGTGGTAAGCTTTGATAAATTTCTTCAGTTATAAATGGACAGAAAGGATGAAGAAGCTTTAAAATAGCTTTAAGTACGTAAACTAAAACACTTTTAGTTAATTGTTTATTTTCTAAGTCATCACCCATTAAATCAATCTTTGACATTTCAACATACCAAGATGCAAAATCATTCCAAACAAAATTATAGATGGCCTTAGCCACTTCCCCTAATTCATACTTATCAAAGTTATAATTCACATTTCTTATCACTTTATTAAGTCGGGCTAAGATGGCCTTAGAAGCTAAGTTTAATTTAGAAAATTTAATTTCACTTGGTTTAAAATCTTCCCCAATATTAAGCATTACATAACGTGAAATATTCCAAAGCTTATTTAAATAATTCCAAGCTGCTTCAATTTTAGTTTCATCAAAACGAATATCTAAACCTAAAGCAGCATTAGTAGTTAAAAAATAACGTAGCGAATCAGTACCATACTTATCAATTAGTTCAAAGGGGTCAATACCATTACCTAATGATTTAGACATTTTACGACCTTGACTATCTCTAACTAAACCATGAATTACGATATCCTTAAATGGCGCAGTTTTAGTAAATTCAATACCTTGAAAAAGCATTCTAGAAACCCAAAAGAAAATAATATCATAACCCGTTACTAAGGCACTAGTCGGATAATATCGCTTAAAATCAGCTGTCTCGTTTGGCCAACCAAGAGTTGAAAATGGCCATAAAGCTGAAGAAAACCAAGTATCTAAAACATCTTCATCTTGAACATAGCCCTCACCTGGACAATTTTTAGATACAACAACCTTATCACCCTTATACCATGCAGGAATACGATGACCCCACCAAAGCTGGCGAGAAATACACCAATCTTGAATATTAGTTAACCAATGCTCTAGGGTTTGTTTAAATCGCTCAGGAACAAAGCGATACTCATTATTTTCCAAAACCTGCTTTGCTAAAACATCCATTTTAACAAACCACTGTTTAGAAAGTCGAGGTTCAACAACAACTCCGGTTCTTTCACTATGACCAACAGAGTGAATAATCTTTTCTTGCTTAACGAAAAAACCTGCCTCCTTTAAATCCTTAAGTAAAGCCTCACGACAAATAAAACGATCCATACCGTTATACTTGCCTGCCATTTCATTCATAGTGCCATCATCATTCATACATAAAGGCATAGCTAAATTATGGCGGATACCAACCTCATAATCATTAGGATCATGGGCAGGAGTTACCTTAACACAACCAGTTCCAAATTCAACATCAACATAGTCATCAGCAATGACAGGAATTATAACCTTAGTATTAGGTATATAAACACTTTTACCAATTAAGTGTTTATACCGATCATCTTTTGGATTAACCATGATTGCTTGGTCAGCAAACATCGTTTCCGGTCTTGTCGTTGCAATCATAATAGCGCCACTACCATCAGTAAGTGGATAATTGAAATAGTAAAAGGCACCCTCAACATCCTTATGCTCAACTTCAATATTCGATAAGGCCGTTCTTGCCTCAACGTCCCAATTAATGATTCTTTGACCTTGATAGATAAGACCCTTTTCATAAAGCTTAATGAAGACATAATTAACAGCCTCACTTAAACCCTCATCTAAGGTAAATCTTTCTCTTGTATAATCTAAAGATAAACCTAAAGCAGCCCACTGACTATGAATGGTTTTAGCATATTCCTTTTTCCATGCCCAAGCAACCTCTAAAAACTTTTCTCTACCCAAATCATAGCGAGAAATACCTTGACTCTTTAATTTTTCATCAACCTTAGCTTGTGTAGCAATTCCAGCATGATCCATACCTGGTAGCCACAAAGTATCATAGCCTTGCATTCTTTTGCGTCTAACAATAATATCTTGGATAGTAGTATCACAAGCATGACCAATATGAAGCTTACCAGTTACGTTTGGTGGTGGAATTACAATAGTAAATGGTTCTTTAGATAAGTCACCCGCTGTAAAAAAGCCTCCCTTTAACCAAAAATCATATTTACCTTTTTCAACTTCTTTAAAATCATACTTTGGTTTTAATTCCTTATTCATCTAATCTCTTCCTTTCAAATTCTTCTTTTGTCAGTGAGTAAAAATCCGCATCAATTAATCTGCCATCATAAAGTCTTTTATAACAATTAAGTCTACCATCATAATTGAAACCACACTTTTCAATAACTCGCTTAGAAGCATAATTATCCGAATGATGACCAACCTCAAGAATTTCACAATCAGTTTTTGTAAAAGCATATTCAATCATCAGCTTAACTGCTTCTGTCATAATTCCCTTGTTCCAATATTTAGAACTCAATGAAAAGCCTAATGACTTAGCCTTATTATATTTTCTTAAGGCAGTATTATATAAAGAAATAGTGCCAATTAAGTAGTCATTTTGTTTGTTGACAATAGCAAAAGTTTCCTTATTAACAATATGACCAGATAAAACATTTTTAGCAACATTTAGATTAGGAAATGGCTTCCAACCAGCCTGTGGCCCAACAAGCTGATCACTACCATAAATATAATAGGCATCTATATCACTTAATTTTAAATTTCTGATTGCTATTCTTTCACCAACTAATTTCATAATATCACCATCAAAAAAGCCCTTAAGTTTCAAAAACCTAAGGGCGAAAATAATCCGTGTTACCACCTTAATTCCATAAGTTAACACCTATGGCACTCATTTGCCTTTAACGCAAGGCTTACGAAACAAGCTACTTAAATTTCACAAGCTTAGCTCCCTAGCTACCTTCAAAGTAATTAAGCGTTCGACTTTGCACCAACCAGTCCTTCTCTATTCGTTTAAATTACTCTTACTCCTCTAGTTCAACACTTTGATAAAATTCTATAACAATTATGCCTTAAAGTCAAGACTTTAGAGACGTTTAAGCCTCAAATTCGTATGAATTGAATAATAGTCATATATCGTATCTAATAGTTCTTTTAAATTAGCTTGTTTAATAATACTTTCATCAAAACTACGATCATAATATAGCATCAACCAACTATCATAAATTTCTTTATTATCATATAGAGAACAATTAGGACACAATGCTCCACCATCAACTACTGAAAAACTATTGACTTTAGGATTACCACATTTAACGCAGTTTTTTAAAATTGGTCTTACTCCAAAAACAGAAAGCATCTTAACTAAGAATAAGGCTAAAATAAAATGCGGATTAGCTGTTTCTACTAGTCTATCAAGAATTTTAATTAAAAATGGATAAATTCGTTCATGGGGAGCATCAGGCTCAAGACTATTTATTAAATTTATAATAGTCATTACAACATCCATTTTAGCCAAATTATCATACATATCAAAATAACTTTTTTTAATACTATAATTAATTAAAGTTGGTAATTTAGCTGCTGATACTTCATATTCAACAATGTTTAATGTTGTCGTAAAACCTATTTTGCTGGCAACATCATGAACCTTAACACTTTCTTTGCCGTGTTGAGTATATAAATAAACTAGCTTTGATTTTTCTTTATAAGCTAAAGTATTAATAACTATTCCTTCCATTAGATATCCTTATTATAACCTAAAGCATTTAGATCAGTAGGTCTATCCTTCCAATCCTTTTTTACTTTAACCCATAGGTCTAGATGAACTTTACTCTGTAAAAGATTTTTTAAATCCCTTAAACTATTTTCCTTAATTCTTTTAATCATCTGACCATCCTTACCAATAATAATTTTCTTTTGACTATCCCGCTCAACATAAATTGTGGCATAAATATCTTTATACCCAACTGTCTGAGAATCCTTGACATCATCAATTATACAAGCAATACTATGGGGTATTTCTTCTTTTGTTAGATTTAAGATTTTTTCTCTGATAGCCTCAGCCATCAAAAATCTAACCGGATGATCTGAAAGCATCTCATCAGGATAATACTTAGGACCAAACGGCAAAGATTTAACTAAATCCTTAAGCAAAACATCAAGATTCTTATCTTCTAAAACCGAAATAGGATAAATGCCAACAAAAGGATATAAATCCTTATATAAAGCAATTGTTAAATCAATATCGTTAAATTTTTTTAATTGATCAACTTTATTTATAACTAAATAGACTGGAACTCTTGTCTTTTTTAAATTATCTAAAATAATTTGATCACCTTTCAAAACACTCTTTAAAGGTGTAGTCATAAAAATAATTGCATCAACACCATTAGTAGCATTATAAGAAGCATTTACCATTCTTCTTCCAAGTTCGTTTTGAGCTTTGTGAATACCAGGAGTATCAGTAAAAGCTATTTGATAATCATCAGTAGTTAAGATTCCTAAAATACGATTACGAGTAGTCTGAGGTTTATTTGAAGTTATAGCAATCTTCTTACCAATAACCTTATTTAAAAAGGTCGACTTCCCAACATTAGGTCTTCCAACTATAGCCACAAAGCCAGACTTAAAAGTATTAATCAGCATTTTCTATCTCCTCAAAGCTATAAGGCAATAGTTCTTCAACTGTCGTTTCTTTATATTCATATTTTAAGTTTGCTAAAACAATAGGAGTCTTTTTAGCTAATAATTCCGCCATAACTTGACGACAAGCTCCACAAGGACTAACAGGTTTAGTAGTATCTGCCACAATTGCCATAGCCACAACATCGCTTTTATTCCTACCACTACTAATCATTTGAAAAAGAGCTGTTCTTTCAGCACAGTTGCATAGACCATAACTAACATTTTCAATATTACAGCCTAAAACATAGCTACCATCCTTTAAAAGAATTGCTGCTCCTACCTTAAATTTGGAATATGGTGAATAAGAATAAGAACGACCTTCTATTGCTTTTGTAATTAATTCTTTAGTATTCATATTTAAATCCTCTCTAATTTAGCTGCTACTAAAATTTCTTCCTGCTTAGCAAACATAACTTTTTCTTCTTCAGGTGTTTGGTGATCATAGCCACATAGATGAAGATAACCATGAACTGCTAAAAAAGCCACTTCACGATCAATACTATGACCATAATCCTTAGCCTGTCTAAAGGCTTGATGAAGATTGATGAAAATATCGCCTAAGCTATCATCCATCAAGTTGTCAGGATCATCACATAGGGCAAAAGAAATAACATCAGTAACACAATCTATATTTCTAAATTTCCTATTAATTTCTTGAATTCGCGCATCATCAACAAAAATGATATTAAAAGGTTTATTTCTTTTGAAACGAAAAACCCGCTTAATTAAAGTTTGATATTCAGTTGTATCATAATCAAGCTCAGAAAAAAAATTTACTTTCATCTGGTTTCCTCCAACTTTAAGAAAGCTTGAAGTTTTTTCTCTTCTTTACTCTTTAGATTATCAATCATAACCATATTTTCAATCATCAGCTTAACGATATTTTCTAAAGTTGAATTAGCCGAATAATCAGCAGCGCAGACATAATTGATTCGACCATCCTCTACTAAAGGTAAAACTTTGTCACGGTTTTGAGATTGATATAAAGCAATGGACTTACCACCTTTATCTTTCAGTAACTGCATACATGGGATATCAGTCATTCCATCACCAATATAAATCATATTACGATATTGAATGGCTCGATCTCCATCCTTAATTTCAGTATTTATTTTATCTTCATCAGTTTCATCTAAGACACCCTTACTAATTCTAAAAATATATTGGGTCTTTTGAGTATAGTTAATCGCAATACTTGGCCAAATAGCCTCCTTAGTTTTAGGGTCATACATAAATTTACAACCATAAATTTTCTTAAAATATTTGGCAATAGGTGTTCCCTCAATTATCTCCTTAGTACCAGATGATATAACATAATGCTCAACAGTCGCCCCTAGTTCTTCAGCAAAACTATTAATTCTTTCAAACCAAGTAAGAACGCCACGATATAATTGGACATTTTCACCTAGTGAATTAAGATATTCTTCCGTTAAGGGAATATTCTTTTTCTTACATTGTTCTAGCATTAGATACATATAAGACAAGATTTTATCCATTGAATTCTTCTTCGTTTTTTGACCAGCTAAATCCCAAAACTCATCTGGTTCCATCCCTAAATTTTTAATGAAGTCATAATTTTGCATATCCGTTGTACATAATGTCTTATCAAAATCATACATAATACCAATCGTTAATTTTCCCATTTTTTTATCACCTTTACCTCATTGTATATTATAACATAATTATAGTTAAAAGACAAATTTTAAAAGGTCAGAAGAATCTGACCTTAAAACTATTCATTAGCAAATTGACTATTATATAAATCGGCATAGAAGCCTCGCTTAGCTAAAAGCTCTTGATGATTACCTTGTTCAATAATATTTCCGTCCTTTAAAACAAGAATAATATCAGCATTTTTAATAGTCGATAAACGATGAGCTATTACAAAGGAGGTTCTTGATTTCATCAAATTATCCATTGCTATTTGGATCAATTCTTCAGTTCGAGTATCAACACTTGAAGTTGCTTCATCAAGAATTAGCATTGGCGAATTTTCAACCATTGCTCTAGCAATAGTTAATAATTGTTTTTGACCGGCTGAAATATTTGCTGTCTCATCAACAATATAATCAAGACCGCCAGGTAATGAATTGACAAAATGATCAATATGACAAGCTGATAAAGCTTTATAAATATCTTCATCTGTAGCATTTTTATTACCAAATTTCAAATTATCTCTTAAAGTGCCCTCAAATAACCAAGTATCCTGTAAAACCATTCCAAATAAACTTGCAACATTTTCCCTGCTTAAATCTGTTGTTAAAATATTGTCAATTTTGATGGAACCAGAGTTAACTTCGTAAAAACGCATTAATAAATTAACTAATGTCGTTTTACCAGCCCCTGTTGGCCCAACAATAGCCACCTTCATACCAGGCTTAACATGACAACTGAAATTAAAAATGATTTGCTTATCAGGATAATAACCAAAATTAACATCATCAAAATCGACATAGCCTTGAACCTCATTCTTATTAACTGAGGACTTTACTTCTTCGCAGGCTAATTCTTCCTCCTCTAAAAATTCAAAAACACGCTCTGATGCTGCGGCACAGGATTGTAAGATATTAACAATTTGACCAATTGTTTGAAGCGGATTATTAGCCATTCTTGAATATTGAATAAACATTTGGATAAACTCAACACCAGCAAGACCACTAACAACTAAAATACCACCTAAAAAACAAATGCTTATATATGATAAATTACCAATAAACCCCATTAAAGGCATCATTAAACCAGAGGCAAATTGACTCTTCCATGCACTACTTTTTAAATCCTCATTATATTTTTTAAAGGCTTCATAATTATTTTCTTCTTGATGATAGGCAATGATGATCTGATGACCACCATAGGCTTCCTCAATATGGGCATTTAATTTACCTAAAGAGCTTTGTTGAGCTTTAAAGAACTTTTGAGAGTTCTTAACAATAATAATTAGACTTAACAAAGAAAGAGGAATTGAAATAACACAAATTAAAGTCATTTGCCATGATATTGTAAACATCATAACAAAAACACCAATTAATAAAATAACAGATGAAAAAGTATTTACAATACTTTGATTAAGGTTTTGACTGATATTATCAACATCGTTTGTAACTCTTGAAAGTAAATCACCATAAGCAGTACGATCAAAATATTTTAACGGAACACGATTAATTTTAGCCGAAATATTATGCCGCAATTTATAGCTAATCTTTTGGGTAACACCAGTCAATAAAAAGGAGGCAGTATAGCTACCAATAGCTGAAACTAAGTAAATACAAATTAACTTGATAGCCGTATCCTTTATAAAATCAAAGTCGATCGCTTGACCACTCACAACTTTTTGACATTCTTTGGTAATATCACCAAGAAGTCTTGGCCCAAATAATGAACCTAAAGCACCTGTTATTGATAATATAATAGCAATAACAATAATTGGTAGATAAGGCTTAAGGTAAGGAATCAACTTGCTTAAGCCTTGCTGAAAGTTTTTAGGTTTTGAAGACATCTGAAATCTAGGCATTGTCAATCTCCTCCTTTGCTACCTGTGAATAGGCTATTTCTTGGTAGACCTTACAATTCTTTATTAGCTCCTTATGAGTACCACTACCAACAATTTTTCCTTTTTCAAGAACTAAAATTAAATCAGCATCCATAATAGTACCAATTCTTTGCGCCACAATAATTCTTGTTGGTCGATAGTCCAGCTTAGCTAATGTTGTTCTAAGTACTTTATCGGTCTTAAAATCTAAAGCGGAAAAAGAATCATCAAATACTAAAATTTCTGGTTTTTTAATTAAGGCTCTAGCAATTGAAAGACGTTGTCTCTGCCCACCTGAAAAATTAGTTCCGCCTTGAGCAACAGGAGTATCTAACCCTTTTTCATTTTCCATAATAAAATCATAGCTTAATGATTGCTTCAATGCTTCTAGCATTTCTTCTTCCGTTGCATCACTCTTACCATATTTTAAATTAGATCTAATTGTCCCCTTAAATAATAAAGATTTTTGAGCAATAAAACCAATTTTATCTCTTAAAGTTTTTAAATCATAATTTTTAACTTCAACACCATCAATTAAGATTTCACCAGCTATAGCATCAAAGAAACGAGGAAGCAGATTAATTAAGGAACTTTTCCCAGAACCTGTCGAGCCAATTATGGCAACAACATCACCTTGCTTAGCCTTAAAACTAATATCATCCAAAACATTTTCATTTGAATTAGGATAACTGAAGCAGACATGCTTAAACTCAATTTCCCCCTTTATATCTAATGCTGGTTCCACTGGAACTTCTGGATTAGCAATGCTTGGTGCCACAGTTAAAACCTCTTTGACACGATTAGCTGAAACTAAACCTCTTGGAACCATTATAAAAATCATTATTAATTGCATAAAAGCCATAACAATCATCATTGTAATTTGTTGAAAACCAAAAACACTACCTAAAAATAAAGGATTTTCATTGACCATATAAGCTCCAATCCAAAGAATTGATAAGCTTGTTCCATACATTATAAGATTCATGCCAGGCATCATAATATTCATAGTTCGATTAACAAAAATATGCGTCTTAGTTACATCATTATTTACCTCATCAAATTTGGCTTCTTGATAATCCTGAGCACTATTTGCTCTAACAACTCTTATACCTGTTAAATTTTCTCTAGTAACAAGATTTAAACGATCAGCCAGAGCTTGCATTTTCTTAAATTTAGGTAAAACTAATAAAAATATTGAAACTACTAAAATTACAAGTGTAATGACCGCAATTACAACAATCATATTTAAATTACTTGAAGCTTGAATATCACTTGCTTTCATAATACCAATAACCGCTGTTGTTGGGGCTGCAATAGCCATTCTAAGAGTCATAATGACAACCATCTGAATTTGAGTTATATCATTAGTCGTTCTAGTAATTAAAGAAGCAGTCGAAAACTTTTCAATCTCACTAATGGAAAAACTTTGAATATGACGATACAATTCCCGCCGTAAATTATATGAAAAACTAGAAGCTATTTTACTAGCCAAAAAAACAACAGTAATTGCTGAAACTAGTGAGATTGCTGCAAAGCCAAGCATCTCTAAGCCATTATTTATGACTGCATTACGATAGTTTGCTTCCAGCTCGGGAGTTAAATAGCCAGCTGTTCTTAACCCCTCTGCCATACTAGCATTTTCTAAAATTCTAGTAAGTCTAGTTGGTAATTCTAAATCAGAATAAACCTGTAAAATTACAAGACCAACTGTAAAAATAATTAAAATGTATGACCACCAATTAAAATGCTTTAATAATTTAATCATCGCAATCCTCCAAAAAATTTATCGTTATATCTAAGATTTTTTCAAGATGTGATACTTCTTCTTTTAGACTTGCCAAATATTTGTCAATATGTTTAACATGTCTTTGATACAAACTTTCATATTTTTGCAAAGTTTCTAAAGAAATATCATAATATTTACATCTTTTATCCCCCTTATCAACATTTTTAATTATAACTCGTTTTTTCTCAAGTGAATCTAATCGGTGCATAACTCCCGCAATAGAAACCTCAAAATGTTCAGCCAAGACAGAGGCTGTCACTTTTATATTCTTTTGTCTACAAAAATAAATATAGTTAGATATTTCAAACTCTATTCGAGTCAAATTACTTTTTTCTAATATTTTTTTAAAATATTCACAGTTATTATTTCTTATTTTTAATATTTTATTGCGAAAGTCCAAACTATCCAAAATATCACCTCAAAAAAACTTTACTATGTAAAGTATTTTACTATATTTTCTATTTAATAGCAATAAAAAAAGTAGATAAAAATCTACTTCTTTAACTAATTTATTTTATTTTTTTCTTTGAACAAAGAAACTCTTAATCAAATTACTTATAATAGTCAAATAATTCAATTCAGCTGTTTGCCAAACTCTTCTTTCATTGATTGTTTCATAAGATATAAAACCAACAATGTTATCCTTTTCATCAAATAATAAAACCTGAATAAATGACTTAACATTAGCCTTTTTAAAAATTTCATATAATTTTGGATCCCGAACATTTAAGGTTTGAATATCATTAATCATAAAAGTATTATCATAAACAAAATATTTAGAATAATCAGCCATATTTAAGGATAAATAAGCATCTTTTGAATCTTTAAAATGGGCTACTTGATGAGCAATAAAAACACCAGTTTCATCTAAGCATATAACTCGATCAAGATTAAAGTATTCACAAATATCTTTGAAAATATTATCATATAAAGAACGATTTGATTCAATTTTAATTAAAGTACTAGTAATCTTTTGAATGAATGCAGCAATTGACAAGACATTTACTTGATTTGTAGGCACATTTATAAGTGGGCTATGATTAACATTATCATGCATTGCTGGATCATAAATGATATGACAATCACGCCCTTTCTGCTTACCACGATATAAGGCCTTATCACAATTTTTATACAATTCTTCATAAGTTGTACCATTTTTAGGATACTGAACAATACCAACAGTTGCTGTCAAAGGAAAATGGGTATTACCAATCGTTATTTGATCAAAATAATAACGAATTAGACGAGCAATGTTTTTAAGTTCATCACGATCTAAGTCCTCTTCAATAAAAATAAGAAACTCATCACCACCGATTCGACCAACCTTAGCGCCGGCATGAACCTTTTTTAACATATCACTGACAGCTACAATTACCTTATCACCAAAAAGATGACCATAGTTATCATTAATATTTTTAAAATAGTCAACATCAATCATAAAAAGACTTGCTGCTGGGACATTGGCATTTTCAATAGCTTGATTAATATAGGCAGCTATGGCATTCTTATGTAATAAATTAGATAACGGATCAACTTGAACAAGGGTTAAATTTTTTTCAAAACGAGCTAAAGCATTGTGGTCTTGGTAAAAATGAAGTACCTCTTTACCAGCAATGCTTTGAAATTCTAAAACATACCACTTATTCTTTATTTTAATATTTATACCCTTTTCATTAACTCTACTAGCATAAAACTCTTCAATTTTTACTAGATTATCATTAGTTAAAGTTGGAAACAATTGTTTAAAAAAAGTAAGATATTGACATGGTAATGAAACATTATCAAAAGTTGGTTCACATTCAACAACTGAGCCTGCAGCATCAAGAACTAAATAATAATCATAAAAATATTTTAAAAAGTTTAAATCACTCATCTATTTCACCTCACTAACGAAGGAAGCCATATTATAACTTATTTTTATTATATTAATCAGTAAAACGCATTATACAATTTTTTAAGATAAATTTTATTTTATAATTAAAATTTATACCTAATATCAAATTTATAAAAACGTTTTCTTTAATAGTATAATAACATTAAAAAAGCAATCTGTCAATTAGCGTTAAGCTATAAATTCTTTTTTTATATAAAAAAAGCCTTCTTAAAATGTTAGGTACCCAATAAATTGGACTAAGTAATTTAATATTATAATTGAGATAAGGATTGTTGTCTATATTCTA
>CANQBD010000028.1 GCA_947589245.1 uncultured Anaeroplasmataceae bacterium
AAAGATGAAATGAAGGAAATTAACGTGCTTGATAAAAACAAAAGATATTATGAACCAAAACCAGAATTATTAGTAGCATATGCTTCAATGGAATTAAAAGAAGAGTTGGATGTTTAGAAAGGATTTTTTATAGGAAAATTGAAAAATTGCCATTGTTACAGGTGGTGGATCTAGAAATAATTGGAATATGCATCCAACAATGAATTGTTCATTAATTGATGGTATATGGATTAGAATTTAGGAGAAAAATTAAAATGAATGAAATCAAATTAAACAACAATGTAATGATGCCACAAGTAGGAATTGGAACTTTTTTACTAGAACCGAATGATGCTTACAATAGTGTTTTAAATGCTTTAAAGATGGGATACCTACTAATTGATACGGCAAATGCTTATCGAAACGAAAAAGCGGTAGGAAGAGCCATTAAGGATAGTGGTATTGCAAGAAAAGATATCTTTGTTTCAACAAAATTATGGCCAAGTGAATATGAAAATGAAAATGCTATTGATGAAACTTTACAAAGATTAAATCTAGACTATATTGATTTATTATTTATTCATCAACCAACTAAAAATTGGCGTTATGGTTATGAAGCCTTAATTAAAGCTTATAAGGAAGGAAAAATTAGAAGTATTGGTGTTTCTAATTTTGAAGGGGAATATATTTTAGATTTATTAAAGGAATATGATATTCTTCCTCAAGTAATTCAAGTAGAATGTCACCCATTTTATCCTCAAGAAGAATTAAGAAAAATGATTGAAAAAAAGAATATTAAAATTATGTCATGGTATCCTCTTGGTGGTAAAGGGATGACTAAAGATTTATTAGAAAATGATAATGTTATTTCTTTAGCTGAAAAATATCACAAAAATCCTGCTCAAATTGTTTTAAGATGGCATACTCAAATGGGTTTTATTGTTATTCCAGGCAGTAAGAATGTTAATCATATTAAAGAAAATATTGATATTTTTGATTTTGAACTATCAACTGATGATATGGCTTTAATGGCTACTCTTAATAATGGAGAAAGACGCTATATTAGAACTGATGAAGCTTTAGAAAACTTTTTAAATTGGAAAATACCATATGAAAAATAAAACCATGAAATATAATAATGGATATGTTTATGAATTGATGGATCAAGGTGGTCCGACAAGTACCAAAGAGGAATACTTTAAAGAAGCTGTGGATGAAATGATGAGAGCTAGAACTTTGTGTTTTAAAGCCAACAATGTACCTCCTGATGATGATTCCTATATTAAATACTTAGAAGAATTGTTTGCAAGAAAGCTTGATGATGTGAGAATTTTAACGCCATTTATTTGTGATTTTGGAAATAGAGTTCAATTTGGCCACAATGTATTTATTAATCATTCAGCTATTTTATCGGCTTCTGGGGGTATTGTTTTTGAAGATGGTGTTTCAGTTGCGCCTGGCGTTAGAATTGCTACTATCAATCATGATTTTAATAATCGTCATACAATTTATACATATGGCAAAGTTGTTATAAAGAAAAATGCTTGGATAGGAATGAATGTTACTATTACTCCCGGTGTAACAATTGGTGAAAATAGTGTTGTGGCAGCTGGAGCCGTAGTTACTAAAGATGTACCAGCTAACGTAATTGTTGGTGGTGTTCCAGCAAAAGTGATAAAAGAGCTTGATCCAGGTGAACAAAAAGAAAAATGGTAAATGAAATAATAACCACTAGAGTTTTTAGAACTTTGGTGGTTTTGTTTGTATGTAGTATGCCTTTATTTGCGTTTTAATAAGCCGCTTTTAAAAGAAACAGTATAAAGTAGGCACAAATAAAAAGAGTTTTTTGATATTACACTCATTTATTAGACAAATATGGGAGTTTTTTAAAAAATAAATTTGGTAGTTATATTTTAGATAGTGGATTTTGTGGTATAATTGGTTTAGTAAGATGTTATATGTTTAGAGGCTTATGAAATGGCAAGTATGATTATAAACAAAATCATTAAGGCAAACTATTAATTATTTATGGTCATAAATGATGTGATAATACTTATTAAAAATTATATTATATGGAGGAAAAAAGAATGAAAAAAATAACACAAGATGCAGGAAGAAAGCAATTAGGAGATTTTGCACCAGAATTTGCTCATTTTAATGATGATGTTTTATTTGGTGAAAATTGGAATAATACGGATATTGATATTAAAACTAGATGTATTATAACAATTGTATCACTTATGTCTTCGGGAATAACGGATAGTTCTTTGATTTATCATTTACAGAATGCTAAAAATAATGGTGTAAGTCAAAAAGAAATTGTAGCGATTATTACGCATTGCGGCTTTTATGTTGGTTGGCCTAAGGCATGGGCGGTATTTCGGTTAGCCAAAGAGGTTTGGAGTGAAAAAATTAAAGAAAATAATGAAAAAGATATTTTTCAAAATAGTATTATGTTTCCAATCGGTGAAAAAAACGATGGTTTTAAACAATACTTTATTGGCCAAAGTTATCTTTATCCTATTTCTAAAAGCCAAATTGGCATATTTAATGTAACCTTTGAACCAGGCTGTCGAAATAATTGGCATATTCATCATTCTAAAACAAATGGCGGACAAATTCTTATTTGTATAGGTGGTAGAGGTTATTATCAAGAATATGGCAAAGAAGCAATTGAAATGAATCCTGGAGATTGTATTAATATTCCTGCTGGTGTTAAACATTGGCATGGGGCGGCCAAAGACAGTTGGTTTTCTCATTTAGCCATTGAAGTTCCTGGTGAGAAGACATCTAATGAGTGGTTAGAACCTGTATCTGATGAAGAATATAATAAATTAAAATAAGGGAAACCTCAAAGAAGCTTTTGTTGACTCTTTAAATAAGGAGATATTTAGATGAAAAAGGCAGCTATGATTATAACTATTTTTATTTTCATATTAGTTAGCTTTTGTAGTTGTTTTGACTATTATGAGCATGAAAATATGGTTGAATATACTAAAGAAGAAGTCCTGAATGTTGCAACTAATAAATATGGTTTGAAAAAAGTTTATTTTGATGACTTAGAAATTAGAGGCCATATTAAAGATAATGAAATTGTCCTTGAAAATGAGTTAAAATTTATTAATCCAGATAATTTAGATGCTAGTTTAAGAGCATTTGCAGGTAAAAATGGCAACCATGATATTCAAGGGATTTATAGTAATTTTTTAGCTTATTTAGCATTGGCTTTAAATGACAAATCTTCTTATGTATGGATTATTTTTAATACAAATATTGCAAAAGATGTTGCTATTGTAGATACAATTGGTAAATTTGATTATCCATATGATGTCATTCCTCAACAGATTGATCTAAAATATGTCCAAAGTTTAGATACTACTTATTTACAATATTTTAACATAAATCTTTATAAGCTTTTTACTTCTTTTAATTACAATATGTTTGATTATAATGAAGAAGTTTTAACTATAAAAATTAGCGACTATTTATTCAAATTTTATTTAGAAAATAAAAAGGTGGTCTTTGATCTTTTTATTCTAAAAAATAGTAAAGATAGTGTTTTAATTTATTCAACAAGTAATTGCTATCAAACTATTGATGGTAATAAAGACTACAAAGATTATTTTGATATTGATTATAGCATGAGTTTAGCTGAAACATTTAGTTCTGATTATGTTCTAACAGGTAATATAAAATATAAGTCATCACTTGAAAATGTTTTATATATAGGTTTTGTTTATCGTTTAAGTTATATGGTTTATGATGATTTTCAATATATTCAAAAGACAATATCGGAAAACATTAATGCTTCAGAATATTATTTGCGATATTATATTCCTAAGTATGAAGATTGCGATAATTATAATTTGACAGAAGTTATTATTACTCGTTATTATATTTTGCTGCAAAATGATATCAGCTAATATCTAGTCAAATGAGATGGCCATTGATATGAGAATGGTAGTGAGTAATATATGTCAGATTGGATTATTTATTTAATTTTATTTGTTATGGGTGGAGTTTTGACATTACTTGAAGAAACTGCCAAAAATGTGGTTAATGTTTTTAATCGTAAAGTTTTCAAATTAAACATATTTTTACTTTGTTTGCTGTTGTTATTTGCTTAACTTCATTGCTCATATATTGGGTAAATACTTCATATCGGATAACTGCAATTATTCTCTGCTCAATTGGCATATTTTTTCTTATAGTAGCTATTGATATTTTTATCCTTTTTAAAAATGCTAAAGCCAAATGATTGTGAAACTATTAACATGGTCTAGCTGATTTTAAATGTAAAAGGGATTGACATTAGGTGTCAATCTTTTTTATTTTAGTTTTGCACAATGATAAAAAATAGACCAAATAAGTCTATTAATTGGGATGATATAATTGCCTTTTTAACACTTGTAGTTTTCTTGCAAGAATGCTGGTTTTATGGTAGAATTATTTATTAGTAAAGGAGTTTTGGTTATGATTATTCGAATGAAACAAAGTATTACTGAAAAGGAATACAATAACATTGTAAAATATTTTAATGATAGAGGGTTAGAAGTAAAGGATGCAAGTAGTGGCAATGTACGTGTTGTCGGCATCATTGGTGATACTTCTAAAACAATGGATGGTGATGTTTATGCTTTACCAGGTGTTGATGCAATAACGAGAATTTCAACACCTTATAAGAAGGCATCTAAGGTGTTTCATCCCGAACCAACAGTTGTTGATGTTTGCGGAGTCAAAATTGGCGGTGGTAACTTTACAGTTATGGCTGGTCCTTGTTCTGTTGAAAATCATGACCAAATTGTTAGTGTAGCTAAAAGTGTAAAGGCTAGTGGAGCACATATTTTAAGAGGTGGGGCTTATAAGCCACGTACTTCACCATATGCTTTTCAAGGCTTGGAGCTAGAAGGGTTGGATCTTTTAATGGAAGCTCGTCAAGCTACCAAATTACCAATTATCACAGAGATTCAATCTGAAGATATGATAGACCGTTTTGTTAAAGATGTTGATATTATTCAAGTTGGGGCTCGCAATATGCAAAATTTCCATCTTTTGAAGGCTTTAGGAAAAATTAATAAACCCATTCTTTTAAAAAGAGGCTTATCAGCCACTATTGAAGAATGGTTAATGGCTGCTGAATATATTTTAGCTGGTGGTAATAATCAAGTTATATTATGTGAACGTGGTATTAGAACCTTCGAAAAATATACGCGAAACACTTTAGATTTATCAGCTGTTTTAGCTGTTAAGGAATTATCACACCTACCTGTTGTTGTAGACCCTTCCCATTCATCTGGGCGATGGTCAATGGTAGAAGATTTATCTAAAGCAGCTTTAGTAGTTGGTGCTGATGGTATAATTGTTGAAGTGCACAATAATCCAGAATGTGCTTTATGTGATGGTGCTCAAAGTTTAAAGCCAGAGCGCTTTGACAATATGATGAAACAGCTTAAGCTTATTGCCCCAATCGTTGGAAAGAAAATCGTTTAATGAAGATTTTAATTGTCGGTTTAGGGTTGATAGGTGGATCATATGCGTTAGGCTTATCTAAAGCGGGGCACCATGTTTATGGCTTAGATAAGAACTTAGAGACTCTTGATTATGCTTATCGAAAAAGATATATAATTAACAAGGAAAATACTTATTCCTTAATTAGTCAAGTTGATTTAGTTATTTTAGCTATATATCCTCAACAAATATTAGATTTTTTAAAAGAAAATAATCACTATTTTAAATTAAATCAATTCATTACTGATGTTTGTGGTGTTAAAAGTTCTTTTGTTCACGAGGCATTATTATTAGCTAAGCCTGCAACCTATATTTCCCATCACCCAATGGCTGGTAAGGAAAAAGTTGGCATTAAATATGCTGATGCTAATATTTTTAAAAATGCTAATTATTTGATTACACCTGTTGATACTACGGATAGAGGCGCGATAGGAATTGAAGTATTAAAGAGAATAGCTTTAGATTTAGGCTTTGGAAGCATAAGTGTGGTAAGTCCGGTCGTTCATGATAAAATGATTGGCTTTACATCGGAGCTTACGCACGCTATTGCAGTTAGTTTAGTAAATAGTGATAAGAATTTTGAAACTGGTAAGTATATTGGTGATTCTTATCGGGATTTAACGAGAATAGCAATGATAAATGAAAGTCTATGGAGTGAACTATTTTTAGAGAATAAAGATTTTTTGCTAGAACATATAGATAATTTCTTAGTGGAAATTGAAAAGATTAAATTAGCTTTGAAAAATAATGATCGTGTAGCTTTAAATGAATTATTTGCAAAATCTACAGCTAAAAGAAAAGAGATGGAAAAGTGAAAAAACTATCAATCAATTTGGGTTTAAATTCTTATGCGATAATAATAGAAGATGATTTACTTTTTCATCTTTCTTTTTATATTGAACAAATTTATCATAATGATAAAATATTTATTATTACTGATGATGTGGTAGCTAAATATTATCTAGATACAGTAATCGAAGGTCTTAAATTTAGATATGATGTGGAAACTATTGTTTTTCCAAATGGTGAAGCTTCTAAAAATATTGATAATTATGTTTATTTAGTTAAGGAACTTTTAAATAAAAATATTCGCCGTAATCATTTATTATTGGCTTTAGGTGGGGGAGTAGTTGGTGATATAACAGGCTTTGTTGCTGCAACATTATATCGTGGATTACCATATGTTAATGTTCCAACTACTTTACTTAGTCAGATGGACTCATCTATTGGTGGTAAAACCGGAATTGATTTTGCTGGTCGTAAGAATATTATTGGAGCCTTTAAACAACCTAAATTAGTTTTAATTGATCCTAGAGTATTAAACACTTTATCGCAAAGAGAATTTAATAATGGTATGGGTGAATTAATTAAGCATGCTGCTATTGGTAATAAGGAACTTTTTAATAAATTAAAATCAAAGCCATTAATTGATGAGAATATAATTTTTGAAAGTTTAACTGTTAAAAAACAAGTAGTAGAAAAAGATGAATTTGATGTGAATGAACGTATGCTTTTAAATTTTGGTCATACTTTTGGTCATGTCATTGAGCTTAAATACAATTACAAACATGGCGAAGCTGTAGCTATGGGAATGCTGATGGCAATCAAGCTAGGCATTGATTTAGGAGTTACTAAAAAAACTTGTTATGAGGATATTCTAGCAATCATAAAAGCTTATGATTTGCCATGTGAGGCTTTTGATTATAAGGCTTATTTGGCATCTGCCATAAATGATAAAAAGAATTTAGCTGGGAAATTGAATTTTATTCTTTTAGAAGAAATTGGTAAGGCTATTATTTATCCCATTGAAGAAAGCAAGTTAAAGGAGTTGTTGTAAATGAATGTTACAATTCATCCTAAAAAATTAGCTGGTAAGCTAGTCATGCCACCATCAAAAAGTTTAGCGCATAGAGCGATAATTGCAGCTAGCTTGGCTAAAGGTAAGAGCATTATAAGCAATGTTTTAATTTCAAAGGATATTGAGGCAACTATTAAAGCAATGGAAGCTTTAGGTGCTAAAATAGAAATTAAAAATGATACTTTAATTATTGAAGGTAGCGAAATTAAAAGATTAGCTAGTACTATTGATGCTTATGAATCTGGTTCAACTTTGCGATTTTTGATTCCAATTGCTTTAGTTAATAAGGCACCTATTAGGTTTGTTGGCCATAACAATTTAGTTAAGCGCCCGTTGGATTCTTATTTAGCTATTTTTGATAAGTTAGGAATTGCTTACGAAAGGCCAAATGCGGCCTATTTACCTTTATCCTTAAAGGGTGGTTTAGTTCCTACAACCTATGAACTAGCTGGCAATGTTTCTTCCCAATTTATAACAGGTTTATTATTGGCTTTACCCTTATTAGATGGGGATTCTAAGATTGTTATAACTACGGATTTAGAATCTAAGGGCTATGTTGATTTAACTTTAGATATATTAAAATTATTTGGTATTAAGGTAGTAAATAATGATTATCATGAATTTCTTATTTCAGGTAATCAAACTTATCAACCTTTAAATTATCAAGTTGAAGGTGATTATTCTCAATCAGCCTTTTTCTTAGTGGCTGGAGCTTTGGGAGCGGATATAACCATTTTAGGAATGAATTTGAATTCCTCTCAAGGTGATAAGAAAATATTAGAAGATATTAAAAGTTTTGATGGTAATCTAATTATTGAAAAAGATTATCTTAAATGTTTACCTAGTTTAACTAAAGGTACGACTATTGATTTTTCTCAATCGCCTGATTTAGGACCAGCCCTAACTGTTCTTGCTAGTCTTAGTCAAGGTCAATCTAGTTTCATTAATGCTGAAAGATTAAGAATTAAAGAATGTGACCGAATTACTTGTATGAAAGAAGAACTTACTAAGCTAGGAGCTAGGATTAAAGAGTTCCAATCTGGTATGATGATTGAGGGAGTGGCAGCTTTTAAAGGCGCAATTGTTGATTCCCATAATGATCATAGAGTGGCAATGGCTTTAGCGATGGCCTCTTTAAAAACAGATGGTTTAATTAAAATAAAAAATGCTGAGTGTGTTTCTAAATCATTTCCTAATTTTTGGAAAGTTTTTGAAAGTTTGGGAGGCGAAATAGAATATGAATAAATTAGAAGAAGCAAGAAAAATTATCGATCAAGTTGATTTAGAGTTAATAGAACTTTTCAAAAAAAGAATGGCTGCTTCTAAAATGGTTGCCGAATTTAAAGTTTTAAATAATCTACCTATTTATAATGGTGAAAGAGAAAAAAAACTCATTAATAAAAATTTAGTCAACTTAAATTCTAAGGAACTTGAAAAATATTATTTAGAATTTTTAGAAGTAGTCTTAAAGGTTTCTAAAGAATATCAAGAGGACTTAATTAAATGAAGCAATATGGTTTATTAGGCTCTAAATTAGAGCATAGTTATTCGGCAAAAATACACAATTATGTTTTTAGAAAATATAAGGTTGCTGCAGTTTATAATCTTTATGAATGTAAAGAAGATGAATTAGCTTCTTATATTCTTAGTTTAAAAAAGGGCATTTATGCAGGATTTAATGTCACTATTCCTTATAAAAAAACTATTATGCAGTATCTTGATAAAGTAGATGAAAAGGCTTTGGCTATTGGTAGTGTTAATACTATTTATTTACAAGATGGTTTAGCAATAGGAACAAATACGGATTATGATGGATTTTATGCCACTTTAAAAAAATATAATATTGAAGTGGCAAATAAAAATTGCTATGTTTTAGGAACTGGTGGTGCTTCTTTAGCTGTTATCAAGGTCCTAAATGATTTGGGTGGTAAAGTTTATTCCGTATCACGCAATCCTTTTGGTGAAAGCATTGGCTATAACGATTTAGAAAATCGGGATATTGATATTTTAGTTAATACTACTCCTGTTGGTATGTATCCTAATGTCAATGAGACACCTGTAACTTTAGAGATTGCTCAAAAAGCTAAGGTTGTTATTGATATTATTTTTAATCCGCGTCCAACATATCTTTTAAAGATGGCCAATTCAAATTATGATGGTCTTTATATGTTAATTGTGCAAGCTTTAAAGGCTTTAGAGCTTTGGTTAAAGCAATTTATAAACATTTCTATTGAAGAAATTATCGAAGAATTGTAGGTGAAATTATGAATACAATAGGTAGATTATTAAAGATTAGTATTTATGGTGAAAGTCATGGAGCTGAAGTTGGTGTTTTAGTTGATGGTGTTCCAGCAGGCATAGCTTTAAAGGAAACGGATTTTGAAGAGGATTTATTAAGGCGTAAGGCTGGCAGATTAGGAACGACTAAGCGCTTAGAAGCTGATACGATTAATATTAAATCAGGTGTTTTTAATGGCTATACAACTGGCGGGGCTATTTTACTTTCTTTTGAAAATCATAATCAAAATAGTAAAGATTATTCTAATTTAGTAGACCACCCACGTCCATCTCATGCTGATTTTGTTGCTAATGTAAAATATGATGGTTATCAGGATTATCGTGGTGGTGGTACGTTTTCAGGTCGTTTAACTTTAGGGTTAGTAGCTGCTGGAGTAATAGCTAAAAAAATTATAAGTACAATTAGCTTTAGTACAGAAATAATAAATTTAGGTGGAACCACTGACAAGAATGAGTTTGAAAATGTTTTAACCAAAGCCTTAGAAGCTGGCGACAGTGTGGGTGGAATTGTGGAAATTAAAGCGAAGGGGGCTGAAATTGGGCTTGGTGAACCTTATTTTGACTCTTTAGAATCGACTATTTCCCACCTTTTATTTGCAGTTGGTGGTGTTAAAGGTGTTTCTTTTGGAACAGGCTTTGAGGGGGTTAATCTAACAGGCAAAAGCTTTAATGATGTTATTCTGCGGGCGGATGGTACTACTAAGTCAAATCATAGTGGTGGTATCAATGGTGGCATTTCTAATGGTAATGATATTGTGGTTAAAGTTTTTGTCAAACCAACATCATCCATTTTTATGCCCCAAGCAACTTACTCATTTAAAAGTCAAAGAGTTGAAGAATTAAAGATTGATGGTCGCCATGATACAGCTATCATTTTAAGAACTTGCCCTGTTTTAGAAGCCTGTGTTGCGATTGCCTTAGCTGACGCCTATTTAATTAGAAAGTCTTATAAAAAACAGAAAGGATAATGGCTATGATTGATATTTGGAAAATGGAAGAAGGGTTAGATGATGCATCTGCTAAGGCTGAGGCTTCAAGATGTTTATCATGTAAAAATCCACGATGTGAAGTTGGCTGTCCAGCCTCATTAAGAATAAGAGATTTTATAAAAGAGATAAAGAATGATAATCTAACTGCTGCTAATGCAATAATTAATTCTTGTTCAAGTTTGCCTAATATTTGCTCAATTGTATGTCCTCATGAACGCCAATGTATTGGGCATTGTATTTTGAATGCTAAGAGTATGCCTATCAATTGTGGTGGGCTTGAGAGATATGTTGTTGGTCATGTTTCCACATTATATGAAAAGAATTTAAACTCCGATCTTAAGGTTGCTGTCATTGGTTCTGGACCGGCTGGTATTGCCTGTGCAAAGGAGCTAGCTAAAAATGGTGTATCAGTAACTATTTATGAGAAGAGTAATTACTTTGGTGGATTATTGACTACAGGTATTCCTTCTTATCGTTTAAGCTATCAAGAAGTTGAAAAACTCTTAAGGGAATTAAGTGATTTAGGAGTTGAGATTATTTATGATACTAATTTAAAGGAAAGTGATATCCTTAAACTTAAAGAAGATTATAATGCTGTATTCATAGGAACAGGGTTAGCTAATGTTAAGAAATTAGGTATTCCAAATGAAAATATAGCTGGGGTATATGATGCTTTAGATTTTTTAAGAGATGTTAATCTCAACATAAAATTAGGGATTGGTAACCTTCCTAAGATTAATGGTAAAACTATTGTTATTGGCGCTGGTAATGTGGCTATGGATGCTGCTAGATGTGCTAAACGCTTAGGAAGTGATGTAACAATTTGCTATCGGCGTAGTCGACAAGAAGCTCCTGCAACTAAGCATGAAATAGCTTTAACCGAAGCGGAAGGTATTGAATTAAAGTTTTTAAATAATCCTGTTGAAATAATTGGTAAGGATAAGGTTGAAGGAATTAAAGTTGAGATAATGCAGCTTGGTGAACCTGATGAATCTGGTCGAAGAAAACCAATTGGTACTAAGCAGTTTGAAATTATTAGGTGTGATAATATAATAAGTGCTATTGGGCAGAGTCCTGATTCAAATATCTATGACAAAAAGGAACTAAAAAACGATTATGGTTATTTAGTTTGTGATGATAATTTTAAGACTAATATTTCTGGCATTTATGCTGGTGGGGATATTGTTTTAGGTGCTAAGACAGTTGTTGAAGCAATGGTTTGTGGTCGTAAAGTGGCCGAACTTATTTTAAAACAATAAGAAAAGACTCAGTTTGAACTGAGTCTTTTCTAATATATTTAATGTTTTAATAGTTAATAATTATTAACCTGAATTTGGGATTAACCCCTAAAATGGGGTGTTAAAAAAGTAAATAATTAGGAATCAAACTCGGTTTTAAG
>CANQBD010000029.1 GCA_947589245.1 uncultured Anaeroplasmataceae bacterium
TCTTATTTTAGGCTTTTACCATACAACAGGGCAATATAAAGCTGCTAAAGCCTCTCAACAATATTTAGGAAAAGGTTACAACACAAAAGCTGGCAAAAATAGATGGATTTCTCAAGATGGATATAGACAAGTTCGATGGGATACAACTCACCATATGTTTAATGGAAAACCTTCACCAGCTCATTTTAATTGGTATGAATTTAAATATCCTATTTCTCCAGGGGTGAGAAATGAACTTATTAAAGATATTCATATATGGATAAAATTGTTTGGTTATTATTTATAGGAGGAATCAAATGAATTTCATAATTAATAAAGAAAACTTTGTTGAAGAATTTCTTAAAAATTTTGTGCCATCTATTTCAATTAAAAAATTAAAAAAATTTAATTGCTATGCACCTAATCACGGCTATTTATGGAATGTTTGCGAACATAACCTAGTTGAAAATTTAAAAGGAAAAGATGCAATGTTAGCATATGATAATATTGATAAGACAGGTGCAGTAGAATTTCAATATGATAATGGTTTTATTGGTGATAATATTTCAAAACCACTTTCAAGAGAAAATGATAATTCAATAAAAATTCAAAATAATGGTTTGATTGAATTTTATGTAATTGGATTAAATTTCTCATG
Source organism: uncultured Anaeroplasmataceae bacterium (assembly GCA_947589245.1). Lineage (GTDB taxonomy): Bacteria > Bacillota_I > Bacilli_A > Acholeplasmatales > Anaeroplasmataceae > Pelethenecus. The sequence continues at coordinate 638 of CANQBD010000029.1, forward strand.
GTGTTATATAGTAACACATGAACCTTATGATTGTGGTCCATATTTTATTATTAATAAAAAATAGCAAATTACTTTCACAAGAAAAATAATGTAAGATTACTAAAACAATTTATAATTAACCCAAACTTGCAAGAGTGTAGCTTTCTCTATATAGATAGTTGCACTTTTTTAAACATTTTTTGTTTTGACTATTTAGTTTTATTGTTTTTCTAACCCATTAATTGAGATGACTAAAAACATCCAAAAAAATTGGATGAATTTATGGATGTCTTACATCCACTATCAACAGGATAAGGCGTGCTTCACGCCAATTTTTAATATCAATCACGAATTGGTAATTTAAAATAAAGGGGCTGTGAACCTAGTTTTAAACAGTAAGGTTTCACAGCCCCCTTTATTTATGAGTAAATAAGATATTTAATTTTTAGCTTCTTCACGAACCAACTCATACATATTTATAGCATCGGCTTTTTTAACTGAAACTTCTAAAGAAATTACTCTAACTGTAACATTTTTTGTACCATATTCAATGGTGATTTCATCACCAATCTTTATATCTTTAGAAGGTTTAGCAAGGTTGCCATTGACTAAAATACGTTCGTTTTCAGCAACTTCTTTGGCTAAAGTACGACGTTTAATTAAACGTGATACTTTTAAATATTTATCTAGTCTCATCAGTAGAGTCAGTAGAAGAAGTATTTGGAGAAGTTTCTTCAGCTTTAGGTGTTACTTCAGGTTGAACTTCAACGACATTTTTCTTTTCAGCAACTAGATCATCATAGCGTTTTAAATGACCGGTCGCTTCAATTTCATCAATATCTGTTTTGGTTAGAGTTTCTACTTTGATTAAGTAATCGGCAATTGTTTTTAATAGATCAAGATTTTCAATAATAACTTCTTTAGCTCGATTATAGCATTCTTCAACAATACGTCTAGTTTCTTTGTCAATTTCTAAAGCTATTTGATCAGAGAAATTCTTTTCCTTTAAATAGTCTCTACCTAAGAAGACACTACCTTGTGGCTGTTCATATTGAACAGGACCTAAATCAGACATACCATATTCTGTAACCATTGCTCTTGCAATACGAGTTGCTTGTTGGAAGTCATTAGAAGCACCAGTTGATACCTCATTAAAATTAACCTCCTCAGAAACACGACCGCCAAGATAACCGGTTATACGATCTAATAAGGATTGCTTAGTTTCTAAATATTTTTCCTCTTCAGGAAGCATTAAGGCGTAACCTCCAGCTTGACCACGAGGAATAATTGTAACCTTTTGAACAATATTAGAATTTTTAAGTTTTAAACCAATAACTGCATGACCTGCTTCGTGATGTGCAATTAACCTTTTTTCACCATCAGTGATCTTACGTGTTTTTTTAGCAGGACCCATCATTACACGGTCAATTGCCTCATCAATATCTTGCGTGTTAATAACCTTACGATTATCTCTAGCAGCAAGAAGAGCAGCTTCATTTAATAAATTTTCAATATCAGCACCACTAAAGCCAGGAATTCTTTGGGCAATTTCTTCTAGTTTGACTGTTGAATCAAGATGCTTATTACGAGCATGAACCTTAAGAATTGCCGTACGACCATTAACATCAGGATTGCTGATCGTAATTTGGCGGTCAAAACGACCTGGTCGAAGAAGAGCAGGGTCTAAAACATCAGGACGGTTAGTTGCTGCCATTACAATGATGCCTAAATTACCAGTAAAGCCATCCATTTCTACTAGTAGTTGGTTAAGAGTTTGTTCTCTTTCATCGTGGCCACCACCCATACCAGCTCCCCGTTGCCGACCTACAGCATCAATTTCATCAATAAAGATAATACAAGGGGCATGTTCCTTAGCTGTTTTGAACATATCACGAACACGAGATGCTCCAACACCTACAAACATTTCAACGAAATCGGAACCAGAAATAGAGAAGAATGGAACATTTGCTTCACCAGCCACCGCCTTTGCAAGTAAAGTTTTACCTGTACCAGGAGGACCGAAAAGAAGGACACCTTTAGGAATTCTTGCTCCAATCTCAGCATACTTACGTGGATTTTTGAGGAAGTCAATTATCTCAACCAATTCTTCTTTTTCTTCATCACAGCCTGCAACATCTTCAAATGTTACAGTTTTACCTCTTGAAAGGCGAGCAGTTGATTTACCAAAATCAAATGCCTTGCCGTTGCCTTGACTTTTAAATAAGAAGATGAAGAAACCAATCATAATTACGTATGGAATAAGTGATATTATTAAACTTAGGAAGACATTTTCATCTAATGTATAAAGTAAAATTGTTACAGGATATTCAGTAACATCTCCATTAGTTAATAAGTTGAATTGGTCAGCTGTAACATTACATGTAAATTGCGTTCCATCCTTGTAATTACCAGAGATGACAAACATTTGATAGTTTTCTCCACCAATTGGTTGAGCAGATAAGCTTGTTTGATCAATTTCGTTGGTGTTATCCTGTAATGCGACAACTAAATCAGCATAAGATAGTTCCTTTGGATTTGGTCTTGTTAAATTTTGAATCAACAGAAATACTCCGATGATTGCTAGAATGATAATTAAATAGAAGAGAAGATCAAACTTCTTTCTAGGTTGTTGATTTTGATTGTTTTGTTGCATAAATTCCTCCTACTTGGAATAAATCTCTTCCTTTAATACCCCGATAAAAGGTAAATTACGGTAACGTTCATTATAGTCTAAACCATAGCCAACCACAAATTCGTTTGGTACTAAATCCCCAATATAATCGGCTTCAATAGGAACTAAACGTCCCTCAGGCTTATTTAATAGAACACATATTTTAATACTTCTGGCTCCTCGACTAGTTAATAATTTTTTAACTTCTAGCAAGGTACGGCCAGTGTCTAATATATCATCAACTATAATGACATCTTTTCCAGATATATTCGTTTTTAAATCTTGATTAATAATTAGTTTTCCTGTCGAAGAAGTGCCATTATATGAAGATACATCCATATATTCGACACTACAATAGGTTTTGATTTGTTTTAATAAATCCATCATAAACGGATTACAGCCCTTTAATAATCCAATGAAGACGGGCTCTTTATTTTGATAATCAGCTGTTATTTGTTTTCCCAAACGCTTTACATGCTCAGCAATTTTTTCTTCAGTTAAGCTGACTTTTTTAATATCATTAACCATTGTTAATTTCCTCACAAACTAAAAATATGTCGCCATTTGCTTTTTGTTTAGTAACTATTTCACTTTTAGCTAAGTTATAAATCCAAAGCAGATTTTTCTCAGCATCGAATACTAAAGGAATTTCTTTCCGTAAAGTATTACTTACCTTCGCATCAATCATTATTCTGGCTACTTTTTTATTTCCATAACTCATTTTTATAAAGTCACCAGAATTACGATTACGGATTTTTAATGGCAACTTTAAATTATTATAACATAATTTAAGATAGTTTGCATTATTTTGTGGTATTTTTTTTGAAAAATAGAAATGATACTTGTTTAGTATAAAACATTCACTATCTAAAGTTAAAAATTCACAATAACTTCTTGTTTGTTTTTGTTTAGTGATTTTTGCTAAGTCATACTCTACTGAAAAAATCAGATCGCCTTTTAAATCAAGATTTTTATTTTGAGCATTAGAAATAAGTAATAAACATTTGTTTATTAAATCATTGTTTTTTTCTAAATTATATCTTTCAAACAATAAACATAATATATCTTTTTTAAGAGCTATATCAAGCTTGTTAAAAGAAGATACTCTAATATTATTGTTCAATTCATCAAGATATTTTATACTTTGTTTTCGGATAAAATTGAATGCTTCCTTAATCTGAATTGAGTATTCTTGAAATTTGTTTAAAATATCAGCATTTAATTCTTGAAATTTAGGGACAATATTATGTCTAATTCGATTACGTAAATAATCATCACTTTTATTAGAACTATCTTCAAAATAGCCTAAATTGTTTTCTTTGGCATAGTTGTATATTTCTTCTTTAGTAACACAAAGAAGAGGTCTAACAATTTCAACATCAGCAAGCTCTAAATCAACCGCAATTCCCCCATAGCCATAAAGGTTTGAACCACTAGCTATTCGCATTAAAATAGTTTCAGCCTGATCATTTAAATGATGAGCTGTGGCAATGAACCTTGTTTGATATTTTTGGGTTAAATCTTTGAAAAAGGCATAACGAGCTTTTCTAGCTTGATCCTGAAAATTCGCATTTTTATCTGCATAATAATTTAAAAGCTCAAATGGTATTTTTAGGTCTTTGGCTAAGTTGGCCATAGCTTTTGCTTCTTGTTCTGATTCGGGCCTTTTATGGTGATTGACATGAGCTAAAACGACCTTATAATCAAGCTTTTTAAGGACATCTAAAAGACAAATAGAGTCAACACCACCTGAAACTGCACAAATAATATATTCATTTTTATTAAATAATTGGTTTGTTGTTATAAACCTATTTACCTTATTAAGCACAATATCACCACTAGATTATTATATCAAAGATTTGTAATTTTTAAATAGCTTTAATTACAATTAAAGATAAATCATCTTTAAGTTTATTGTTTTCCTTTCTTTTAATATAATCAATAATATTATAACAAACTTCATCAGCTGACTTTTGCCCATTAGAAACTAAAGAATAAAATTCATCATTACTAACAAAATCACTGATACCATCAGATAATAAAAAGATATAGTCACCACTGTAAAGATCTAAATCATAAGACGAATTGATTTCATCAAGCTTTAGAGGGAGTGTTTGATTTTCGTATCTTAAAAGTTGATTGTTGTGGAGAATATAGGTTGTGGTTGAGCCCATTTTATAAAGATTTATTTTTTTATTTGCTGTGTCAATCGCTAAAAAATCTAAAGTGGCATATCGATCATAATTACTTTTAAGCTCATAAATATCTTCTAAAAGCTTTAAAATTGTCTTAATCCTAAAGTGATATTTTGATAGGTTGGCAATCGTTTTAAGTGCATCTAATGATTCGGTATATGCATTATAGCCACTCCCCATGCCATCACTTAAGGCAAAGATATAGGAATTGTTATAATCCTTTTTAATATAATAATTATCCCCACTTACAAGATTTCCTGATTTAGCTAAAACTGTATGGGCATAAGATATTTTTAAAACGGGCTTTTTAAAGAAATATATTCGTTGATCTACAACTTTAAGTTCTAATTGTTCCCCAAAGGCTTTGTATGCACAACGTAGTAATAAATTTTCAATTATTGGTTTAGGTTTGGCAAGTTCTATTGAAAAATAAAGGGAGCTTGAAGATAAATTGATATCTAAATCACAAACATTATATCCGTAATTTGTAAGAAGAGTTATAAAATAATCATAGTCTTCCTTTAGGGCGAGGCTTTGATTATAAAGAAAGCTAAGTTCAAAGGCTAAGGATTTGATAGCACTATATTCAAAGGATTTATTAACATTATCAAAATTGGTATTTATACAAAAACGATTATAGTAAGGACAATCATAAATATTTTGTTTTAATCCTAGCATTGCTCCTGAGAGAAAAGAATAGCGTTTATCTAATTTAGTTTTACACAAAGTATTTTTAAAACAACTTTGACAATAGTTTGTGCTGATTTCTTCGAGCTTTTGTTCTTTAATTTCTTTGATACGGTTATTTTTACTGTATTCATTATTTAGTTCATTGATGTATTTATTAAAGTCATCAAATAAAGAATTAATATAGTCATTTTCAATTGTTAAACGCTTTGGTTTAAATAAAGTAAGATTTACCAAAAAACTATAAATCATGAAAAGAATCCAAAGGTAGCCTTTAAATTCTAAAGTCAAAATCAAAGAAACGGGTAAAAATGAAATAGCTGTTGGATAAAGAATTGTACTTAGCTGGGTGTAATCCTTAATAGCCAACAATAGTGTGTATATGCCTACAAAAATTAAATTGTATTTGAAATCATTGATTAAAAATAATTGCATAAATAAGAAATACATTAAATATTGATTAGTGCCATATAAATAAATTATAAAAAAATAACCTAAGATAATGGTAAGATTAATTAATTTTTGACTATAAGGAATAATAATTGTTTTATTGTTTTGTTTTTGATAAACATATAAGAGATTTATTCCACTATATAAAATAAACAACAACAGCATTATGCCTATGGTTTGAGGGTTAAGGCCATTTAGAAAATAAAGAATAACAAAGGTTGTTACACTTGTTAATAAATAGGATGCTAGGGCGTAATAGCGATTTTTTTTACCAAAAGGATAAAGAATTAAAGAAAATAGAAAAACGACTAGTAATATATAGGTATATTTTAGGGGAAAGTAAAAGCATAATACAAGAGGTAAGCTGGTAAAGAAGATATTTTCAAATAATAAAATGGAAATCAAAAAACCAGCTATAAATATTGCTATATCAAGTGGTAAAAATAATAAGGCCGAAATAAAAAAACAATAATGCAAGGTTAAGACAAGGTATCTTTTCATATTATCATCCTTTAAAATTTTTTATTATTACATATTAGAGTATTATAGTTAGTTGATTGTAAAAAAGTTGTCACTATTTACTAAAATACATATCTTAAAAATTGGTTTTTTAGTTATGGTTATGATATAATTATCTACTAGAGGTGATTTTATGAAAATTATCTTAAAAAGTGCTTCGCCAAGAAGAAAAGAATTATTAGAAAAAGCCGGTTATAGCTTTGAAATTAAAGCGGCAGATGTTGATGAGAGCTTCGATAATAATTTGTCTCCAATTGAAAATGTTAAGCTATTAGGTCTTAAAAAGGCTAGTTTTGAAAAAGAAAAAAATTATGGTGATATTTTAATTGGCTGTGATACGATTGTGGTTTATAATAATCAAATTTTTGGCAAACCAAAGAATGCAGAAGATGCTATTAAAACATTAAGACTATTATCTGGTAAGAAGCATCAAGTTATGAGTGGTGTAGGTATTATTTATAAAGAACACGTTTATAATTTTACTTGTGTTTCGGATGTATATTTTAAAAATTTGAGCGAAAAGGATATTTTAGATTATGTGGCTACTAAGGAATGCTTTGGTAAGGCAGGGAGCTATGCAATTCAAGGTCTTGGTAGTAAATTAATAGCTAAATATGAAGGCTCATTAGATAATATAATAGGTTTACCACTAGCGGAAGTAAAAGCCATTATAGGTGAGATTTATGAAATGGAAGATTAGAGATATTGAAATTCCCAATCAGCTAGTCCTTGCCCCTATGGCTGGCATTACCAATGAGGCTTTTCGGCTCATTTGTAAGGAAATGGGCTGTGGTTTAGTAGTTGCTGAAATGGTCAGTGATAAGGCAATTGGCTTTCAAAATAGTAGAACATTAAAAATGACAGAGGTTAACTCTTTAGAACACCCTATAAGTATGCAAATATTTGGCGGAGATATAGAATCTTTGGTTAAGGCGGCTAAATATATTGATAGGTATAGTGATGCTGATATTATTGATATTAATATGGGCTGTCCAGTTAATAAGGTTGCTAAAAAATCTCATGCAGGAGCTTTTTTATTACAAGATCCAAACTTGGTTTATGAGATTGTTTTAAATGTTGTTAAAGCTGTTAAAAAACCAGTTACTGTTAAAATGCGAATTGGGTGGGATTCTGCTAGTATTAATGCGGTTGAAGTAGCTAAGTTGATTGAAAAAGCGGGAGCTAGTGCGATAACAGTTCATGGTCGAACAAGATCCCAATTCTATACTGGCAGGGCTGATTTAGAGTGGATTAAAAAGGTTAAAGAGGCTGTTTCTATTCCTGTAATTGGCAATGGTGATATTGTTGATATCCCAAGCGCTATTCAGATGCTTGAATATACGAAATGTGATGCTATTGCTATAGGCAGAGGGGCTTTAGGAAATCCTTTTATTTTTAGAGAATTAAAAGCTTATTTTGAAGATGGCACCTATCTTTTACATCCTTCAAAGGAAGAGATTTATGCCACCATTATGAAGCATTATGATCTTTTATTAAAACTAAAAGGTGAGCGGTTAGCTTTACTTGAAATGCGAAGTCATATTGCTTGGTATATTAAGGGTATGTCTGGTAGTGCTAAAATCAAAGATATTTGTAATAAACAAACTGATTTTAATGAAGTTAAAAAAATATTAAAGGATTATTTACAACTTAATTCTTAATTGATAATAATGCTTTGGTTAGCTTAGATTCAAAGGAAATTATCATAAGATAACTTAAAATATTAAAATATTTTTTTAAAAGTTTTACATTTTAGGCAAGTATGGTATAATAAAAACGGTAATTTTTATATTATTTGGAGGATGTCTCATGGCAATCTTGTTAGGAAAGAAAGTTAAATTATTTAGTTTATCAGCTAATCGTCCCTTAGCAGAAGAGATAGCAGAGTCTATTGGCGTGCCTCTTTCTAGCTGTGATATTATGCATTTTGCTGATGGCGAAATCAATGTTCAAATCAATGAAACTGTTAGAGGACACAACGTTTTTGTTATTCAACCAACATCTAATCCGGTTAATGATAATCTTATGGAAGTTTTAATTATGTGTGATGCCTTAAAGAGAGCATCTGCTAAAACTATTAATTTAGTTATTCCTTATTATGGTTATAGTCGGCAAGATCGGAAGAATAAAAGTAGACAACCTATTTCTGCTAAATTAGTAGCTGATATTTTACAGGTTGCAGGAGCTGATAGAGTTATTTGTATGGATATTCATGCAGCTCAAATTCAAGGTTTTTTTGATATTCCAGTTGATAATTTCATGGGTTTACCTATTTTAGTTAACTATTTAATTGATAAACATTTAGAAGATGTTGTTGTTGTTTCTCCTGATCACGGTGGCACCACAAGAGCTCGTGAATTTGCGAAGATTCTTGATACAACGATTGCGATTATTGATAAGCGTCGTCCCGAACCTAACAAGGCGGAGGTTATGAATATTATTGGTAATATTGAAGGTAAGAATTGTATTTTGGTGGATGATATGTGCGATACGGCTGGCACTTTAACTGCTGGGGCTCAAGCTTTAAAGGAAGCTGGTGCTAAGGCTGTTTATGCTGCTTGTACACATGGTGTATTATCTGGTAATGCTGTTGAAAAAATTGCTAATTCTTGTTTAGAAGAATTAATTATTACCAATACCATTAAGTTAGATGATAGAAAAAAGATTGATAAGATTAAGGTTTTATCTGTAGGTGCTTTGTTGGGGCATGGTATTTTACGTATTTTATCTGATGAACCTTTATCAGGATTATTTACTTATTCCTATGATAAATCAAAAAGAGAATTACTATAATGAAATTGATTGTGGGATTAGGTAATCCTGGCAAGGATTATGAAAATACGCGCCATAATGCAGGTTTTATGGCTGTGGATGCTTTGGCAGATAAATTGGGTGTAACCTTTAAGCTTGAACCAAAATTAAAAGGAATGGTTGCAGTTGCCAATATTTCGGGTAATAAAGTCTTACTTTTAAAGCCCATGACCTATATGAACTTATCGGGCGAGAGTGTTTCGGCAACTATGAACTATTATAAGATTAATGTTGAAGATATACTTGTTGTATCTGATGATTTAGATAGTCATACTGGCCGCATTAGAGTTAGAGCTTCCGGTAGTGCTGGTGGGCACAATGGTCATAAGAATATTATTACTCATTTAGGAACGGAAGAATATAAACGAATTAAGCTTGGTATTGGTCGAAGTGAAAAAATTTCGGTTATTGATTGGGTTTTACAAAAATTTAATGAAGAAGATTTAGCTTTAATGAATAAAGCTATCGCAAAGACAGTTTTAGCCTTAGAGGATTTTATTGCTGAGGTACCTTTTAATAAAATTTCTTCATTTTATTCTGAAAAATAGGCATATTTTTAAGTTTTTTGAGCTATGGTTTAATACCATAGTTTTTTATTTAAAGGAGCCTAGTCTATGATACTTAGCTTAGGAAGTTATGCATTTAATTTGATTGTTCTCATTTTAGGAATATTTTGTTTAGTAAAGGGAGCGGACATTTTTGTTGATAAAGCAAGTGTAATTGCGAGAAGATTCAATATTTCGGAATTGGTTATTGGTCTAACCATTGTCGCTTTTGGCACCTCAGCTCCAGAATTAGCAGTTTCTTTAGTATCAGCCTTTCATAATCAAAGTGGCATAGCCTTAGGTAATGTTGTTGGCTCAAATATGGCTAATTTAGGTTTGGTATTAGGTGTTTCGGTATTATTACATCCCATTGTTATTCCTAAAAACATAATCAAAAGGGAAATTCCTATTTTAATTATTGTTACTATTTTACTGGTCGCTTTCTCTTGTGATTTTTTTATTACTGGTAAACCTACTATCATTGGTCGTTTTGAGGCTTTTATCTTTGTTATTGGGATTATTATTTATTGCCTATCCTCTCTAAAAGCTTGTAAGCAAGATGTTATTTTTGAAGTTAAAAAACAAGAATATGTTTCTTTTTCTTTTAAAACAATTCTTTTGCTTATTGGGGGACTCGTTACTATAGTATTAGGGGCGCATTTAATAACGGATTCAGCAGTTAGCTTTGCGGAGGGCATTGGAAGAACGTTAGGTGTAGATGAACAGTTATTAACTAACTTGATTGGGTTAACTATTATTGCGGTTGGGACATCTTTACCGGAATTAGTTACTTCGATAACGGCTGCTAGAAAGGGTCAAAATGAAATGGCTTTAGGTAATGTTATTGGTTCAAATATTTTTAATATTTTGTTTATATGTGGTTTGTCTGGTGTTGTTTCGCCACTTCCTGTGGCTAAAGATATTTTAACGGATATGTTTATTTCTTTAGGGTTAACCTTGTTAGTTTTTATTTTGGCTTTAAGGGGAAAACTTCAAAAAAATAGTGGAGCTATTTTATTGCTAATCTATTGTATTTATTTAAGTTATACAATTCTACGTTTATTTTATCCTAATTTAATTTTAAATGTTGGTTAAAAGAAGATAGCTTTAGTCTATCTTTTTTTGAGTTCCCCGTTTTTTTTCACTGAGATGAAAGGAAAAAGAAAAAAGCAAGAAAAAACAGCCTAAAAGTTAATAA
>CANQBD010000030.1 GCA_947589245.1 uncultured Anaeroplasmataceae bacterium
AATTTCGAGGCCGAATCCCCTAGGGGATTGTTTCCTTTTAATTATTTTCTTTGTCTACTTTAGAGGTATCATATCATTCAAAGGCCTTTTTTATTTTCTTTACTCAAAAAAATAAATATTTGAGCTCTTTAAATTACTAATTTTTCAAAATCATTCGTAGAAACATAAGGTGTTTGACCATGATATAAATTATTATCCTTCCGAATAATAACATCACCCTTCTTTTGAAGTCTACAGGCCATATCTGACCCAAAAAGCTTTAAAGAGGTTGAAACATCAGCCATATTAAAGGCCACAATGTCAGCTTTATTAAGCTCTAACTTAGATAGTTCATTTTTGCTTCTGGCTACTACAATAATAGTGATTCCAACTTTAATGGAAAAACGTACAACATAAATAATCTTTTGTAAAAGATTTTGGGAAACCAGCGCAATATCAAAATATAAAATATGTAATTCAGGATATAAAGGAGCAATATCTAAATTGGCTTTTTTGATTGCAGCATTAACCTCTTTAACCGAGTCACAATTAAAATATTTTAAAACCTCACTTCTTCTTTCATATTCATTAAAAGCTTCATCTAAAGCAATCTCAGCTGACTTCTCATTATTAACATATTTAATATTAGAATTATCTAAGCTACGAAATTCATTTTCAAAATCATAAAAATAAATATCACTACAGGTAATATTTTTAATTAAAATACTTGTTACTAAGCTTCTTAATAAGGTTTTAATACCAGAACTTCGATCACCAACCAAAACTAATAGTCTTCCTATACTAATATCAAAATCAATTTTAGAACCATCAACATCAAGAGCTAAAGGTATTTTATAATCATTATTTTCACTCACTAAAATATTTTTTAAAGTTAGCAATTTACGAAATTGATTAGGATAATCCAAATAATAATCATTTTGATTTTTAATGACAAAGACTTGACGATTAAAAAAACCTAAAATTTCTTTTAAATCATCTTCCTTATAATTAGGCATTCTAATGACAAAACGTGAAGAGGAATAGGAAGTATAATAGCTTTCCACCATACTATATATTTTTTTATCTCTAATAAATTTTTTAAAAGTTTCAAATTTTTCTTTATTAATTTCATTTTGCAAAGTAAAATTAACCTGCGTTTCAGTATCCTCTAAACTATTAAGTGAAACCTTTTTAACTGGTTTTGCTTCACTACTTGGAAAATGCAGATTACTAACGTATTTTTTAAGAGCCACATAAAACTGTTTAGGAATCTGGGAAAACTTACCTCCTCTTAATAAAGAAAAAATATTGATATTAGCAAAATAACTAATTCCAATTAAAACAAAAGCTATGCCTAAAATAATACTTCCAATCTTCCCCACTAATAAACAAGTAACTTGTAAAATTAGAGCTGCAATAATGCCGCCACCACAGCTATAAGAAATATTATATGACCTTAAATAATGGCGATACAAAGCTAAAGTTTTACTGATAATAGTCGTATTAGTCATATCTAAAGAGTCATATAATCCCAAATGAGCAAACATCAATAAGGCTAAAAAAATAAAGACACTACCTACAAAGGAAATATGATGAAAATCTATCTTCTTTTTAAAGATAATAAAAATAATTGAATAAACTAAAGCTATACCTAAAATAATCGTTGAAAAGTCCCCAAAAATAAAACTAAAAAAAAGAGCTAAGATACTCCCTGCAACTCCAACTCTTCCAATAAGCAAAATACAAAAAACACTAATGCCAATCCCAACAGCCACATAAAAGTAATCCTTTTTCTTTTGGATTATATGATTTTTAACCTTAGGCATATCATCAGCTCCATTAAAATTACTATAACACTCTTAACTTGCAAAAAATGCTGAAAAAAAGGCTACTTAGTAACCTTTTTAACATTCTCTATATCTGTTGAGATTAAAACTGGAATAATGATAGGACTTCTTCTTGTTTTCTTATAAATATAATGCGATAATTCCGTTTTTAAAGAGTTCTTATATTCACTCCAATTAATAAACTTATTAACTAAATATTTAATAGATACCTTTTTAAAAACCTCTAAAATTTCCTTCTTAAATTCTTCATTTTCATTAATATAAACAAAACCCTTAGAAACGATTTCCGGACCAGCCACAACCGCTTTAGTACGAGGATTAATATTGGCACAAATCATTAAAACACCATCTTGAGCTAAAAGCTCTCGATCACGCATAACAACATCACCAACATCTTTAAAAGCCTTACCATCAATTAATATTTCACCAACCGTAACATCACCCGTAATGCCACAATATTTGCCATCAATAAAGGTGGCAACATCACCATTATCTAAAATGATAACTTGTTCATCGGTATAACCAACACAATCAGCTATGACCCTTGAAGCATATTGATGACGATATTCACCAATCACTGGTACAATGTATTTAGGTAATAAAATATTAATCATCTGTTTAATTTCTTCTCGATTAGCTGAAGCAAGAGGTAAAAGATTACTATTAAACTCTTTAACATTGGTTGTTACGCGATAAATAATATCTAAAGTTCTAGCTGCCATCTTCTCTGTACCTAAATAAGGATTAGTCAAAATAACAATCGTATCATCACTTGTCAAATGAATTAATCTATCAATTTGCTTAGCCATTCTTTGAAGCATAAAATAAGGCTCATGTCTTTCACCTGTAACTAAGACAACTAAATCCTTATCGTTATTATCATTTTTTTCATCAATATAGCGTAAATTAGCTAAATTACTAGCAGGCACATTTAAATAGCCAAGTTGCATAGCTTGATTAACTAAGCGCTGAGTCTTACGGCCAATAATGGCAATCTTCTTGTTTTGTTCTAAAGAAATATTAATAATTTGTTGAATACGCAAAATATCAGATGAAAATAGCGTAAATACTATTCGACCTTTGGCTTGACTAATAACATTATTTATTCTAAGTTTAAATTCTAAAATTGTACCTCTTGACTGTTCATTATTAGCTCCTAAGCTGTCAGTCATTAAAGCTAAAACTCCTTCTTTCGCAAAGAAAGAAAGTTCACGATACATATGAGCATAATTAATCTTGGAATTTTGATCAAAATTATAATTACCTGTATATATAACATAACCATCAGGCGTTTTTATAGCAATCCCTAAACAATCAGGAATATTATGAGAAACATCAAAAAACTTAACAATGTTTTCCCCAATATGAATAACTGATTTTGAGTTTACAACAATAAAATCTTCATCATTGTATTTAAACTCTTCTTCCTTTAAGCGATCTTGAAGAACAGCCATTGTAAACTTTGAGGCATAGACCTTCGTTTTAAACTCTTTTAAGATGTGATAAACTCCACCAATATGATCATCGTGGCCATGAGTTAAAAAGATGCCTACAACTTTATCCTTATTTTCAATTAAATAGCTAATGTCATTAACAATAATATCAACGCCATATAGTTCAGCTGTTGGATATTTCAAGCCTGCATCTAGAACAAAAATTTTTTTATCTACTTCTAAAATGTATAAATTTTTACCATCCTCTTGAAGACCACCAAGTGAAAAAAAATTAATTTCAGCCATAAAAAATCAAAATAGCAAAAAGGCTATTTTACCTCCTAACTAATTAAAAAAATCGTACATAACTTTATTAATATTATAAACTAATTAAAGGTATTTTTCAATATAATTTTTGATTATCTTAGCCGCTGATGTTGGAGCAAATTTAGAAGGAATTGCACTGATAATTTCATACTTTATGCCAACCTCATAAATCTTATCAATATCAAAACCATAGGGTGCAGAAGCAACATCAATAATTTGCTTATCTTTAAAGATACTATAATCCCAATCTAAGTTTTTAGGAATCGTGTTAACAACAATATCAAAGTCTTTAAAATCAGCTAAAGTATAACCCTGTAAACGAATAAACTTTGCTTCTTCTATAGTATTGGCATAAATACTAAATTTACAACGATAAGCCTTTAATAACTCAGCTAACGCATAACCAATATTACCATACCCTAAAATAATAATCTTTAAATCGGAGATTGCAATATTTTTTTGACCCAAATAATAGATGACACCCATCGCAGTTAACCGAGCATTTTCCATAACAAACTCAGGGGCTTTTAAAAGTTCAATTAAACCAATTTTTTTAGCTAAGCATAATTCTTTTAATTTATTATTAGCATTGCCCACAAAAATCATTTTAATATCATTTTGTTTTAAAATATCTAATAAATTAATATTTGATTGTTTAATATTGTAATATTCATCAATTCCATTAAAGGGAAGTAACAAACTATCAATATCTAAAAAATCACTTAACTCGTTAGATATGATACTCGGAACCATTCTTGACAAGGCCTCATATCTAATATCTCCTTTAATAATTCCTAACATTTAATAATCACCTATTTATTCTATGCTAGGTAAAAATAAAAGGTGCCGTTTGGCACCCTCTATTAAAATTTAGCTTCTACTTCAACCTTAGAACCCTTAGTTGCTACGAAAGTATGGTTTGGAACATCATTATTGTAGCCATCCTTTTCAACAGCATCCCAACTTTTAGCCGCTAAAACCTTGAATTCGATGTTTTCATCAACTGGTAAAAGCTTAGAAACCTTGTAATTACCACAAACATCACAATATTCAAGCTTAACAGCTTTAGATGGATTCCATTCACCTAATGCAGTAACATTACCTACTAAGTATAAATCTAAACCTGCAGGTGCTTTAACTAAAATTTCAACTTTTGTATTTGCCATAATATTATATTCCTTTCTTATAATATGTCTAAATTTTAAAAGATTAATAAATTAAATTCAAGAAAAAAGCGTTATCATAATTTTTACAAATGTTTTCATACATAAAATATGACAAAAAGTCTAAAAATATAGATGCATCCAACAAAAAATATGATATGATAAAGATGGTGATTAAAATGAATTTCCCAACAGTAAAAAGACAACAAAAGAAAGTAATAAATAAAGCAAATCTAGGTATGGATTTAGAACAAGCAATCAATGAAAGTAATGAATATTATTTAAATAACGATATTGCTGTAATCCATAAAAAGCCTACTCCCGTTCAAATTGTAAAGGTTGATTATCCTTCTCGTAATAAAGCTGTTATTACTGAAGCCTATTATAAAACACCTTCTACTACTGACTATAATGGAATTTATAAAGGTAAATATATTGATTTTGATGCTAAAGAAAATCATAATCGTACCGCCTTTCCACTAGCCAATGTTTCTGCCCATCAGGTTTATCACTTAAAGATGGTTCAAAAACATGGGGGAATTGCTTTTCTTTTAGTTGCTTGGAATAAATATAATGAATATTATTTATTACCATTTGATGTCTTAAATGAATTTTGGGAAAATTCTTTAAAAGACGGCAGAAAATCCATTCCTTATGAGGCTTTTCAAAAACGAGCCTACATCATTCGGGAAGGATACCTTCCTAGACTAAATTACTTAAAGGTTATCGATGAAATCTATCTTAAGTAAATTTTTTGCCATCATTACAATCTTTATCTTTATCATGACAATTGTTGGAAGCATTGCAGGTATTTTTATTTTTAAAAAAGCCAGTGATGCTTCCATTTTAATTAAAGAAAATTCTACACCAATTTATATATATGATCAAAATAACGAACTAGTAACAACTGATAGTCTTTATTATGAATATTGCTCAATCAAAGAAATAAATAAAAACTTGATTAATGCGGTTATAGCTTGTGAAGATAAAAATTTCTATAATCATCAAGGTATATCAGTCCCAAGAATTATCAATTCTATCTATCAAAACATTAAAAATAAGGAAATTGTTTCAGGGGCCTCTACAATTACGCAACAATATGTTAAAAATACTTATTTTACTAATGAAAAAACCTTAACCCGAAAAATCAATGAAATTGTTTATGCTTTAGAATTAGAAAAAAAATATACTAAGGATCAAATCTTAGAAGCCTATTTAAATACCGTTCTTTTTGGTGGTAATATCTATGGTATTAAGATGGCCGCTAAATATTATTTTAATAAGCTGCCTAGTGAGCTATCTGTCAATGAATCAGCCATTTTAGCGGGAATGATTCAACTACCAAATTACTATAATCCATTTAACCATCCAATAGAAGTAACTGAAAGAAAAAATATAGTTTTAAAAAGAATGTATGAAGAAAATTATATCAGTAATGATGAATATCAAAAGCTTGTTAAAATAACAGCTGATGAAATAGTTAATCGAGGTTTCACTAATACAAAAGTTACCTATTTAACACCTTATTTAGACTATTTATTAAACAATTTACCTGAAAGCAATGAAGTAATAACCAATATTAAAACCTATTTAGACACTGATATTCAAAAGGAATTATATGCCATAATGAATAATGACTATAAGCTTTTTAATGATGATGACCTTAATTGTGCAATTGTAGTTTTAGATAATGCTACCTATGGTGTTAAAGCCATTGTAGGTAACAGAAACTATAATCAACGAGTTTTAAGCTATGCTAGTGATGTTCTGCTTCAGCCTGGTTCAATTATCAAACCCCTACTTGATTATGCTCCAGCTATTGAATATTTATATTATAATCCAGCCACAATCATTGTTGATGAACCATATACCTATCAAAATGGGACTTCTCTTAAAAATTATGATAATCAATATCTAGGCAGTATTACCATTAGAAAAGCCTTAAGTGATTCAAGAAATATCCCTGCAGTCAAATTGTTTAATGCTGTTGGCTATGAAAGAGCTTTTGATTTTGTGGCAAGACTAGGCATTGAAAAATCCGATACTATTTATGAAGCTGATGCTATAGGTGGAGCAACTAATGGATATACCCTATTAAGTTTAGCTAATGCCTACCAAGCCTTTGCTAATTTGGGGTACTATAAAAAGGCTAAGGCTTATAGAGAAATAAATTATGATCTATTAACTTTAAAAAATGATGAACCAGCTAAGTTAGCAATGAAACCAACTACCGCCTTCTTAATTAACTCAATTTTACATGATGTCTTTAAGGGTAGTAGCTATGACCAAACCAAAACCTATATGATGGCTAAAACTGGTCAGACCAACTATGATGCCAACACCTTAGAAAAATATCATATTCCAGCTAATGCCACTAAAGACTCCCTTCTTATAGCCTATACAAAAGATTTAACTATCGCCGTTTGGGTAGGCTATGAAAAAATTATTGATGGTAAATATTTAGATTATTATAAGAAAAATATACCAAGAACAATAATGAAACTTCTACTTGATAAATACGCTAAAGAAAATCAATATTATGATATTATCGATGGTATTACTAAAAGCTATATAACTATTTATAACAATCAGGCCTACCTAGCCAAAAATAATGGCTACTATGAGTATTTTCAAACTGGTAATCAGCCACTAACTTATCCTAATTATGATTTTAAAACTTAAAAAAAGCCTTCATTTAGAAGACTTAAATTAGTAAAAATAAAATTGTGGCAAGACCATAATAAATTAAAACACAAATAATATCATTAATTGTTGTAATGAAAGGTCCAGAGGCAACTGCTGGATCTACTTTTATTTTCATAAAAATAATCGGAATTAAAGAACCTATTAAACTACATACAGTCATCGCTGTAATTAAAGAAATAGCCACAATTCCTGCAGCCTTTAAAGCTTCTGCTTGAACAAAAACCTCAGATTGAATAGGTTGTTTCTTTAAAAATAAAAATAAATAAACAACCGCAAAGGACAAAATGCTTAATAATAAACCATTAAAAAAGCCAATTCTAATTTCCTTTAAACATGTTTTTACCAAATCTTTTTTCTTAATGCTTTCATTGGCTAGTATTCTAATTGTTACAGCCAGAGACTGAGTACCAATATTACCACCCATGTCTAAAATTAAAGTTTGGAAAAAAACAATAGCTGGTAATGCCGCTATAACAGCTTCAAAACCTGAAATAAAGGTTGATTGAGCTAAACCTAAAAACAAAAGAATAATTAACCAAGGAATACGTTTTTTAACAGATAAAAAGATTGATTCATCAAGCTCTTCATTTTCTGTTAAACCACCGAGTTTAGCATAATCTTCTTCCATTTCATCAGTTACAACCTCAACTACATCATCAGCTGTTACAACGCCAATAAGTTCTTGGTTAGCATCAAGGATTGGGTATGAATCCAAAGCATAATTTTTTAATCTTCCTAAATTTTCTGAAACTAAATCAGTTGCATAGAAATAAGGGTAATTGCATTTCATTAGAGTTGTCAAATCCGTATTTTCTCTGGCAACTATTAAATCTCTTAAATCTAAAGCTCCAAAAAATTTATGATTTTCATCTTCAACGTAAATTACGGACACATTATCATTATCAGCAGCTTGAGCAACGACCTTTTTCATTGCTTCTTTTACTGTATTAGACTTTGAAATTAAGATGTAATTATTAGTCATCTTACTACCAATCTCATCATCTGAATATTGAGAAATTAATTTAATATCCTCAACACTTTCATCTTCCATAAAAGAGACTATATCCTGAACATCTTGATTATCGAGCTGTTCTAAAACATCTACAGCATCATCGGCATCCATTTGTTCAATGATATCGGCAGCATTCTCATTAGATAGTTCATCAACATAATCGGCAACATCATCTAAATATGAGAATACTTCAGCAGTCATTTCTTTGCCAATTAAATGATAGAGTTTTAATCTTTGTTCTCTATTTAAAGATTGTAAAGCATCTGCAATATCACTTTCATGGTATTGTTTAATCATTTGAAGCTTAGTCGCATCACTTAAAGTATCATCAATAATAATATGTTTCAATTCTAAAACATAATCTCTAGCGGTCATTTTAACAGCCCCTCACTATAAACTAAAATCTTTTTCAAAATTTAATTTAAAATCATTATGTAGGCTAATATTAGCTTCTCTTAATTTATAATTATTCTCTCTTAAACGAGTTTGTTCTCTAATATGAGCTGCCTCATCAATAAAAATATTCTCTCTATCTAAGGGAAATTCTTTACCACATTTAATTGTTAAGGCTTTTAAATTTTCTAAAGATTCTTTATAAAATGATGCAATAACATCATACTCTTCTAAAGCTACAGCAGTTGAAGTAAAAGAATCCTTACTCTCTAAAAGCACATTTCTAAAGCCAACAACATTTCCTGTACGATATAAAGAAGCAAGTGTACTATAAATATTACTCTCTAATGGTGTTGAATGAGCCTTAATAACTGGATGATATAAACTACAATAATCAGCAAATTCTTGATCTAATTTTTCCATATCAGTGGCTGTATAATGATCCAAGCGCTTAGCCATTTCTTGATAGTTTTTATATTTATTTTGAAAATTTCTAACGATAATATCAAATTCTTTTTGACAAGACTCTAAATACTCAGCAATACTTTCAAGACTTTCACCATCTGCTTTTTTAATAATAGCTTGTGATAAATATTGATTTTCATATTTTAAATATAACTCTTGTTCAAGTTCTTCATTATACTCGATAAAATAAGAACATTTCAAAAAATGAATTTTTCTTTGGAGAATCTCAAAATTAATTACAACCTTAGTTAATTCATCTCTAATTAAAATAAATTCTTCTCTTGTCATTTTACCACCTCACGAATATATTAATTTTAACACATATTAAATTAAAAATAAATGAATAAATATTTTTTCACTTGCAATAATATTTTAAGTGATATATAATAACTATGCGTTATTTTGACGATTCGGTAGCTCAGCTGGATAGAGCAACGGCCTTCTAAGCCGTCGGTCGCAGGTTCGAATCCTGTCCGAATCGCCATTTTTTTATTTATATATATATTAAATACTTTTCACATACCAATTAATACCCTTCATAGTATTTAAAAATACTTTATTTAAATTCTAAAAAAATATGATCCTAAATTTGATAAACTATTTTAATTGTTAAATTGATTTAAAAAAAGCAAATACCTTTAAACCTATAAAAAGTCTTTGGTTGATATGATACCTCTAAAGTAGACAAAGAAAATAATTAAAAGGAAACAATCCCCTAGGGGATTCGGCCTCGAAATT
>CANQBD010000031.1 GCA_947589245.1 uncultured Anaeroplasmataceae bacterium
TCAAGAAGCTGCTCAACGAATACGAGTGGTTTCTTTCCTGTACGCTTTTCCTCATAATCAGCCTGACCAATAACGAAATTCGCATAGCCAGTGGCGAGTGTTTCCATCTCATCGTCGTAATGCTTGAATGTCGATTTCAACTCATCTATGCTCACTGGCTTTTCATCGAAGTCCTCAATCTTTAAAGATTGCTTGATATAGGCTTCCGCTAAAGCGTGGCATTCTGTTCCAAACTCAGAAGCATCATTTGTCTCTTCTTCTTTGTTGGCTAGGAACTTTGCTGAGAATCCACAATGGACCCATTCCTTACTACTAGGTGCTAGGATGCTGTGTTTTCTTTCTTCACTCATTCTTAGCACCTCCTACTTCCGCCACCTCTTGAATGGTGACATCTTGCACAGAGTCTCCTGGGATGATGATCGTTACTTTGTCTGGATTGATTCCAAAAAGTCTCTTGAATAGACCTCTTTTCATCTTTTTCTTTTTACACGTAACGATTCCACCTATAGGAGATTCATTGGCAACACTGATTTTTACTTTGTGTTTCATATGAACACCTCCTTATGATTTCTAAGCAAGGCGTGTTATCTCTTGCTCACCATATGGAGATTTGTGAGGCATTTTGTTGAGTGTTTTTTCAAAAAAAGTTAAAAAAATTTTTCAAAGTGCAAAAAAAGACCTCCAGCATCACCGCCAGAGGCCTATAAATAAGGATTAAAGTATATTCGTGCTTTTCGTGCTTTTTATCATTCAATTCGTGCTTTTCGTGCTTTCGACAAAATGCTGATTAGAAAAATCGGCAAAGAAAAAGGGGCCACTTCACTTGAAATTAAGCAAAATATGCCTAAAACAAGCAAAATAGCCCCTAAAAATGAAAAAAGAACTGATATTTTTGGTATCAATTCTGTTGTTTCAATATGGTGACCTGTACGGGGTTCGAACCCATAAATGCATGCGTGAAAGGCATGTGTGTTAACCGTTTCACCAACAGGCCATATTAATGCTGCTTTTTCATTATATCATAATCACAAAATATGTCAACACTTTTTCATTGAAACATTTTTCAAGTTTTGAATGAAAACACTTACATTTGTTTTGATTTAATGATATAATAAGAATATGGAAAGAGGAGGAATTAAACATGAATTATGTTATTACGATTAGCCGTGAATATGGTAGTGGTGGTAGATTTATAGGGAAATTAGTTGCTGAAAAATTAGGGATAGCTTTTTATGATTCTGAACTATTAGCTAAGGCATCTGATCTTACAGGTATTCCTAAGAATTTTATTGAAAATTACGATGAGACAAAGGAAAGTGCTTTTTCTTATGCTCAAGGTTTATATGGCATGGATATGTCTTTGGGTCAAAAGGTTTTCTTAGCTCAATTTGAGGCAATTAAAAATATTGCCAAGCATGAATCTTGTGTCATTGTTGGTCGTTGTGCGGATTATGTTTTAAGAGATAATCCGAATGTGGTCAAGGTCTTTATTTGTGCTCCACTTGAGGATAAGATTGAAAGAGCAATTAAGTATTATAATATTAATCCTAATAAGGCAGCCTCAATTATTGCTAAGACTAATAAGAAGAGACGTTCCTATTATAATTTTTACACTGATAAGGATTGGGGTAAACCTGATTCTTATGATTTATGTATTAATTCTAAGAATGGTATTGAATCAGCAGTAGAAGCAATTTGTGCCTATACTAAGCGAAATTTCAATTTGAAGTAAGAAGATGTCTGACATTTTAATATTAGGTGCTAGCGGTACTATTGGGACAGCTTTAGTCGAGGCTTTAGGAAATGAGAATTTATTTTTAGCTGGCAGAAGCTTTAGTGATACTGCAAAGACCTTTAATGTCGATTTAAATGATTTTAAAAGTGTTAAATTATTTTGTAAAAAGCTAAAATTAATTAAAATTGATATTTTAATTATTAATAGTGGTATTTTTAGTTCTTATAGTCTAAATGAAGATTTGATTGATACGAATTTGATGGTCAATAGCTTAGCTCCTTTTTATATTGCAAGGTGGTTGTTAAAGATAAATACAAGGTTAGAAATAATTGTGACCTCTTCAATAAGTATTTCAAGGGCTCAGCTTGATTTTAAACCTAAAAAATGGTTTAAAATTTATCGGAATACTAAGCTTTTAGAATATTTATTATTTGAGAATTTAGCGATTGAATATCCTGATTCTTCAATTAAGTATGTTCATCCTGGCATAACTAAGTCAGCTTTATCTTTAAGTCTTCATAAACCTTTTGTTTGTTTTTTAATAAGACATTTTGCAATGAAGCCTAAGTCAGCTATTAAAGTTTTTCTATATGCGAGACAGATTCCTAATCGAAAAGGTTATTGGGTTTGTCCAAATTTAAATCTTTTTGGTAGGCCAAAATTAAAAAAGATTAAGGTAAAGATTAGATTAGATAAGGAAGAGTATCATAATATTATCAATAAACTTACTGATTTGGAGGAGCATTATACCTCTTTAGAATCTTAAAAGGGGATAGGTTTTGGTTTGTTTTTGAAGAAACAATAATTTAAAAAATTTAGTTTTAAAGAAAGGAAAAGTTTATAAAGTTATTCATTTTTTTGAGTAATTTTATAATTCAAAGAGAAATATGAGTTTTAAAGCATTTGATTATAGTATTGCTATGATTTGTTATGAAAAGAATAATGTTAAGTATGGTATGTCATGTGCGTGGGCGATGCAAGTTGATTATGACAAGTTAGTTTGTTTGCTTGGTGAACAAAGTGACACTGGTAATAATCTTGTTAAGGGTGATATTGTAGGTATCAGCACGGCTAGTAGGAACCAAAAGAAAGAAGTTTTACAATTGGGTGATAAGCATTCAACTAAGAGCTCTAAGTTTGCTGGTTTAAAACTAGAAAAAAAGGGCAGTGCGATTTTAATTAGTGATGCTGCAAGGGAAATGGTTTGTGAGGTTCTTGATGTTCTTCATTTACCTGGTATTGAGGTTGATAATCTTCTTTATGTTAAGGTGCTTGAGTCTAAAGAAAATAATGATGATTTTCTTCACTACAGTGAACTATAATGTACACTATTGATTTACATTTAAAAAATGAAACTGTTACGACAGCTATTTTCAATTTACGTATTGCCATTAAGTTGGCCAGAAAAAGCAAAGATAAGGTTTTATGTTTAATTGTCGGTTATGGCAGTACAGGTGGAACACATAAGATTAAAAGTGGTATCTTAGCTGAATTAAAAAATTTAGAAGAGTCTAAACAAATTAAGGGTTATATTGTTGGATTGGAGCTTGATATTTTTAATGTGAAATATCAAAAGTTAAGGGGTAAGGAATTTATTGATCAGGATTGTTTTAAAAGAAAAAATCCTGGTGAAATTATTGTTATTCTTTAGTTTTTTTGCTTGAATTTTAATATTTGTAATCATAAAAAGGCTTTAATAGTTTTACTATTAAGCTTTTTTATGTTATAATTTAAAGGCTTTAAAAGGAATGTGATTATTATGAAAGAAATTAAGCAATTTGATGTTGTTATTTTAGGTGGTGGTTTAGCTGGCATTTATACAGCTTTAAACATCGATAGCTCTTTACATGTTGGCCTTTTCATAAAAGATAAAATTGAAAGAGGTTCATCTAATCTAGCTCAAGGTGGTATTGCCGCTGAGGTGGTTTGGGATGAGGCTAAAATAGAGGAACATTTTGAAGATACTTTAAAGGCTGGTTCTTACCTAAATAACGTCGAAGCAACGCGCGTTTTAGTATCAGAAGCTGGTAAGAATATTGAAAAATTGCTTAACTTTGGCGTTAAGTTTGATCGTAATCCTGATGGTAGTCTTGTTACCACTCTTGAGGGAGGACATCGTAGTCGGCGTATTCTTCATGCTGGTGGCGATGATACTGGAGCCAAAATAATGATGGATTTAAGAGCGGCTTTATTTCAAAGAAAGAACATTGATGTTTTTGAAGATGAAATGGCTATTGAGATTCTTCACAACGATAATAAGGCTTTAGGAGTTATTGTCATTAATCAACAAAATGAAGAGGTATATGTTTTAGCTAATAAAATTGTTTTAGCTACGGGTGGTATTGGTGGCATTTATAAAAAGTCTACTAATGAAAAAATTGCCTGTGGTGATGGTATTGCGATGGCTCACCGAGCTGGTGTAATAATTAAAAATATGGAATTTGTACAATTTCATCCAACTGGTTTTTATGTTGAAGATCAAATTGGTAAAACTTTCTTAATTAGTGAAGCTGTTAGAGGCGAGGGTGGAATTTTAAGAAATATTGAAGGCGTACGTTTTATGGAAAAGTACGATAAAGAAAGAATGGAGCTTGCTCCAAGAGATGTTGTTTCTCAAGCTATTCATAGGGAAATGTTTGATACTTGGTCAGATCATGTTTATTTAGATATCACTCATAAGTCAAAGGAATATTTAATGCAGAGATTTCCAACGATTTATAAGCATTGTTTAGATAACGGAGTTGATATTTCTAAAGATTATATTCCAGTAGCTCCTGTTGAGCATTTCTTATGTGGTGGCATTGAAACGGATGTATATGGTCATACAAGTATGAATAATTTATATGCTGTTGGTGAATGTGCCAATACGGGTGTTCATGGAGCTAATCGTTTAGCATCTAATTCTTTACTTGAATGTATTGTTTTTGGTAATCGGGTTGCTGAAGATATTAATAAATCAAAGTCAACTTTTGGTAAGATTGATGTTGTTTTACCAGATATGGTATTTACACATAAGAAATATAATTTTAAAGATATTAGAGTT
Organism: uncultured Anaeroplasmataceae bacterium; assembly: GCA_947589245.1. Classification (GTDB taxonomy): domain Bacteria; phylum Bacillota_I; class Bacilli_A; order Acholeplasmatales; family Anaeroplasmataceae; genus Pelethenecus. The sequence continues at coordinate 4,779 of CANQBD010000031.1, forward strand.
GAAATTAGAGATGTTATGAGTAAATATGGTTTTATTGTCCGGAAAGAAGATGACTTAGAGCTTGCTAAGAAGCTTTTAAGTAAGCATTATGCTAACCTAAAGAAAATTAATGTCTTTTCAAGATATTATTATGAAACTTTAAATATGGTAACTGTAGCCTTAATCATTATTGAACAGGCTTTAGAACGTAAGGAATCAATTGGTTGTCATTTCAGGTTAGATTAGGAGGTCTAAGATGGAAAAGGAAATATTAGAAATTATAAGAAATGCTTTAAAGGAAGATATGCCTTTAGGTGATGTTACAACTGATAATTTAATTCCTGAAAATCATCAGTCTAAGGCTTATTTTATTGCGAAAGAAAATGGCGTTATTTCAGGAGTTGAAGTAGCTTCTTTGGTCTTTAAGGAAGTTGGTGGCAAGGTGGCTATCCACTTTTCTGTGCAAGATGGTGATGAGGTTAAAAACAAACAAGTTATAGGCACTATTGAAGGGGATACTAAAACTATTTTAAAAGGCGAAAGAGTAGCCTTAAATCTTCTGCAAAGAATGAGTGGTATTGCAACCACTACTCATAACTATGTTAATGAATTAACGGGTAATTGCAAAATCTTAGATACTCGCAAAACAACACCGAATTTACGTATTTTAGAAAAAAAGGCCGTTGTTGATGGTGGCGGAACTAATCATCGCTACTGCCTATCTGATATGGTTATGATCAAGGACAATCATATTGATGCAGTTGGTTCGATAGCTAAGGCTGTAAAGTTAGCCAAAAGTAAGGTTACTAATCTCAAAATTGAGGTTGAGGTTGAAACCTTAGAACAGTTTAAGGAAGCTTTAGAAACAAGCTGTGATATTATTATGCTTGATAATATGTCTAATGAACTTATGCGGGAGTGTGTTTTATTAAATAATAAAAGGAAGCAATTAGAGGCTTCTGGTAATATGACTTTAGAAAGAATCGCAAGTGTTTCTGCGGTGGGAGTTGATTTTATTTCGGTTGGAGCTTTAACTCATTCCGTTAAATCATTAGATATATCTTTAAAATTTCACTAGGGAGTGTAAGATAGATGGATTATGCTAAGGAAATTTTACGTTTAAAAAAAGAGAAAAATGCAATTATTTTAGCTCATTTTTATCAAGAAAAGGAAATTCAAGATATTGCTGATTTTTTAGGTGATAGCCTAAGGCTTAGTCAATTAGCTGTGGAAACTGATGCGAAGATTATTGTCTTTTGTGGTGTTCATTTTATGGCCGAAACAGCGAAGATTTTAAATCCTGAAAAAAAAGTTTTACTACCAGTAATGAAAGCTGGCTGTAAGATGGCTGATATGATTTCACCTAACGCTTTAAAGAGGTATAAGGATGAGCATCCTGATACTAAGATTATTACCTATGTGAATAGTACAGCTAGTGTTAAGGCTTTAAGTGATTGTATCTGTACTTCAACTAATGCTTTAAAGATTATCAATCATTATCTTGATAATGGTGAGAAGATTTTGTATTGCCCCGACCAAAATTTAGGTAAATATGCAATGAAGCTTGGTGGTAGAGAGTTTGATGTTTGGGATGGCTGTTGTCCTATCCATCATTTTTTAAAGAGGGATAATATTTTAGCTTTAAAGAAAAAACATCCCAATGCTTTATTAATAGCTCATCCGGAATGTCGTTTAGATATTTTAGAGATTTCTGATTATGTTGGTTCAACTAAACAGCTTTTAGAGTTCACTAAAGATAGTGAGGCTAATGAATTTATTGTTTGTACAGAAAAAGGTGTTATTTATGCGATGGAAAAAGCTTCACCAAATAAGAAATTTATTTTAGCTAGTAATACTTTATCTTGTGTAAATATGAAGCTTACGACTTTAGAAGATGTTTATAATTGTTTAGCTAATGAAACAAATGAAATTTTTGTTGATGAGGAAGTAGCTGCTAAGGCTAAGGTGGCTTTAGATAAGATGCTAGAGTTATCCAAATAAAGAGACTATAGAAACTGAAAGACTTTTTCAGTTTCTTTAATTTTGTAGGAGTTAACATGAGTGTTTTAAAGGTTAGTGATGTATCTTTTTCTTTTGGTGATAGAACTATTTTAGAGAATGCCAGCTTTGTTTTACAAAAGGGTGAGCATGTTGGTCTTATTGGTTTAAATGGGGAAGGTAAATCAACGTTTATCAAATTAATAACGGGTTCTTTAACACCTGATGATGGCAAAATTGAATGGTGTAAAAGAGTTACCACAGGCTACTTAGATCAATACACAACTTTAACTAAGGGCAAGACTATTAGAGAAGTTTTAAGAGAAGCCTTTAGCTATATGTATGATTTAGAAAAAGAAATGAATGGTCTTTATGAGAAAATGGGTCTGGGTGATGAACAGCAGATGACTGAGCTTTTAGAAGAGGCTGGTGAGATTCAATCTGAGCTTGAAGCTGCTGGCTTCTATTCTTTAGAGTCTAAGATTGAAGAAGTGGCCTTTGGTTTAGGTTTAGGTGATTTGGGTTTAGATCATGATGTTTCAGATTTAAGTGGTGGCCAAAGATCAAAGGTTTTATTAACTAAATTATTACTTGCCCAACCAATGATTTTAATTTTAGATGAGCCTACTAATTTTTTAGATGAATTACAAATTAATTGGTTGAAGAATTATTTAGCTAATTATGAAAATGCGTTTATTTTAGTTTCACATGATGTTGATTTTTTAAATAGTGTCATCAATGTTATCTATCATATGGAAGATGGCATTTTAACTCGCTATACAGGTAATTATGATAGATTTATGGAAATGTATGAATTAAAAAAACGCCAACATAATATTGCCTATGAAAAACAACAAAAAGAAATCGCCCATTTAAAAGAATTTATTGCTAAAAATAAAGCTAGAGTTGCAACTACTGATTTAGCTAAATCACGGCAAAGAAAACTTGATAAGATGGAGCTTATCGAAAAGGTGCATGAGGCTATTAAGCCTAACTTTGTTTTTAAGGAAGCTAAATCTTCAGGTAAGTTTGTAATTTCTGCAGAAGATTTAGTTATTGGTTACGATGAGCCACTATCAACCAAATTAAATTTTGTTATTGAAAGAGGTCAAAAGGTGGTTATTAAGGGTGCTAATGGGATTGGTAAAACCACTTTACTTAAAACTCTTTTAGGACTTATTCCACCTTTATCGGGTAAATGTAATTTAGATTATAATATTGAGTATGGTTATTTTGCTCAAGAAGAATCTAATTCCAAAAAAAGTGCTTTAGAAGAAGTATGGAATGAATATCCAGCTATGACTAATGCTGAGGTTAGAGGAGCTTTAGCTGCTTGTGGTTTAACTAAGGATAGAATTGAATCTTTGATGATGGTTCTATCGGGTGGTGAAGCTGCTAAGGTAAGGTTATGTAAGATAATGTTAAAGGAATGTAACACTTTAATTTTAGATGAGCCTACTAATCATTTAGATGTTTTGGCTAAAGATTCTTTAAAAGAAGCACTAAGAGCTTTTAAAGGGACAATTGTTTTAGTTTGTCATGAGGTGAGCTTTTATGATGGTATAGCAACAGATGTTTTAGATGCTGAAAAATGGACTACGAAGCTGTTATAAAAGGGGTGAGGTAAGTGTCAGAATTCAAGAATATTAAGGTTGATTATTTTGGAGATGCCTTAGTTGATATTAATGGTAAAGCATATAAAATTCATAATTGTATCAATGGTGAAGATATTTTAGTTGATGATACTTTTAAATATCCTATCTTAGAAAAAGTATTAAAGGCTAGTCCTAATCGTATTTATGATGGTTGTCCTTATCAAGCTAAATGTGGTGGATGTAATTTTATGCATATTAGCTATGATTATGAACTCGAGTTAAAAAAAGCCTATTTAAATAATTTATTTAAGAGTTTTAAAATTCCTGAAATTGAAATTATTTCAACTTTTCAACCTAATAACTATCGTAATAAGAGTCAAATGACTTATAAGTTATCCAAACAAAGAAATGTTGTATGTGGTTTTTATGAGGAATATACCCATAAAGTCGTGACAGTAAAGGAATGTATGTTACAGGCAAAGCAGTCAAATAAAGTAATTGAAGAATTAAATAAAATTCTTTCTAAACATAAAATAACACCTTATGATGAAAAAAGAGGTAATGGTATTATTAGACATGTCTTTGTTAGATATGGTTTCAACACTAAGGAATTAATGTTAATAATTGTTACGAATGGGGAAATGTTTCCGGGGAGAAATAATGTTATTCAAGATTTATTAAAGCTAGATTTGAACATTAAAACAATAGTTCAAAATATTAATTCAAGAAATACTTCGATTGTTTTAGGTGAAAAAAATAAAATTTTATATGGTTCAGGTTTTATCTATGAAACAGTTGGTAACTATAAATTTAAAATCTCACCTAATAGTTTCTTTCAAGTAAACTCCTTAGGTATGAAAAAATTGTATGATTTAGCTATTAAACAGGCAAATATTAAAAACACTGACATTGTTCTTGATGCCTACTGTGGAGTTGGAACAATCGCCATTTTTGCATCAAAATTTGCGAAAGAAGTAATAGGTGTAGAACTTAATAAACAAGCAATCAAAGATGCCGTTATCAATGCTAAAATAAACAACATTAATAACATTACGTTTATTGCCGATGATGCTACTAATTATATTACTCATCAAGCAAAAGAGCGAAAGAAGATTGATGTTCTTATTATTGATCCCCCAAGAGATGGTTCAACAAAACAATTTATCAATGCTGTAGGCTTTTTAAAACCAAGAACTATAATCTATGTTTCTTGTGAACCAACCACACTTAAAAGAGATTTATATCAATTCATAGATAATGATTATGAAATAAAGTCAATTACAGGTGTAGACATGTTTTCAAGAACGAAGCATATTGAGTGCGTGATAAGACTAGATTTACAGCAACCTAAAAAGTAGAAAAATAAAGGGGCTGTTAAGAAACTAAAAAGTTTCTAACAGCTTCTTTTTTTATGTTTATAGGATCTACGAATAGATTCATT
>CANQBD010000032.1 GCA_947589245.1 uncultured Anaeroplasmataceae bacterium
TTGTGGTATAATTAAAACGTATAGTGAGGTGTAATTATGATTGAACTTTATTTATTAGAATATTTAGTGAAATTTCATGAACTTGGCAATCTTACCAAAGCAAGTGAACAATTGTATGTTTCTCAACCTTCTTTAACAAGGTCGATGCAAAAGATAGAAAATGAGTTAGGAATTGAATTATTTAATCATACCAAAAATAAAATCACCTTTAATGAAGCAGGTGAATTACTTGTTAAGTATGCCCAAAATGTCTTAAAAGCTCATGATTTAATGATTGAAAAAATGCATGATTATAAAAATTCTTTATCAACAATATCCATAGGACTTGTAGCACCTGGACCTATTTTTAAATATGGTAACTTTTTATATACTAGTTTTAATTTAAAAAACGTTATTACCTCAATTAAAAAGGAGGAAGAATTAATTGAAGAATTACTAAATGAAAAACAAACAATTATCTTTATTAATCATTTATTTGATGATAAAAATATTGTTTGTAAAAAATGTTTAGAAGAAAAATTATTTTTATCAGTTCCAAAAAGTCATTTTGTTGCAGGAATGAAAAATGGTATTTACTTTAAAGATATTGATGGTCAATCCTTTTTAATGTCTAATCAAATTGGTTCTTGGGAAAATATTGTCCAAAAACATTTACCTAATTCTAAATTTTTCTTAGAAAACAATGATAATTTAAAAGAACTTGTTAATTCTTCAATTATTCCTTCATTCGTTACTAATATTACAATGAATAATAGATTAAGTGATGAACGCATCTATCTTCCGTTTTTAGATGAAGATGCAACTATGCCATTTTATATTGCTTATTTAAAAAAGAATGAAAGTAAACTAGAAAACTTTTTAAAAACTATATTGAATTATTAATTGAGATTAAATCATAAAAAAAACAGATTGACACATTGTATCAATCTGATTCCTTTAAACAATGGCGGAGCAGATGGGATTCGAACCCATGCACCAGTTACCCGGTCTACTTCCTTAGCAGGGAAGCCTCTTGAGCCTCTTGAGTACTACTCCACTACCAAGCGCTTTTTCATTATATATCAATTTAAAGCGCTTGTCAATTATTATTTAGTCTTAATCAATAGCTTTGATTTGTTCTTCTATTTCCGTCATAACTTCTGGATTATTCTTTAAAAATTCCTTAGTATTTTCGCGACCTTGAGCAATCTTAGTACCCTTATATGAGAACCACGCACCAGACTTATTGATGATATCATATTTGACAGCTAAATCCACTATCTCACCTAGATGGGAAATGCCTTCACCATATATAATTTCAACTTCAGCCGTTTTAAAAGGAGGTGCCACCTTATTTTTAACAACCTTAATGGTTGTTCTATTACCTAAAATGTTTGTACCATCTTTGATAGCCTCACCCTTACGAATATCCAAACGTACTGATGAGTAAAACTTTAAAGCTCGGCCACCAGTAGTTGTTTCAGGATTACCAAACATAACCCCAACTTTTTCTCTAATTTGATTAATAAAAATAGCTACACAATTAGTTTTATTAATAATACCAGCTAACTTACGCATTGCCTGAGACATTAATCTAGCATGCAAACCAACATGCGAATCACCCATATCACCATTTAATTCAGCTTCAGGAACTAAGGCAGCTACACTATCAACAACTAAAATATCTACACTACCAGACTTAATTAAGGCTTCAGCAATATCTAATGCTTGCTCACCATTGTCAGGCTGAGATAAAATTAGGTTTTCAATATCAACACCTAGTGCCTTAGCATAAACAGGATCTAAGGCATGCTCAGCATCAATAAAAGCTGCAAAACCACCATTTTTTTGGGCGTTTGCTATCGCATGTAAGGCAAAGGTTGTTTTACCTGATGATTCAGGACCAAAAATCTCAATAATTCTACCCTTAGGATACCCGCCTACACCTAAAGCTTTATCAAGAGCAATGGAACCACTAGATATAACTTCAATCTTACGATCAATCTCATCACCCAGACGCATTACTGAGCCTTTACCAAATTCTTTTTCAATTTGCTTTAAAGCTTCTTCTAAAGCTTTTTCTTTATTATCCATTAACTTCACTCCTTCTAAACTGATTCTAAAATATCCTTACGATTTTTCCAAAAGTATTCGATGCCTGATAAAATAGTTAAAGCACAAGCAATATAGATTAAAACTAAGCCGGTAATTCTAACCCCTTCATGAAGACCACTAAAGAAAAGAACAATTATTGCAACCATAGTTACGAAAGTCTTCCATTTGCCTAGCTTGGCAGCAGCGATAACTGTCCCCTTCTCAATAACTACCATCCGAATGCCTGAAACCATAAATTCTCTAATTAAAATAACTATGAAAACCCACATAGGAATTAAGTTATCTAACATTAAAATTGTCATTGCGCTAAAGACAAGCATCTTATCGGCCAATGGATCAGCCAATTTACCAAAAGTAGTTACTAAATTATATTTACGAGCTATATAACCATCTAAAAAATCTGTCAAGGAAGCTACAACAAAAATTATTACTAATATTAAATATAACCACGATACATTTAAAAAGGCATAATTTACTTTAAACCAATCAATATAACAAAAAACTATCATGGCTGGTATTAACAAAATTCTTAGCATTGTTAATTTATTAGGTAAAGTCATTTTTCAACACCTCTAAAATGTATTATACCATAAAAATATCAATCTTAAAATCAAAATCAAAAAGAAAGATAAAATAAATAAAAAAAGAAAAAAAGAGCCAAAAAACTCTTTTTTTTATCACTAAAAACCATTTATCCAAAACTTTTTCTCAAAATTAACTACCTAAAAATGCTGAAAAAATACTACCCACTCCTGAAACTACAACATCAACCACATAAAAACAGCATTTATCCATAAATTTAGCTATTTTAATAAAAACATTACCATTATCTTCTACATAGTAAGCTGTATCATAGTCACCACTTACCTCAGTGCTTTCGCCAATAAAACCATTACTAAATAAAATAATTGCCAATAAAACAACAACCAAACCAATAATTAGTACCTTTTTATTCATTTTATCACCAGCTAGGATAATACAATAAATCAATGTCAATTCTTGAAAAATATAGTCCTAATTTATTTTTTTATTAAATTCATTAAAAAAATGATACTCTTCATATTCACTATCGGCCTCATAAAAAGCTTCAGCCTGCAAAACAGCAATCTCTTTATAGTAAGTCTTAATAATTCCCTTATACATATTTTCAATTTTTCTTTTTTGTAAATCTAAATCCGCAAAAGGACCAAAAACATCATTGATGGCAGTTAAAATAATTGCAAAAAATTCTTCTTTGGTAATTTCGGTTGGTTGGTGCCAATCATCAATTTTGTCATCCTTTTTAAAGGCACATCCGCAATTTAGACAACTGTATAAATCGGCATTCTCCTGATTAGAACTATGGTTCATATTATTGTTGTTAAAACTCCTAATGTCAGATGAATGACAAAAAGGACAGATGATTTTCTTATTCTCCATTTAATATCTCCTAACTTATAGAAAGATTTTACCATATTTTACATAAACTTTCCATATAATTTGGATTTTAATTGATATTATTCTTTCCTTAATGCCTGATTAATCCCTTCAGCAACTATTCCTGATAAAATATCCATCGCCAAATCGATATCCTTAGGAGTAACAAAATAATTATTATCAACCTCAATAAAACAATCTATATCACTGACTGTTGGAATACCAATTGCTAAAACCGGAACACCTAAAGATGCTTTAGAAAGTTCTTTTCTAAAATTATAAATACCAGAACCCGGATTAATCCCAGCAGTAGATAATTGAATACTATTACACATTCTTTTAATATTGTTACAAGCTAAGGCATCAATTATAATTACAAGATTAGGATGAAAGTCATCAACAATTGCCTGAATAATATCTTTACTTTCCATTCCTGTTTGACCCATAACACCAGGACAAATCGCACTGACTATATATTTATCAGGATTATCCTCTAAATGCCTATTGACCTCTATATGATTAATGACTAGTGGCCCTAAAGCATCAGGGGTAACAAAATCATTACCTAAGCCTACAACTAGTATTTGACTTTTTTCTTTTAAATCTAAAGTACTTAAACAATCATAAATGGTAACTGCCAAAAGCTTGGTGATTTCTTTTGCTTTATAACGATAATCAATATTATCAATAGTATAATAAATTCCTTCCTTTTTATTGATTTTTTTAGCTAAAGCCTTATCAATGGTTATCTTCTTAAAATCCATTCCATTGATTGTTCTATGAACATCATATTTAAAATCACTTTGCATACTCTCTACTGCCATATCAGTTCTATTGCTCATGCTATCACCATTATTATTATCATTTAAAATTAACTTCCTATACTAGAAACCTTCTACAAATTTTATTTTTTTCTTGCAATAAAGTTAATGAAATGCTATAATCTTTTATGCATGATTAGTGGAGGTGAAAAAATGGCTAACATTAAACAACAGATTAAGAGAATTAAAACTGGCGAAAAAGCAAGACAAGCAAATATGGCTTTCAAATCATCTTTAAAAACTGCTATGAAATCTGTATTAACTGCTGTTCAAGCTAAGGATTTAGAAAAAGCTCAGTCTGCATTGTCATTAGCTTATAAAAAGTTAGATAAGGCTCAAACTAAGCACATCGTTCATAAGAATTATGTTGCTAGACATAAGGCTTCTTTAGCAGCTGCAGTTAACACATTAAAGTAATATATTTTTTTGCAAAACAAAAAAACACCAAGCGGTGTTTTTTTTTTATTCTAAATTAAGCTTTTTATTCATTATAAAAATGATTAAGAAATATGCAACAACAGACAACACAGCTCCCACTGCTATATTAGTAATTATAACATATAAATAACCACCAACAAAATCATTACCCACAAAAGTAGCCATTAAAAGATTGGTAATATTCAATAATAAAGAACTACCCCATAAAAGCACTACACAAAAAACTACAGTAAGTAAAGTCTTATGTTGAGCGTTAGCATTACCTAAGGCGATACCCAAATAAAATAATAAGACACTTTCAATAGCCGAAACAATCAGCATAATAATTGAAAGAACAAAATGAGCCGGATAAAATTCAAAAGTCATATCAAATAATTCTGAAATTATTACAGATATACTATAAAATGTTTCAGCCGTAAAGTAAGCAATAGCTATACAGACAAAAAATAATAATATACTTATAACAGTCATAATAAAAACAACTAATAATTGTGATAACAATAAAGTGTGTTTACTAACAGGTAGAGTATGAGTCAAATACCCCTGATCCTTAAATAAAGCATTTTGATAACGTTTAATTACTATTATAAAAGTATAAAATAACAAAACCAAACAAGCTACAATAAATAAAAAATTTAACATGCCATTAACAAGGCTGACTGTAGTATTAGTTATAACAATTAGGTTAAACAATCTAACCATAATTGCTAAAATAGGCAAAATAATTAGCACCGGTAGAAATTTCATAAATACAGCTTTGAAATCATATTTAAAAACCTTTAAAAACATCTGAACGCCTCCCTAAAGGCATCATTGATACTGCCATTATTTTCAGCTCTTAATTCATCAGCATTTCGATGAAGAACAATTTTTCCATCATTAATAAATATAACATCATCTAATATCTGTTCTATATCATGTATTAAATGTGTACAAATTAAAATAGTTGCGTTAGGATTTAAATTAGAAACAATCAAATTTAAAATCAAATCCCGAGCTGCCGGATCAACACCAGCAATTGGTTCATCTAAAATATATAAATCAGTATTTCGACTCATCACTAAAACTAGTTGAACCTTTTCTTTAGTACCCTTAGATAAATGCTTAAGCTTTTCCTCTGGATTAATATGAAGCTGAGTTAAAAGACGATAAGCCTTATCTGTTTCAAAATCCTTATAAAAATCTTCAAACATTTTGACACATTCCCTAACTCTTAAATCCAGATTTAAATAAGTTCTTTCTGGCAAATAAGAAATATGTTTTTTACTTTCTATACCTATAGGACAATCACAAACTGTAATAGTTCCACCATTCTTACTTAAAAGACCATTAATTATTTTAATAAAGGTCGTTTTACCACTACCATTAGGACCAAGTAAGCCAATTATTTTACCAGCTTCAAGCTCTAAGCTAATACCCTTTAGTACTTCATTATGACCATAACTCTTATATAAATCATGACATTCTAATAACATCCTCATCACTCTCCTTCAATAAATCAATTATTTCTTGTTTTGTAAAACCTAGTTCACTCATTTGTTTTAAAAAATCATGACATTTTTCCTTGACTATTTCCGATTTTAAATTTACTAAATATTCCGGATTAGAAGTCAAAAAATAGCCCGTTGTTCCTCTTGCTTCTATCAAACCTTCATTGGTTAAAATCTCATAAACCTTAACCACCGTATTGGGATTTATCCCTAAGATTAAAGCATATTCTCTAACTGATGGAATTTTTGTGCCAGGCTTATAAACCCCATTGACAACGTTTTTCTTAAATAACTCAATGGCTTGTAAAAAAATTGCCTTATCATTTCGCCAATCCATTGTTATCACCTCATTATATTCTGTTGTACTACTTAAATAGTACAACAATATCAATGATTTGTCAATATAGTTAAAAAAGCTATTTATGAAATGTTAGGTACCCAATAAATTGGACTAAGTAATTTAATATTATAATTGAGATAAGGATTGTTGTCTATATTCTAA
>CANQBD010000033.1 GCA_947589245.1 uncultured Anaeroplasmataceae bacterium
TATTTTAGTGTTATCCTTTCTTTTAAAATGATACTCCCCGTCTTTCTTTTGAAAATGGAAAAACGGGGAACTCAAATCTATCTTTTTTCTTTGCAAGCTTTATTTTTTTTAGTATAATATTACTTAAGAATTAGAAGTATTAGGGTGATTTATCGTATGAAAAGAATCAAAATTAAAGCTAATTATTTTTATCTGTATTTTTCTCAGCAAAAAGCCTATTTTAAAAAATTAGAAAGGCTTTTAAATGAGGGATATGAAATTACAGATAGTATTCATCTCTGTGTTGAATTAAAGAAGGATAATCAAAAATATTTGTTGTCTTTTATTAAAGTAGAAGATGTTAACGAAAATATTAAAGATACACTTAAAAATTTAGATGTTTCTTATAAGCTGGTCAAGCCAAATTATCAAGTTTCAATGCTAAACACCTTAGCTTCAATTAGAAATTATTTTGGTCAAAAAAGTGCTTATGCTTTAGATCCTAATTTGGTCAAATATTTGAATCAAAAGTATCAAAATATTATTGTTATGCTATTAGATGGCATGGGAGAAAATATTTTAAAGAATAATTTACCTGAGGATTCTTTTTTAAGAAGTCATCATGCCTATACTAATACGGCCATTTATCCATCAACCACAGCTGCCGCCACTACTGCTACTAAATCAGGCCTTTCACCAATAAGAACAGGGTGGCTTGGTTGGGAGAATTATTTTAAGGAAGTAAATAAGAATTTAATTTTATTTTCTGGTGTTGAATATCAAACGGACAAACCTACGGGCTTTAATACCTATAAAGTTTTACCATATCAACCCTTTTATCATGATTTAAATGTGGTTGGAAAGATAATAGAGCCTGATTTTTCAACAGAATTTACCTTTAAACAAACTCTTAAAAAGAGCTTAGATAATTTAGAAAAAGATCAAATTAATGTTCAATATGTTTATCACACTGAACCTGATGGTTTAATGCATATTTATGGTGCCTATAGTGATGAAGCTATAAAAGCGCTAGAAGCTATTGATGAAGATTTAAAAGAATATGTTGCAAAATTACCGGAAAATACTTTATTGATTATTAGTGCTGATCATGGTCATACGAATGTTAAACCAATTAATTTATATGAATGTAACTTGATAAATAAAATGTTAAAGAGACCACCTTCTAATGATAGTCGTTGTTTAACTTTTTGTGTCAAAGATGAATACAAGCAAGTCTTTCCTCAGATTTTCAATTCTTTATTTGGCTATGCTTATCAAATTTATCCAACCCAAGAGCTTTTAAATCAAGGCTTTTTTGGTTTAGAAAATGAAACACCTCATTCCAGAGTAGCGGATTTTTTAGCTGATTATGTGGCAGTGGGAATTAATGAATATTATTTTAATTATAAAGGGAAAAATAATCATATATTTAAATCACATCATGCTGGTATTACTGCTGATGAAATGCTGGTTCCGGTAATCATTTATAGGAAGTGAAATTATGGAAGTATATAAAGGTGATGTTCTTTCTGAAGGAATTGCGGTGGGGAAGGCTTATGTTGAAAAGTCAGGTTTTGCCAAATGGGTTAAAAAACTTGGTGGTAAACAAGATAAAAAGGCTTTAGAACGAGCTATTAATGATTCTATTAAGCAAATAGAGGAAATCAAAAATAATAATGCTGAAAATCAAGATTACTTAAATATTCAAATTCTTTTAATTAGTGACCCTATTTTAAAAGAGAAAACCTTTAATTTGCTTGATGCAGGAATGTCGGCATCGCAAAGTGTTGATCAAGTATTAGATGAATATGCTCAATCTTTAACTAGTTCAACTAATCAATATTTACAACAAAGAGCAATCGATATATTAGATATTAAGAATCGTATTTTAAGCAATTTAAATGGCAGTGATTGGCGTCTTGCTGATACTCATTTTATTTATTATGCTCGCCAACTGCACCCTTCTTTTTTAATTCAAAATAAAAAGAAGATATTGGGAATTGTAACTAATAGTGGTGGGTATAGCTCCCATACTGCAATTTTATGTCGGCAACTCAATATTCCTTATTTAGTGAGTAAAATCAAGGTTAAGGATGAGGATTTAATAGTTCTTGATACTCGTAAACAACAGATAATTGTTAATCCTGATCAAGAAAATTTAAGTCATTATGAAGAAATTATTAAGAAGCTAGCTAATGAATCATATCAAGCAGTTGTGCATAAAGATTTTGGATTTTATGCTAATGTTTCGGATAATTCCGAATTAGATAAAGTTTTAGAATATAATTTTGATGGTGTTGGGTTATATCGAACAGAAATGATTTTTATGAACACTAATCGCCCCTATACCTATGAAGAGCAGTATGAGATATATAGTGAAGCGGTAGAGAAGTTAACTTTCAAGCCGATTTATTTTAGAACTTTTGATATTGGTGATGATAAACAATTGCCTTATATAAAGAGTTATAAAAAAGGCATTGATAATTACAAAAACAATCCTGTTCTTTTTAGAACGCAGATTGAAGCTTTAATTAATGCTAACAAATATGATAATTTGGGCATCATGTTTCCAATGATTTTTAATAATGAAGAATTTAATTATTTAAGAAATTGGGTATTGGATATTAAAAAAGAACTAGGTAATACTAGCCAAATCAAATTAGGTATGATGCTTGAAACTAGAGAAGCTATGGAAAAACTTAGGGAATTTGAAAATGTTGATTTTATTTCAATTGGAACTAACGATTTGGTTTTGTCCATTTATCATATCAATCGTAATTTACAAAAAGAACAAATGGAAAAGTACATTAATGATTTGGTTTCTAAAATAGCAGAAGTAGTTCAGATTTGTCAAGATAAAGGGATTAGTTTATCTATCTGTGGGGAACTTGCAGCTATCACAAATGCTTTAAAAAGCTTTATGAAGATAGGGGTTAAAAACTTTTCTGTAGCTACGCCAGCTATAAGAGTTTTAAATAAGGTCTATAAAGAATTTAGAGTTAAATAGTCGATTTTTGTTTAATATTTAGTTATTTTGACAATACTAGTATTAAATGGAGGTAAAACATGAGAACAACTGGTATTGTTAGAAGAATTGATGAATTAGGGCGGATAGTTATTCCTAAAGAAGTACGTAAAAGGCTTAAAATGGATAGTGGTGATGCGGTTGATATTGCTGTAGAGGATGAAAGGGTAGTACTAACTAAGTATCATCCATTAAATCACGATAGTGAGCTAGTTAAAAACTTTTGTGATTCTTTAAAAGAAATTTATAATTGTGATATTTTTATTACTGATGTTAACAAGATAGTTTACAATACAATTAGTCCGGATTATATTGATATGCCTTTGGACTCTGATTTTTTAAAAAGAGTAAATTCTTATTTAGATAAAGAATTATCAGCATTAAATAAAATTTGTTTAACTACAAATTATTGTTTTGATAAAGATGCCTTAATATATGAGATTAATTTAAATGAGAGTCTTTATGGTTATTTAATAATTGTTGATGTTATGATTAGTAAAAAGAATAAAGATGTAGCTCAATTAATTCTAAGCTATTTAAATAAAATTTTATAACTAAAATGAGACTAACAGCGTTGTTAGTCTTTATTTTTATCCAATTAAATGTTAAAATTATTATAATTACAATTAAAAATGTGAGGTGAAATTATGGATTGTGTTTTTTGTAAAATTCTTAATAAAGAAATTCCTAGCTATAAAATTTATGAAGATGAATATGTTTACGCCTTTTTAGATATTGCTAAGGATATTGATGGGCATACTTTAGTAATTCCTAAGAAACATGTAACTAATGTCTTAGATTGTGACAGTTTAACTTTAGCTAAAGTTGCTGAAGCCATTAGAATAATCTCTAAGCATTATGTTAATGATTTAGGGTATGATGGTGTTAATATCTTAAATGCTAGTGGTGAGGCTGCTGAACAATCAGTTATGCATTTGCATTTTCATATTTTACCACGTAAAAAGGCTGACAACTTGCACACTTTCCCCGTTTTACCAGGAACGACTAAAGATTTAGCTTTAATGGCAGAATTTTTGAAGTTAAATTAATTGTTAATTAGGAGAGATGTAAAGTGAGTTTAAAACAAAAAATTACAATAATTATTTTAATTGTTGTTAGTGTTATTTTGGCTGTTTTAGGTAGTGCTGCTTATTATAATCGGTTAAACGACACCATAAATGATTCAATCTTACAAAACATGAAGGAAATGTCTGAACATGATGTTAAAAACATTAAGTCAACCTTAGATAGCACTTGGCGTGATTTAGAAAGTACAGGAGCAAGATTAGAAGTTTATCGTGATCGAATTGATGACATTGAGCAATTTCAAGCCTTTTTAAGAGTTGAAAAGGTCGCAACCTTTTTTTCTAAAATTTATATGATTGATACTAATGGCAATGTTTATACGGACACTTATATCATCAATGATGGTGTCAACTTAAAATATGTTTCTGATCTGATGAATGGAGTGGCTGGTCAAACAAAATGTGTTGGGTGGTATAGTGAAATTAGTAGTAGCATTGTCGACAAGAATTCTTTATTTTATGGAGTAACGATTGACAAGATCTCTCTTAATATTAAGAATTCTTTAGGTGACCAAGAGGAACTTGAATTTGTTGGGGTTATTGGTATTGCCAATGTTCTTGATATTGCCAAAACACTGGAGATAAGTAGTTTCGATGGTCGTGGCTTGAGTATGGTAATTGATACCAATGGTGATTATGTTGTAAGACCAAAGGATGATATTATTAGTCAAACAAACAACTATTTTGATTGGTTTAAAACAGGATCATTTTCTAATAATGACAATGCTGATGAAATTATTACGAGGGTTAAAAACAACGAAAGCCTTTATATTAGATATACTAATGGTAATAATGATCCAAGAATTGTAACTTTTACGCATATTCCTGAAACGGAGTGGTGTTTAATTTTAACTATTCCGCTAAGTGTTTTACTAGAACAAAGCAACGGGTTCATGTGGATGACTATCTTAGTTTTAATGGTCTTAGTATTGGCATTTTTAGTCTTTTTACTTGTGATTGTTAAAATGTGGTCAAGCTCCCATTATGCTAAGGCTGAATCAAAGGTAAAGGGTGAATTCTTGTCTAGCATGAGTCATGAAATAAGAACGCCTCTTAATGGATTGATCGGCTTAAATCATTTAATGAAACAAAATGTCGATGATCCTGTAAAGCTTCATACTTATTTAGATAAATCTGATGTTACGGCTAATTATTTATTAACTTTGATCAATGATATTTTGGATTATTCTAAACTTCAAGATGGTAAAGTAGAATTTGAATCTAAGCCGTATGATTTGGTTTCTATGCTTGATAATATAGTGACTATGTTTCAAGATCGAATGAATCAAAAAAAGATAAATTTTAATGTTACATCAGCGTTTGAGCATTCTGTAATTTTAGGTGATGAAACTCGGCTTAAACAGGTCATTATTAATATTTTAGGTAATGCTGTTAAGTTTACATCTGAAGGAGGCACTATTGTCTTAGATGTTAGTCAAGAATTAAAGGAATCAAAAGTCTTTACGAAGTTTATTATTAAAGATAATGGTTGTGGAATGAATAAAGATTTTATTCCTAAAATATTTGAATCATTTGCTCAAGAAAGTAATGAAATATCCAAAGCTACTGAGGGTACAGGGCTTGGTATGCCAATCAGCAAATTAATAATTGAAAAAATGGGTGGTAAAATTCTTGTTGATAGTGAGGTTAATGTTGGCTCAACCTTTACAGTTATTTTCCCAGCCGTTATGACTAGTCTTGATTCTCAAGAAAAGGTAGCAGTTGTTAAAAAGAATAACAAGCAACTTCATATTTTAGTTGCCGAAGACAATGAATTAAATGCCGAAGTTTTAGAAGATATATTAAAGCTTGAGGGTTTTACGGTTGTCTTAGCTACCAATGGTCAAGAGGCAGTAGATATTTTTAAGGAATCAAAATTAAATGAATTTGATGTGATTTTAATGGATGGTCAAATGCCAGTTATGAATGGTTTTGATGCAACAAAGGCAATTAGAGCTTTAGATAGAGAAGATGCTAAAAAAATTAAGATTTTTGCTTGCACAGCTAATACAATATCTGGTGAGCGGGCCAAAGCTGTTGAATGTGGGATGGATGGTTTAATACCTAAACCACTTAATATTGAGAAATTATTGAAATTATTAAATAATGAATAATAAAAAAAGACTGTTGACTGATATGATACCTCTAAAGTAGACAAAGAAAATAATTAAAAGGAAACAATCCCCTAGGGGATTCGGCCTCGAAAT
>CANQBD010000034.1 GCA_947589245.1 uncultured Anaeroplasmataceae bacterium
TATTCACTTTTAGGCTGTTTTTTCTTGCTTTTTTCTTTTTCCTTTCATCTCAGTGAAAAAAAACGGGGAACTCAAAATTTTAAGTTATAAAAACAATAAAAAAAGAGGCTATTATTGCCTCTTTAACAGATGTCATCAGTATAGAAAATAGAGTCACCAATGAACTCTCTGATTATTGAATTACAAGGTATCCATTTATCAGAAATATCTTTGAAATATTTTAAAAACTTTACCAATCTATTTGCTTGAATATAATGAGGACTATCGGGCTTAACTGCCTCTAGTAAAGGTAGAGCATGCTTCTTTAAAACACATAACTCATAGCTTAACTCAGAATTAAATACAAAATCAGCATTTGATTGATATGGATAGATCCATTTGAATTCTCCTCTTCTTACACTTGGCCACATATCAAATGTTTGTTCAACACTAGAATTACGTGTTTTATAATCTCTTACCATCCTTCTTAAAAGTCGAATATCAGAAAGTGAGATAGGATTGTGATCATCAATGTGTAGTTGAGCCTGTGGTGCAATGTAAATTTTAAACTTTAAATCATTTTCGATAGATGGTGTTAAATCATCATTTAAAGCATGTATTCCTTCAATCATGATAGGTTGATGTTTTAAAAGCTTTATAGGCTTTCCAAAGGTTCTTTCGGCTGTTTTAAATTCATAATGTGGTAAAGCAACTTCTTCACCAGCAATCAATTTATATATTACCTCATCAAAAAGCTTTCGGTCAAGCGCATCAATATGTTCAAAATCAGGTTTACCAAATTCATCTAAAGGAGCTAGATGACCCTCGTTATAGAAGTCATCAACACTAATCATTAAAGGTTCGATACCTAAACTCTTTAACTCAATCCTTAAACGATTTGTGAATGTTGTTTTACCGCTTGATGAAGGTCCTGCAACCGCAATTAGCCTAATAGTATCAATATCATGTAAAATCTTCTCTCCAAGTTCTGCTAATTGATTGTTGTGGCGGGTTTCACATAGATTAATGAATTCTAGGGCGTCTCCTCGCTCAATTAGTTCATTCATTTGATAAATGTAGCTAGCTGAAGTTATATTTCCCCATTTATTAGCTTCTTTTAAAGCATTTTGGAAAACTCGTTCATCTGTAAATTCAGGAATTTCACCCTTAACCTCTGATCGAGGATATTGAATGATAAAACCGGGAGCGTATAGACTAAATTTATATGCCTTAATATAGCCTGTAGATGGTAACATATAGCCAAACATATAGTTTTTATATCCATCACATTCATACATATGAACTGTGGATTCTTTACGATAGGCTAAAATTCTAGCTTTATCCTTAAAACCCACCTCATTGTAATAGTGATTAGCTTCCTCTTTTGTTACACTAAAACGTTTGATCGGAAGATCTTTCTTTACAATAGTCTCAAACTCTTTTTTAATTTGATCTAAATCAGCCTGTAAAAAGGGATGATTAATATTAGATATACTAGCAAAAATTGATCTTGAAACACTATAGTTAAAAATGATCCTAGCCTTAGGAAAAACCCTTTTAACAGCCATAACAATCAGATAACGTAATGTTGATTGATAAATAGTCACAGCTTCACTATCCGATAATGATAAAAATTCTACTTTACTATCACTAGTTATTAGATAATCAAGTTCTCTTATTCGATTATTAACTCGGGCAGCTTGATATTGATATTTATCTCCCTCAATTAGTTCAGATACTCTAGTTTTTTCTTTAACTTCCCTAATTTGATTATTAATTTTTATTTTCAATTGAATTCCTCCTCCTTATTATTATTTTCAATAAATGTAATATTTATATATTTATAATATATAAAAGCAATCAAATTAAATATGATAGGGCTTAAAAATTATACCATAAAGATAATAAAAAAACTAGATTATTTTTCGTCTTTTATCTAGTTAATAAAAACACTAAAACAAATATTAAAATCTTATTATCAAATTAATAATATCTCTTTATTTAATTTTAAAAACTAGATTATTCAGGAAATATTTTTTTTACCAATTTGCATATTAGAGTATAGTAAAAAAAATTTCAAAATTTAAGTAATTTTAAAAAACATTAAAAGTAATATTATATTTTATTAGATAAAATTATATAAAATAAAATATCTAGTAATAAATACTAGATATCCTCTGAAATAATTTCTTCATGGTCTTCCTTAGAATCAACCTCTTCTGGATGTTCAAATTCACGCAATTTTTGAATTGGACTCTTAAAAACAGCTAATTCTTTAGCTAATCGAGCATCAATCGGCACGGCCTGTTCACTTGTTTTCGTTGTCTCGATTTGTCTAGGAAGTGTAGCTTGTAAAGCTTGATTATATGCATCTGATAAACTGATCTCATCATCATATTGTAAGTGATTCTTAATTCTGGATTTTCCTTTTTTCACAATGGCTTTAGTATAAAGCTTCTTTCTAGACTCTAAGATTAGTGAAAGCCGCTTTGTTCCTCGCTCACGCGAAATAGCTCTAGCAATAATTGAATTCAAATCAATTACTCTAACAAGCATCTCATTATCTCCGCAGACATAAACCTTATCCTCTTTGATTTCAATGATTCTTCTTAAAAAATAAAACTCTTCCACTTCATAAAGGACTAAATCAGCTGGACTATAGTAATCTGTTTTTTTTAAAGCTACAACATCGTTCTTATGTAAAAGTGGAAAATTTAGCGTATCTTCGATGGTCATGTAAGAAATCAAATCATAGCTTAAGCGGTTTTTGATTTTTTCAAAGTCATTCAATTTTTCTATAGAATCAGCTTTTAGTTTTTCCTCTTCAGCCATAATTTCACTTCCTTCTTAAATATATTATACTTTTAATACTTCAAAATGTCACTACTTTTAATGGTTATTTTATGTTATAATATTTTTAATTAATGATGTATAAAGAGGTAGTATGATGATTGAATTATTAGCTCCAGCGGGAGATTTTGAATGTGCTAAAATTGCTTTATATAGTGGTTGTGATGCCATTTACTGTGCAACCTCACTTTTTGGAGCTCGAGCTTATGCACAAAATTTAAACTTTGAAGAATTAGAAAAAATTTTAAAGCTAGCTCATTCATTAAATAAAAAAGTTTATGTTACAGTCAATACAATCATTAAAGAAAGTGAACTTCAAGAAAGTATTAACTATGTTAACTACCTTTATACAATCGGAGTTGATGGCATGATTTTAGCTGATTATGCTCTTATCGCTTATGTGATTAAAAATTTGCCCCTTATGGAAGCTCATATATCAACTCAAGCTGGTGTAAAAGATTTAAACGATACATTGTATTTTGAAAAGCTTGGCGCTAAGCGTGTCGTACTTGCTAGAGAAAATAGTATTGAAGAAATTGCTAATATAAAAAGAAACTCCAAGATTGAACTTGAAGTCTTTGCACATGGAGCCTTATGTGTCTCTTATAGTGGTGGTTGTCTTTTAAGCTCTTATCTTTCCTTAAGAAGTGGCAATCGAGGACGCTGTAGTCAAAATTGCCGGCGTTTATATAGTTTATATCGCGATGATACTTTATTAGGAAAAGAAGCTTATTTTTTATCTATGAAAGATTTAAATATATCTGCTTATTTACCTGAACTTATTAAGCTGGGTGTTGCTTCTTTAAAGCTAGAAGGTCGAATGAAAAATAAGGAATATGTGAAAGTTATAACTAGTGAATATCGTAAGAAAATTACTGATTCTTTCTATGAACCCAAAAGCCTTGAATCAATCTTTCATCGCCCATATACAAAGGGTTTTATTTTCGGTGAAAACAACGGATTTATAGTAGATGAGAATAAAAAAAGTAATGAGGGAAAATTGATTGGTGAAATAATAGGTAAAAAAGGTAAATTAACAGCTTGTAAATTAATTGATACCATTTTAATTAAAGACCGGATCCGTTTAGAGCTAAATGATGCAGATTATTATTTTTCAATTGACAATATCTATGATGCTAATAATAAAAGTGTAAATGTAGGAAAAAACATCATCTATTTAGATATTTTTAAAGAAATTCCTATTCATACAAAAATTTATAAAATGATTGATTCTTCTCTTGATACAACAGTTGATAACCAGTATAAGCTTGGCATAACAATTATGGTAACTGGTACTGCTGGAAAGCCTTTAAAGCTTAAATGTGCGATTCTAAATAAAAATTATGAGGTAGCAAGCGATGTCAATTTGATTGAAGCTCTTAATAAACCGCTTGATGAGGACATTTTAACCAAGCAGTTAGGAAAGCTTAGTGAAACATCATTTTATCTTAAAAATGTTTTAAATGACCTGAATGGTAAAGTTTTTATGACCATTGCTGAAATCAATAATACTAGACGTAAGCTTATTTCCTTAATCGAAAATGATTTACAAGGCAAAAGAAAATTACCAACTATCACGGAAAATTCTTTTTTAATTTCTTCTACACCCGAGACTGAGCTTGTAGCTTTTTGTAATACTTTAGAACAATATCAAGCTTGTGTTGATTCTGGAATAAAAACTATTTATTATAAAAATTATTCACCATATGTCAATGCTAAATATGAAGATATAAAAGCTGATTATGTTTTAGTAGGTGATTATGGTGGTATATACAAGTATCAGGGTGATAAAGAGCTGATAAGCGACTATTCTTTCAATGCCATCAATTCTTTGGCAGTTTATTACTTGCATCAAGCTGGTATTAAATTTGTCACTTTAGGACTTGAAGCATCATTTAAGGATCTTAAAGATATTTATGCAGGATATAAAAAATATGGAAATAATCCCAATCTTGAATATATTGTTTATGGTCGTGCTACCTTGATGACTATGAAATATTGTCCATTAAAGCGGTATAATGAATGTTTGAACTGTAATAAGCACCAATATTTCATAGCTGATGAACAGGCCAAATTTCCAATTATCCATAAAGACTGTTACACTCAAATTTTAAATTCACGCCCTCTTAATTTAATTGATGAATTAAAAGATATTGCCAAATATGCTGCAAGACTAAGACTACAATTTACAACTGAAAGCTATAACGAGGCCCTTAAAATAATTAAATCTTTTCAAAATAAATTAAATAATTTAGATGAAAAAAGTAATTATTTTAATTCTTCTAAATATACGCGAGGCTATTTTAAACGTCATATAATATAAAAAGGGGCTGTTAAGAAACTAAAAAGTTTCTAACAGCTTCTTTTTTTATGTTTATAGGATCTACGAATAGATTCA
>CANQBD010000035.1 GCA_947589245.1 uncultured Anaeroplasmataceae bacterium
AAAACCGAGT
Organism: uncultured Anaeroplasmataceae bacterium; assembly: GCA_947589245.1. GTDB lineage: Bacteria > Bacillota_I > Bacilli_A > Acholeplasmatales > Anaeroplasmataceae > Pelethenecus. The sequence goes on from CANQBD010000035.1 coordinate 11, forward strand.
TTGATTCCTAATTATTTACTTTTTTAACACCCCATTTTAGGGGTTAATCCCAAATTCAGGTATTATATTTTCATTTTTTCAAACTATTAATAATTATTTTTCAATAAGGCAAACGCATTCACAGGCAATTGCTTCGTTACGACCAACAAAACCCATTCCTTCCCATGTCGTTGCTTTAACACTTACTAAGGAAAGATCAACATTTAAAATTTCAGCAATACTCATTCTAATACTTAAATTGTAAGGTGCAATCTTAATCTTTTCAGCATAAATTGTTAAATCTAAATTATTTAACTTATATCCTGCCTCTAAGACCTTTTGATAACATTCCTTTAAAATAATTTTACTATCCATATTTAAGGTGTCCAAAGCTGTATCAGGATAAAAGGTCCCTAAATCTCCCAAAGCCAAACTGCCTAAAAAACTTTCGGCTACGGCATGCAAAACAACATCAGCATCAGAATGTCCTAAAAGACCTAAATTACTTTTAAATTCTACACCACCAAGAATTAACTTACGATCTTTAACTAATTTGTGAGTATCCCAAGCATGACCAATTCTAAACATTTTTAACCAACTCCTTTGCTAAGATGTAATCCAATTGAGTAGTAATTTTAAAATTGTTTTCATCTCCAGCTATTAGTTTAACTGAATCTTTACCATATTTAAGCAATAAAGAAATATCATCAGTAGCCATAAATTTTTCTTGAATCGCTTTTTCATGGGCAATTAATAAAGCTTTACGATTACCGCCTTGAGGAGTTTGGGCTAAAGTGATATTATCCCTAGAAACACTTTTCAAAGGATTTTTATTATAAATTGAATCTTTACTAGGAATCGTTACTAAGAAGGCCTTTTTCTCTTTGATTGCTTCTAAGCACTCATCAATTATTCTTCTTGATACCAAAGGTCGAGCAGCATCATGAATTAAAACAAAATCACTAGTAGCTACCTTAAGACCATTATAAACACTTTCCTGTCTTGTATTACCACCATAGACATATTTAACTTTTGTCAAATAATTATCTAGATAATGCTTGTCTTCTTCCTTGATAACACAAACAACCTCAAAATGATAACTTAAAAACAAATCAAGTGAGTGTTCATAAACAAGTTTATTTCCTAGTGGTAAATATACTTTTTTTTCAGCAGTATTCATTCGGCTAGAATTACCAGCCATCATCAATATTACACTTACCATAATTTTATCCTCTTAAAATAATATCTAATTTCAAGTCATAGTGCTCCATCTCAATTGGCAATCCAACTAATTCTTCCAAACAAACACCAATCTTCAAGCCTTTATAATTTTGAAGAGCGCGATCATAATAACCTCTACCATAACCTAAGCGTTTATTATCATTAGAAATAGCTAAACAAGGAATAATTATCACCTCTAACTCATTAAGATTAACAGGATTACCTATGGGCTCTAAAATGCCAAAATTACCCTTTTTTAAATGATTGATATTTTCTAATTTTACAAAATACAAATCATTATCTATTGTTTTAGGCAAATAAAATTCTTTATCTAATAAGTAAATTAAATCTAAAATAGTAATTTCATTTTTCAATGGATAATAAATAGCAATTTTATTAAATCTCTCAAGGTAGTTAGCTTCTAATAAAGTATTTAAACATTTTTTAGAACGTATCCTCAAATCAACATTTGCTAATATTTTTTTAGCAAATTCTCTAGCTTCAGATTTTATCATCTAATATCCTTATAATAAGCAAAGCTTGCTTTAAATTGAGGGTTAGTACAAAAACGTAGTGTTTCTTTGCTTTTGGCAATAATATCTTTGGCATCTCTACCATCACTAGAATAACAAATACCCATGTTAACATCAATTTTAACACTTGTAGAACCATATTCAGCAGCAACATGTAAAATCTTTTCTTTATTGTTTAAAGCATTTTTTAATTGTTCCATCTTACGATAATCAGTTATTATAGCTACAAATTCTAAACCAGTAAGACGATAAATCATGTTCGCATCGACATAATGATTTCTAATAAGCTTAATATATTCGGATAAAGACATATTACCCATGATTCTACCATAGGTCTCGTTAATTTCTGGAATGGATGACATCTTAATCAAAACAACTTCAAAAGTTTTACCATTTTTATATAAATTATTTATCTGAGCCAACATTTCTGCCTCACCTAATATGCCATCTAATTCTGTTTTAGTTTTTTCAAAACGATAATTATCTAAAATTCTAATAACACCACAAAGTTCAATTGTCTTACCATTACTAATTCTACTACCTTCTTCTTTTACATAAGCATATCTAGAACCAATATTATAACGATAAGAAATGGAATAGTTAGGATGCAAATTATTAACTTGGCTAATTTTAGTCTGATACATTGCTCGATCATCAGGGTGAATATTTGCTATAAAATCTTGAAAATTTAAATCATTTTCAGTTAACGATAAGTCTTCAACAAGAACATCATTTAACCAAATTGATTTTTCGGATAAATTATTAAAGAAAATACCATCCTTTGTTTTATCCAAAATTATTCCAAAACGACTTTTTATGATATCTAATTCCTCGCTTGATTCAGCTAAATTTTTTTCCATACCTATAAGATTCTCAGATGATTTTTTCTCGCCAACAAATAATCGACCTCTAAATTTACCAAAAGTCATTATCATAGTTTCAGCAAAATAATAGGCAAACTCATCACCATTTTTATCTACTAAAATTAAATTCATTTCTACATTATGATTTTCAGCATCTTTATAAAAAATATTTAAATCACTAGCATTAGTTTGGGTTCCATTTACACTAGTAATTTGATATTTTTGTTCAATTAAATCAAACAAATTCTTTTTATATGCTTCATTTTCTTCTATATCTAAATCATTTAAAAATAAATTAGATATTTCTTTAACTCGATTTTTACGATCAATCAAAACATAATATTTAGTTTTTTGTAAGGTTGATAATAAATCTTGAGTAAATTGAGCATTCATAGATGACAATTCACTAAATACAATAAAAATGACTCCTATTATAATATCTAAAACTAATAAAACCCAATTTAGATATTCAATACCATTTTCTAATCTTTGGATTTCCCCATAAAAAGCTAACAACAAAGCTGAAATAAAGCTCAAAAAGAAAGCCAGAAATAATCTGACTTTTAAGATTTTTTTTCTAGATAAACATTGTTTAAGCATTAATAATGTCAAAATGACACTAAATACTAAAGGAATCAATGGATGCTGATTCATAAGCATTAGCCTCCTCTTTATTTAAATAAAACGTCAAAATAAAAATAAATAACTAATAAAGTAACTACTACTAAAGAAATAACCAAAACAATTAACGGTTTAGCATAATTAGCAAAAAAGTTCTTACTATTATTGGTTGTTCTAATAAATAACCAATATGGTGACATAAGGGCTTCTAAAATTAAATTTAAAATTTTCATCTTTTAAACCTCCTATTTTCCTAAGAACAAATTAATGTATTCCATTAATCCTGATTTATTATCAATAGCTACCATACAGCCCGCTGTAGCAACATGCACAGCACCAGTTTCCTCAGAAACAATAATAGTCAATGAATCTGTTATTTCAGAAATACCTACAGCCGAACGATGTCTTGAACCCATCGTTTTATCAATAGATTCATCTTGAGTTAATACATAATAAGCACCAGCACAGACAATCTTATTACCACGAATGATAACACCCCCATCATGTAAAGGTGAATCCTTAATAAAAATTTGTTCTAATAATTCTTTAGAAATGTCGGAATTTAATTGAATAGCTCTTTCAGCATATTGATCTAAGGAATTATGTTGTTCAATCGTAATTAAAGCTCCAACCTTAGTGGAAGACATATGAAATACAGCCTCTACAATTGCTTCTTTAGTTGCTTCAGTTGAAGAAACAATCATGTTAGCTCTTGTATCAGCCTTCTTTTGAACATCCATAAGTTTTCTAATTTCAGGAGCTGCTAATATGATACATATCAAAAGATAAAAACCAAAAAAGACAGAATAAATATATTTAGAAATTTCTAAATCAACAGCATTAGCAAACCAATTTATTACCCCAATAAATATGCCAATTATTACTAAAATAAAAACCTTTTTGATTTTTAAAGCTAAAAAAACAATAAAAGAAATTACTAATAATGCAAAATAGGCATCTAAACAAATTCTAAATACTAAATTATCTTGAAAAAATTGAACGATATTGTCCATAAACATCACCAAATTAATTATACTATAATTTAACTTTTTAGAAAAGCAAAATATAAAAATATTATTATTGAAAAATAAATAAAAAAATAACCTAGCCGAAATATTCAGCTAGGTCATAATATAAGAAAGGTTTGAAAGTTTAAAATGGTGCCTCAGGGCAGAATCGAACTGCCGACACAAGGATTTTCAGTCCTTTGCTCTACCGACTGAGCTACCGAGGCAAAAATGGCGGTTCGGACGGGACTTGAACCCGCGATCTCCAGTGTGACAGACTAGCATGTTAACCACTACACCACCGAACCTT